>JAITNQ010000036.1 GCA_031290435.1 Candidatus Symbiothrix sp. | reverse complement strand
ACAAAATTCACAGAACAGCAGAGTTTGGAAGTGATCACGGAAATGATTAACCGTGCGCGAAACAATGTACAGAAAGGTAGCGGCAACTTCATGATTTTCTGGGGCTATTTAGTATCTTTCACTGCCATTGCAAATATTGCTTTGGCTTATATCTTGGTATCCTTATCGAAAGAAAGTTACTATTCTTTCTATGTTTGGCTACTGATGGTTCCCGGCACCATTATTTCTCAACTGATAATTGGAAAAGGTAAGGAGCCGCTTGTGAAAACGCATATCGACCATATTATTTCTTCGATATGGAATGGGTTCATGTTGTCGGCTATTCTTTTTGTGGGTATTGTTTATACATTATCCTTTTCCACGCATGTTTATTATTATTTCTATTTAATTAATCCGGTCATTATACTGTTAATCGGTATCTCCGAATTTGTGACAGCTAAAGCCTGCCGTTTCAAACCCTTTTTATATGGAGCGATTGCGATGTGGACAGGCTCTGCTGCTTGTATGTTCGCTTTGTTGCTGTTTACGGAAGGAGTGGCTGTACAAATGGTTATTTTGGCGGCCTGCATGATTATCGGATTTATCATTCCGGGTTATCAACTGAATAAATCGGCGGAAAAAAATGTTTAAAGATTTAGATCCATTGTTACATTCCCAATTGCGGTTAGCTATTATGTCGTTGCTAATCAGTGTGGAAGAAGCCGATTTTGTTTTCCTGAAAGAACAAACGGGAGCGACTTCCGGTAACCTGAGCGTGCAAATCGACAAATTGCGGGAAGCCGGATACATCGACGTGGAAAAGATGTTTCAAGGGAAAATGCCGCGAACCGTATGTCGCATCAATCCGGTAGGGATAGAGGCTTTTAATGAGTATGTCAAGGCTTTGCAAAGCTATTACACCCCTAAAAGTCCCCTTTAGGGGATTTAGGGCAGCAATATTGTCAATCTATGCTCAGCCAAGTCCCCTTTAGGGGATTAGGGGTAAAACATTTAAAATAATATTTATGATAAAAGCAAAAAACAAAACAATTTATGCAATTGCGGTCTTTTATGCCATAGCAATAGGGCTGAGATACTTGACCAATAAGACAAGTGTACTTTCAGTGGTAGAGAACAGTTTTATTAAAATAATACTTCAAGGTATTGGCCCGACAATAGGCGTTATTGTCGCATCATTGATTTTTAAGATAAAGTTCCACCCAATGACTTTGAAGGGAAATTATAAACAAATACTTGTACCATTTTCGGCATATTGGCTTTTTCCTATCCTGTTGATTTCGACACACGCTTTTTTAACGAAAGAGAGTTTTCCTGTTTTAACTGTTTCGATGTTTTTTATGTATGGACTTTTAGAAGAAATCGGTTGGCGTGGTTTTTTACAGCAACAGTTAAAAGGATTGCCCAAAATTTGGAATATTTTAATTGTAGGAATACTCTGGTTTATATGGCATTTGAATTTTGAAATGACAACTATGAATTTGTTGTTTTTAGGACTTTTGATTTTTGGGAGTTGGGGAATTGGCATTGTGGCAGATAAGACAAATTCATTATTAGCAGTATCGGCATTTCATACACTCAACAATCTAAAAACAGAAAACAATTTGATTATCATCGGGATACTCGTTGTTATCTGGATATTAATGATTATTTATTCAGAGAGAAAAAAGAAGAGAAAAGAAAATTTTTTTTCCAAAATTAGTTCATAACATAAACTAATTTATAAAATCTAAAATGAAACATTTGTTAAATATCTTGATTCTCATGGCGCTTTTGTCAGTCGGCGTAAATTGTTTGAACGCGCAAACGACCTTGTCCGGAGAAATTGAAGACAGAACTGGGAAACCCGTTCCGGGGGCGTCAGTCAGTTTGAGCGCCGGATTTCTCCGGACGGTTTCGAACAAGGACGGGAAATTCTCGTTCGTCTATCCCGATAGCCTGACCAATCGGTCGCTTCAATTCGAAGCGTTTGGTTATAAGCGGAAAAAAGTAAACTTCAACAAAGGACAACAACATATCAAGGTGATACTGATAGACAGTATTTTCAGTCTGCAAAACCTTGTTGTTTCTGCGCCTAAGTACGGCCGGTTCAGCGATTATTCGGCGCAAACCATCAAAATGTCCACTTTCGATGTTGTGACAAATCCGGCAGCTTTGGCCGATATTCTGGCGGCTATGCGGGTATTGCCCGGCGTGCAGGCCAACGACAACGACGGCCGGTTAATCATTCAGGGCGGCAGTCCGGGTGAATCGCAATATTATATCAACGACTTGTTGGTGGTTGAGCCATACAACCTGTCATCGACCGGGACGGGTGTACGCAGCCGCTTTACTTCCGACTTGTTCGATGGCGTAGTTTTGCAATCGGCCGGTTACAATGCCGAATTTGGACAAGCGCTTTCGGGAATTATCAACCTGAACACCAAAGAACGGACGGAGATGACGCCGAAAACCGATATTGCCGTATCGTCTGTATATGCAGGTATTACGCATATCGACCAAAAACCCTCGTATGCCTATCGGGCAGGTCTCCGGTATTCCAATCTGGAACCTTACGGAAAACTATTTCCCGACCGGCTCGAATGGAATAACTATTATCAGTCGCTTCAGGGCGATTTCTTTCTGACCAAAGAATTTAATCTCAAAACGAAGATGACCGTACAAGCCAATTTCAGCCGGGAAGGATTAGAATGTGCTTATTACAACGTGGATACGGTGCGTTTTACCAACCTGTTGAAACAAGATTATTTTTATGCACAGGCAAATCTGTACCATGCTTTTGATGCCCAATGGAGTTTGTCTTTGGCGAGCAATGTGGTGGTAAATCGTTTTTCTGGAACCGAAATGCAGCGACTCAACGACAAGATGGAGAATCTGAATAGTTGGAACCACAGCAAATTCGGTTTGCAATACCGGAACGGACGCATTGTCAACCGTTCAGGTATCGAATGGATAAACAATCCTTTTGAAGAAACTTATACGTTCGACCGGGAATATAAAACCCGAATCAACAATCAATGGATGAGTCTGTACAACGACACCAAACTGTTTATCAGCAACAAACTGACGGCCAATATCGGATTGCGCGGCGAATATTCCCTTTATCTCCAAGAGTTTAATCTGGCTCCGCGCTTGTATCTCGGTTATGCCCCGAATACGAAAAATATTTTCTCAATATCTGCGGGCCGGTATTTTCAATTGCCTGACATGGATTATCTGAAACAGACAAATACCTTGAATTTTACGTCCGTAAACAAGCTCGCACTTTCGTATAGTTATGTGAAGCAAACTGATAAATTTCAGTTGGATACTTATTATAAAAAGTACAATAAGGTATCGGGTTATACTCAGGGGACGACGCAACCGGACGCCATCCACAGCGAAGGAGACGGTTATGCTTGGGGCACTGATATTTTCTGGAAAAGCAATTTCAAAACCCTAAGTTATTGGCTGACTTATTCCTACAATCATACGAAAAAGCAGTACGAGCGGTTTTCGGAACGGGTTACGCCGGATTATGTTTCCCCGCATGCTTTCAATATCGTTCTGAAATATTGGATAGCGCCTTTGCAATCGCAATTGGGAACGAGTTACAACATCGCTGCGGGCACGCCCTATTATATGGAATCGACGCCATACGACCGTCTGGGGAAAACACCCTTTCGCAACCGCTTGGATATGAGTTGGTCTTATCTGCCGTCCAAACAAGTTATCATTCATTTCGGCGTACAAAATGTATTGGGTTACACCAATGTTTACGGCTACCGTTATTCGGATATACATCCCGGTTTGCGGCAGGAAATCACGAGTAGCAGCAAGTATTTTTTATTCCTCGGCGTATTTATTACGTTGAGCAAAGATAAGCAGTTAAATCAATTAAAAACTTTATAGCACATTAATTTTATGAAACCCGCATGCAAAAATTGCACACAAGAGCATGAACATGTTGCGGGTTCCATACGACCTTTAAAAAACAAATTATGTCCGTATGAAAACAAAATTATTCCTGTTGATGCTGCTTGCAACAAGCACGCTCAGCGCACAAAACAAATTAACCGTT
>JAITNQ010000014.1 GCA_031290435.1 Candidatus Symbiothrix sp. | reverse complement strand
AGTATCAAGGCTTTTGCGCGCACAATCCCATAACAGATTATAATCCGTTGGAAAATGAACATTGCTTTCCACCACAAAACTATCCGCCTTTAAGCGCAAGGCTGTTTCTTCTTTTTTTTTGAACACCTGAGCATGACCAAACCCTACAATCACCTCATTGATTTCTTTTAGCATCTCATCTTCTAATCCCGATACGTTGTCGTAGATGTTTTGGTATTCATATTCAATACGCTCAAAGCCAAAGTCCCGTTCAACACCCAATAGCACACGAAGAAGACGGTCATTATTGGCCAGATGATGCAAAAATTCATAACTGCAATTCAGTACCATTCGCACTTGAGCCAATACAAATATCACCCATAAATTCATACCGGGCCGACCCTTTTTGCTTTTACGCGAAAGGCTTTTTTCCAACACCGAAAACAGCTTCTCATTGTATTCCGGGTGGCAATAAATTGCTTTCAATGCGGCTATCAATTGTTCCAGCGCATTTTTACTCTTCGGATTTATCAATAATTCGCTAAGCTGTAGCTGACCAATACTAAGTTGAACCTCGAATCTTTTTCGCATGACCTGAATCTTTTCTTGTTTATTGAAGATATATTATCGCTATTCTCTGATTTCCATGCAAATATACATATTTTATTAATAGCTTCCAAATTTTTTACCGAAATTTTCAACCAAAAAATCAAATCTTATCTTGATGGCAAACAATGGGTTATCTATTTTTCTTAAAGACACTAATTAAACCGGTATTGAAAAAGAATGAGATAGCGAAAATCGAAATGCAATTAACTCGAAAGCATGTTCTTAGGCCCTATTTACGGCGCTTATAGCGATATGATGCTGCCTTAACACAACGACGGCTGGTATTACATGCACTTCCGATTCTGTGCACACTTATGAGTATGTGCTGATATTGAACGAAGCGCCGCAAATAGAAGGGCTGTTTCTACAGGCAGAACTAAATGAGTCTATTGCCCATCAACAAATAAAGCGTGTCAAACGGGCAATCTTTGACAAACCGTTTGCATTAAAAACCAGTACGGCTGTCATCCGCTTTACGGTGGATTCGGCTGTCCCGTTTGAGGTATTTGTAGGCGAGGTTTCGGGCATTTCGCCGACAAACCCAAGTATTAAGACAATCACAGGCTCGGAAAAAAGACCGGTTCAGTCCTGTTATCCGCTTATCATACGGACAAAAGACAAAAACTTGAAAATAAGCGCTGTCTGGGATTTATTATGAAATGAGATGCTGGGATTCACGAAAGAAGAAGTGAATACGCTGATGGAAGAGGTAGGTGTTGACAAAACCCAAATTAAGGTAGATATGGAGCTGCTCTATAATGGTTACCTTTTCCACGAAGACGGCGAACATCGTGTGTACAATTCCTCAATGATGCTTTATTTATTTGAGCAAATATTAAATTTCGGGAAACATACCAAAAATATCATTGACGAAAATCTGAAAACGGATTACAGTCGTCTGCGTCTTTTGGTTCAAACAGAGCAAAACCGAGCGAAACTGATGGAGATAAGTCAGAATAACAGCCTTATTTCAGACATTATTCCCAAATTTTCCATTGACCAAGTGCATGACAACAAGAATTTTGTATCCTTGCTGTTTTATATGGGCTTGCTCACTATCGACCATCCGGAAGAAGGACAGTTACGGCTGAAAATTCCCAATTATTCCATTCGCACGATTTATTGGGAATACATTGAAGGATTGACCCGCGACAGGAACAAGGAGGTCTTGATAGATTTGGATGTACAAGCTTCAGCCATTTGGAAATTAGCACACCAAGGCGATCCGCATCCATATCTCGACTATGTGAGTCGGAATATTTTCAGCCGTTTGTCGAATCGCGACTTGGAAAATTTTAACGAAAAGTACATCAAAATCATGTTGCTGAACGGACTTTTCCAGAGCAGGATATATATGACGAGTACGGAGTTGGTAGTAAGCCACGGGTATACCGACATCTACATGCAACGCAGCCATCTTTTCCCGGATCTTCCTTACGAATGGGTCTGGGAAATCAAATACATCAAAAAGGAAGAGGCGAAAAAAGAAGCGTTCGTGAAATCAAAGCAAGAGGAAGCCCTCGCACAATTGAAAAAATACCGGGATTCGTACAACTTCGCCGGTCGTACCGACGTAAAGTTTCTTTCGGTTATATTCATCGGTAAAGACCAATACAAAATAGAAGAACTGTAATCTTACAGACAGGTGAAAGGGTTTTAAAAATATTTTTCTCTGAATTGCTCTTAACAGAAAGATTAATTAAGAATTAATTTGCACAAATGAATATTTAAATGTTGTTGCCAACTTTGATTATTCATACTTATAAATCCGATTAATTCGAAAATTGTCTTAATTTACTTAAAGAAACGTATGGAAATAGTAGGTGTGATTCCAGTAACTGTCATTGCGGGCTTGTATCGCGGAGCTAAATGCACCCCATTTTTATAAGTCCTCGTCTTTATAATAATCTTTTTTTAGCGAAAGACAGATAAAAGTAATGCATTTTTCGTTGCTTTATTATGAAAAGCAAAGGAGATGTATCAAATAGGTAGATTACTGTGTTAAATGCGTTTGTGGAGGTACGAAATCATTTCAAACATCATAGTTTTTCTTATAAAATTATGTTTTGTTTCCATCTGTGTGTGAAAATTCAATTTTATTATGTAAATTTGCATGTAACTTCTATAAAAATAACGTTAAATACAAATTGATATGAAATTAAAAAATATTCATTTAGCTAATTTTCGTTGTTATGAAAATTTGGAAATTGATTTTCACCCCCAATTTAATATTTTGTTAGGTATTAATGGGACAGGTAAAACGGCTATCCTTGAGGCTATTCGTATTGCTATGGGATCATTGTTTAGTGAATTAGATAAATTAGAAAATAAAATATACAGTCCAATGATAACGGACGATGATGTAAGACTTCATCATGGGGAAAGGCAATATGAAGTAAGAATAACATCATCTATTGAAATAAAATCTTATTTGCATCCGGATTCCCTTGAAAATGTAACATGGGGACGTTCTGTTGAACGATACGGCGGAAAAACTAAATATGATATGCCAAAAGACATAAAAGCAGTCTCTAATGAAATTCAATCAATCATTCGCAAAGGAGAAAAAGAAATAGTTCCATTAATAACCTATTATTCGACAGACAGATATAAAAAAGAAAAAAAGAATACAGGATTAGAGGCAAATGGAAGTCGTTTACGAGGTTATTATAATACATTAGATTCATCTACTAATATATGGTTTTTCCTAAATATTTACAAAACGGAAACTCTTTGGGAACTACAATATGGGGAAAAATCAGAATTATTAGCTGCCGTCAATAACTGTGTTATGGTCTGTGTGAACAATTGTAAACGAATCTATCATGATGTGAAACAAGATGAACTTACTATTCAATTAACCAATGATGAATTAATACCTTATCACATGCTTTCTGATGGCGTGCGTAGCGTATTGGCAATGGTTATGGAGTTGGCTTTCCGTTGTTATTTGTTGAATCCGCATTTGGGGCCGGATGCTCCTAAACAAACCAATGGAATCGTGTTGGTTGATGAAATTGATTTGCATCTACATCCCGAATGGCAAAAAAAAATAGTAAATGATTTAATGACAGCTTTTCCATCTTTGCAGTTTATCGTTACAACACATGCGCCATTAGTAGTCGGTTCATTAAAA
>JAITNQ010000013.1 GCA_031290435.1 Candidatus Symbiothrix sp. | reverse complement strand
CTATTAATACCGTAAAATAGTATAATTGTAAATAGAACGGAGAGGTTGTCCCTGCAAGTCGGGACAACCTCTCCGTCGTTTTTTAGCGATTTGTATAACAGCTTATATCCTTGTCGAGTTGCATCAATGACCGGAAACCATCGCGGAAATAACTCGCCCTGTTCCGTTTCGGCTTTTGGAAGTTTGGGGATAAAGGTGTATCTTTGCGACGGAAAATTTCCCAAAAGATGAGTTGGCAAGAAAAAGCAATTAAGTGTTTGAAAAATAGTCTATATCCAATTTCTGTCGAATTGAACGAAATAGATTGGAAAAGCGGCTTGTCGCCTAAAACCGATAAGCTGGCGCAACATTTGTGCGCTTTTTCCAATCAGGAGGGCGGCGGTTTTCTCGTTTACGGCGTGAATGACGATGCTACCCTATTTTCTGTAACTAAGAAAGAATCCGACACCATCATTAAAAAATTGGGAAATATTGCCCTGCATAATTTATCCCAATCCATACAAATTCAGCATAATACGATTGAATATGAGGGAAATGCCCTGTTGTTCATATCCATTCCCGAACAAATGGAAAAACCTGTTTATTTGCGCGGACAAACCATTTACGACAGTTATTATCGCTCGGCAGGGCAAACGGTGAAAATGTCGAAAGAGGCTGTCAAATTTATGATTTCTGCTACACACGGCATTTCATTTGAATCTCAAATAGCTATGCCCAACCTTTCGGATGAGGAAATATTGGCATTATTAGATTACAAGCGATTTTATGAACGGTTGGATAAAAATATACCCAAATCAACCGACACGATACTTTCAACACTTGCGGAATACGATTTTGTTTTACAAGGCGGGAATTCATTGAGTATAACTAATTTGGGTGCAATATTGCTGGCAAATGACATTACAAAATTTCCTCAGTTGAAAGGCAAAACCGTTCGTGTTTTGCGCTATACAGGTACAAATAATCTCGTTTTGGACAAAGAGCATACGTTTGTGAACGGTTATGCCGCAGGTTTCGAGGAAATGGTTGATTATATCATGAAGAACTTGCCGCAACAGGAAATTATCAAAGGTGCTATACGAAAAAACAAAATCGAATATCCGCGCAGGACTATAAGGGAGTTTTTAGCAAATAGCCTTGTACATCAGGATTTTACAGTTATTGGAAGTCAGGTTATGGTAGAGATTTTCACGGACAGGGTAGTAATGACTAATCCCGGCTCGCCGTTGAATGACGTAAACCGGTTTATCGACCTGCCGCCTCATTCTCGTAACGAAGATTTGGCGCAGTCGCTTTTGCTGTTGAATATCTGTGAGCGCAGGGGTAGTGGAGTGGACAGAGCCATTGAAGCATTGGAAGAAGCATTGCTTCCGCCGCCTAAATTTACCAAAGGCGAATTTTTTACGCGGGTATTTGTTTACGGCGCACAAAAGTTGTCGGCGATGAGTAAACAAGATAAAATTCGTGCTTGTTATCAACATTGCTGCCTATTGCACGAAGATAACAAAGAAATGACTAATCAATCAGTAAGGGAACGTTTTGAAATTGATAAAAACAGTTACCCTATTGCTTCACGCATTATTAATGACACATTATCCGCGAGTTTAATAAAGATTGCCGACCCTGAAAATGTATCTCGGAAATTTGCAAGTTACATACCCCATTATGCATAGTTTTTATGTAACTGAACTTTCCATTTCAGTCATAACCGATTGATATTCTGCAAGTTTTTATGTAACTAAACTTTCCTATAGTAAGAAACCTTCCTCTGTCCTCAAAAACAAAGGGAATTGTTTTTATGTAACTGACATGTGACTGAAAACGAATGACACTCCAAAAAAATACGCAGTTGCATTTAAAATTTTATTGTATATTTGTACCGAATTTGACAGAGATGTTAAAAAAATGGACAGGCATCGGTTTGATTATTGCGGCTAATATACTTTTATTAGCCTATAGTGTTTTGCCTCATCATCACCATGAGGGGATTCCTCATTTTACATCTCATCATGCTGATGCAAAGGCTGATTGTCATTCCTGTTGCTGTCATCATGGAACAAGCGAAACCTGCTTGTTTGAGCAAAAAATAGATGTACTTTATGAGACCAAAGACGATTGTGCTTGCTTGATTTGTGCTACGCACCACCATTATCCGCATCCGGGAATATTGCTGCAAGCCGTTTTGCTGACTTTTACCTACAACTTTTCTTTGATTTGGGAGGAGTCGCCTCTCAAAGAACCACCTTATTTAATAAGCTACCGTTTTAAATCTGCAAATGCCGGTCTGGGTTTGCGCGCCCCTCCTTTTTGTTAAGTTGAAAAAATGCAGCTAACGCTGATAGATAGCGTTTTGGTGCAATATCCCCTTTAAGGGAAATAAATTCAATTTATACAAAAATCTTAATAATTATACAAACATGAAGAAAATATTTTTCGTTATGGCTGTTTATAGCCTGACATTCATAGCCTGTCATCATAAGGAGCAGGCACACGAGGGACATGAACATGCGGAAGCGGAGGAAACGTCGGCAAATCCGGAAGCGATCCGTTTTGGAAAGGAGCAACAGGAAAAAATCGCTTTTTCCGTAGAACATCCGGTCGTTGAACCTTTTGGACAAGTAATCAGAACCACTGCCCTGATACAATCTTCGCAAACCGACGAGACGGTTGTACCGGCCCGGACTTCCGGCATCGTTCTGTTTTCGGGGAATAATATTACGGAAGGACAAAGCGTTCACGCCGGTCGGCAATTGTTTGCTATTTCGGGTGACGGAATGGCGGTTAATAACGCAAATGTCCGGTTTGTGGAGGCAAAAAACAATTATCGCCAAACGGAAGCCGCATACAAGCGCGCCGGGGAATTGGTAAAAACAAAAATCATTTCCGAAAAAGACTTTCTTCAGGCACAAACGGATTACGAAACAGCCAAAGCCGTATACGACAATCTCTACAAGAATTTCAACAGCAAGGGACAAGCGGTTACCGTTGCGTTTGACGGCTATATCAAGCAACTGTTTGTGGAAAATGGTCAGTATGTGGAAGAAGGACAGGCTTTGCTCAGTCTTTCCAAAAACAAATCACTGATACTGAAAGCCGATGTTTCCCCGAAATATGCCGGATTGTTGCACCTCTTATCTTCGGCAACGATTCGCACAACTGCTGCAACCTATCATTTGGAGGAACTGAACGGGAAAATACTGTCTTACGGAAAGTCGTTGAATGGAGACAATTACATGATACCCGTCAGCTTACAGATTGATAACAAGGCCGGATTCCTGCCCGGAGGATTTGTGGAGGTCTGCCTGAAAACCCGTTCAGAAAATCCGGTGATGACCATTCCGGCGGCGGCATTGACCGAAGAGCAGGCTTTATTTTTTGTTTACGTACAACTAAGTCCCGAAAGTTTTGAAAAACGGGAGGTGCGCATTGGGGTGACCGACGGAATCAGGACGGAGATTCTTTCCGGTCTGGATAAGACGGATAAGGTAGTGACCAAAGGTGCGGTTTCCGTAAAATTAGCGCAGGCATCCGGCGCTTTGAACCCACATGCCGGACACGTTCATTAAGCCCTCTAAATCCTCCCTGAAGAGGAGATTTGAGCACGTAAAAGTTTTCAAACAAGTAAAATAAAAACGATAAATATATGTACAATAATGATGATATCCACTCCCCTACTCCTACTTCAAAGGGTTTTGGGAGTAAAATTATCAATTTCTCTCTCAACAATAAATTGTTTATATTGTTGGCATCCGTCCTGATGATTGTTTCCGGTATTTACACGGCAAACAAAATGGACATAGACGTTTTTCCCGACCTGACGGCTCCCACGGTAGTAGTAATGACCGATGCCGGCGGTATGGCCGCCGAAGAGATTGAGCGGCTGATTACTTTCCCAATTGAGACGGCGGTAAACGGTGCAACCGATGTTCGCCGGGTGCGTTCGGTGTCCAAGCAAGGCAGTTCGTTTGTTTGGGTGGAGTTCGATTGGGGAGTCGACATATTCAAAGCGCGTCAGATAGTGAATGAAAAGATAGCCACGCTTTCGGGAGGCATGCCCCTGGGTATACAACCTGTACTGGCGCCTCAATCCAGTGTGATGGGTGAAATCTTTTTCATCGGTTTACAACTGAACCGGCCCGATTCCCTCCCAATGGGAAACAATAGGCAAAAATCTTCCCCGGCATCCGGAGACGGTCAGACTTCCATGATGGAATTGCGCACCATTGCCGAATGGGTAGTCAAACCGGCTATTCTTGCAACGGGCGGCGTTTCGCAAGTGACTATCATCGGTGGCGATTACAAGCAATATCAGGTGTTGGCAAATCCGCACCGGATGAAATACTACAAGGTATCGTTGAATGAATTGGCGGATGTTTGCGCCGGAATCAGCGAAAATTCCGCCGGAGGCCTTATCCGGGAATACGGGAATGAGTATTCACTCCGCGGAATCGCCCGTACCTTTGACTTAGCCGAATTGGGAAATTCAGTCGTGAAAATGAATGGGAAATTCCCGGTTTACCTGAGCGATGTGGCCGATGTGAAAACCGGTGCAGCCGTCAGTATGGGGAACGCTTCGCAAAATGCCATACCTTCGATTATCCTTTCCGTTTCCAAACAACCGAATGTCAATACCTTGGCGGTTACTAAAAACGTGGAAAAACAACTGTCGGATTTGCTACAGACGCTGCCTCCGGACGTGCGGTTAGATACCAAAGTTTTCCGCCAAGCCGATTTTATTGAGGCTTCGGTCGATAATGTAGCCCGCGCATTGGTCGAAGGCGCTGTTTTTGTGATTATTATCCTCTTTCTTTTCCTCGGTAGTTTCCGGACAACCCTGATTTCCGTCATCGCCATCCCGCTTTCGCTATTGGGAACCGTGATTGTCCTGTATTTTCTGAACATGGATATCAATACTATGAGCTTGGGTGGAATGTGTATCGCTATCGGTTCGTTGGTAGACGACGCCATCATTGATGTGGAAAATGTGTATAAACGCTTACGACAGAATCACCAGAAGCCCAAATCGGAACGCGCCTCGTCTTTTACTGTTGTTTTTGAGGCTTCCCGCGAGATACGCGCTTCGATTCTCAATGCCACATTTATTATTATTGTGGCGTTCATTCCCTTGTTTTTCCTCTCCGGCATGGAGGGACGCATGTTGAAACCCTTGGGAATCACTTATATCATTGCGCTTTTCATGTCGTTGATTGTGGCCATGACGCTTACGCCATTGCTCTGCAAAATGGTATTGACGAATGATAAATATTTGGAAAAGAATGAAAAAGACAGTTGGGTAGCGCGTGTGCTGGCCAAGCATTACAAACGTTCTTTAGAATGGTCGTTGCGGAATAAGAAGCCGATAGTGATTTCGGCTGTCGTTTTGTTTGCCGTTTCTTTGGTTTTGTTCCTGACTATGGGGCGGAGTTTTCTTCCCGATTTCAACGAAGGCGCTCTGACCATTACTGCGGTTTGTAAGCCGGGCATTTCGATAGATGAAACAAATCGTTTGGGAATCCGCATGGAGGAGGAATTGCTGAGTATCCCCGAAGTCGTAAGCACCTCCCGGCGAACAGGCAGGGGAGAGTTGGACGAGCATTCCCAATCGTCGAACGGAACGGAAGTGGATGTGAAATACAACTTGGACGAACGTTCCAACGAAGCATTTCTGGCTGAAGTGCGGGCGAAATTGGCTTCCGTTCAGGGAATTGCCGTTACGGTCGGTCAACCGATAGGACATCGCATCGACCATATTTTATCGGGCACGCGCGCCAATATCGCCATCAAACTCTTCGGGCCGGATTTGAATCGTTTGTTTACTTTGGGTAACCGGATTCAGACCGCGATTTCAGCTATTCCCGGCTTAGTGGATGTAAGCGTGGAACAACAGACGGAAACGCCCGAAATACAGATTCGCGCCAATCGCCTGATGCTTGCCCGTCATGGGATTACGATAGAAAATTTCAATCGTTTTGTGCGGCTTGCTTTTGCCGGGGAAAAATTGGGGGAAATATACGAAGGTCAGCGGAGCTTCGACTTGGTTTTGAAATTGAATCCGGATTATACCACCCATATTGAAGGCATCCGTTCGGCGCTGATTGATACGGGCGATGGCGGAAAAGTACCCCTCGAAGAAGTGGCGGATGTGGTCTCAACCATGGGGCCTAATGCCATCAGCCGGGAAAATGTGCAACGGAAAATTGTGGTGTCGGTCAATGTGGCCGGACGCGATGTGGGCAGCGCCGCAGAAGAGATTCAAAAAACCATTGCGGAAAAAATAAACCTGCCGGAAGATTACCGCTTAGAATACGGAGGACAATTTGAAAGCGCCCGGAAAGCGAGCCGCACTTTGCTGCTGACTTCCCTGCTGGCGATTGGAATTATTTTTCTGCTGCTGTACCAAGAATTTAAAAACACCCGTTTGGCTGCAATCATCCTGATTAATCTGCCCTTGGCCCTGATAGGGGGCGTATTTGCCGTGTTTTTTACGTCTGCGGTAGTGAGTATTCCGGTAATCATCGGGTTTATCACCCTGTTCGGAATTGCTACGCGAAACGGTATCTTGCTTGTTTCGAACTATCAACACCTGAAAGAGCGGGGCATACCTTTGGCCGAACGTGTTGTTCGCGGTTCGACCGACCGCCTGAACGCTATCCTGATGACAGCTATCACAGCCGGATTAGCCCTCCTCCCCATGGTTTTCAATGGCGATAAACCCGGTAACGAAATTCAAAGTCCTATGGCAACGGTGATTCTGGGCGGTTTACTGACCTCTACGCTGTTGAATATTTATATCGTGCCGATACTTTATAAAGCGATGAACGATAAGAAATTATAAATTATAAATTATGAATTATGAGACATTTATTTTTAATATTAGCTATATGTTGTACGGTCATCGCTGCTGCGCAGTCCTCCGTACTCGAACAGATAGAACGGAACAATACGTTCTTGTCTGCCCTTCGCAAACAAGCGGAAGCAGAAAAAATAGACAACAAAACAGGTATTTACCCAGCTAATCCCGAAGTGGAATTTCATTATTTGTGGGGTAATCCCGAAGCTCCGGGCAACCGGACTGATATTTCCGCCGTCCAACATTTTGATTTTCCGACGGCATATTATTATAAAAGGAAAGTTTCCGATGCCCGTAATCGCCAGGTGGAACTGAAATACCTGACAGAAAGGAAAAATATACTCATGGAAGCGCAAATGATTTGTATTCGTTTGGCCTGTTGTAATGCACTTGCGTTGGAATGGGAGGCCAGACTGAACGATGCCCGGCAGATTGCCGATGCTTACCGGACTAAATTTGACCAGGGCGACGCTTCTGTCTTAGACCTGAACAAGGCTAAAATCAATCTTTTGAATGTCAGGAAAACG
>JAITNQ010000303.1 GCA_031290435.1 Candidatus Symbiothrix sp. | reverse complement strand
CAATTCCTTGATGATAGTACGATAGCGTTCGATGTCCCTGCTTTTCAGGTAATCCAACAAACGGCGGCGTTTACCTACCAACATTTTTAAGGATCGTTCCGTGCTATAATCTTTTTTGTTTAACCGCAAATGGGCGGTTAAATGCGAAATACGGTAGGAAAACAATGCTATCTGTCCTTCCGAAGAACCGGTATCAGTGTTAGACTTTCCGTATTTGGCAAAGATTTCTTTCTTCTTTTCCGAATCTAAATACATGATTACAAATAATTTATTTATTAACATTAAAATTTGGAACTGCAAAGGTAAGTATTTTTTCTGAAATATGAATAAAAAATGATGAATATTTTTTATCTTTGTACCGCAAATTTAACTCATTAAGATGGATATTTCTGTTGTAATACCTTTATTTAACGAAGAAGAGTCTCTTCCGGAACTGTATGCGTGGATAGAAAAAGTAATGAATGAAAACGAATTTAGCTTCGAAGTCATTTTTATTGATGACGGCAGCAAAGACAATTCGTGGAAAATCATTACGGAACTTAGGCAGAGCCATCCCGAAATAAAAGGTATTCGTTTTGGCCGGAATTATGGGAAATCGCCCGCATTGCAATATGGTTTTCAGAAAGCCTCCGGAGAAGTGATTATTACAATGGATGCGGATTTGCAGGACAGTCCCGACGAAATCCCCGAACTCTACCGGATGATTACGGAAGATGGTTACCAATTGGTTTCCGGATGGAAGAAAAGGCGACATGACCCATTGACTAAAACGCTACCTACCAAATTATTCAATGCTACTGCTCGTTTGTTTTCGGGAATAAAACTGCATGATTTTAATTGCGGCTTGAAAGCTTACAAAAAGCAAGTGGTCAAAAACATTGAGATTTATAATGACATGCACCGTTGGATACCTTATCTGGCGAAAAATGCGGGATTTACCAAAATAGGCGAAAAAACCGTACAGCATCAGGCCAGAAAATACGGTTCAACCAAATTCGGTATTGATCGTTTTTTCAATGGTTATCTCGATTTGTTTACGCTCTGGTTTCTGTCTAAATTCGGGAAAAAACCCATGCACTTTTTCGGCCTGATAGGCAGTTTGATGTTTTTCATCGGGTTTATATCCGTGCTGATTGTAGGAGGAATGAAAATCTATTGCCTGCAAAAAGACATTCCGGCGCCGTTAATTACCAATACACCTTATTTTTATATTGCATTAACTTCTATGATAATAGGAACACAACTATTTCTATCGGGATTTATCGGAGAATTAATTACCCGAAATTCCACAGAAAGAAATCGTTATACAGTCTCAGAGGAACTATAAAAATGAAGAAATATATTTCAGATTGGACGGTCAAAGAAAATGTTTGTACTCATAGCTGTTGCCTGTTGAAATTAAGGCTGGATGAGGAAGAACAGACTATTTTCCCTGATTTTATTCCGGGACAATTCGTACAGGTTTTGGTGGAAAATTCTCCTTCAACTTTCCTTCGCAGACCTATTTCGGTACATTTTGCCGATAAGTCGAAACGAGAATTATGGTTGTTGATACAAGCCATAGGAGAGGGCACCCGAAAATTATCGGAATTGAAACCGGGTGAAAAATTGAATTTAATTTATCCTCTCGGACGAGGATTTACTGTTCCAAAAAAAAATGAAAATATTGATTTACAGATAAATTCGGATAAAAAACTTCTGCTTATTGGTGGTGGAGTGGGGGTGGCTCCCCTATTTTATCTGGCTTGTTGTTTGTTGAAATCAGGTTACCGCCCCGATTTTTTATTTGGAGCGCGTTCGAAAGATCACTTTTTTAATATTCAAGCATTTGAAAAAATCGGTAAGCTCTATCTGACAACCGAAGACGGCACTTGCGGCGAAAAGGGATTTGTTACCCAACATTCCATTCTCAAATCAACGAAATATGATTTTGTCTATACTTGCGGTCCCAAACCCATGATGCAGGCTGTTGCGAAGTACGCTCGTCAAAACGATATTCCTTGCGAAGTATCGTTGGAAAATACAATGGCTTGCGGAATTGGAGTCTGCCTCTGTTGCGTCGAAAAGACAAAAAAAGGAAACAGTTGTGTCTGTACGGAAGGTCCGGTGTTTAATATCAATCAATTATTATGGCAGATTTAAATAGTCAAATAGGAAAATTAAATTTTAAGAACCCGGTCATAACGGCTTCCGGTACATTTGGTTATGGGATTGAATACGCCGACTTCATCGATTTATCCGGCTTGGGCGGTATTGTTGTCAAGGGTACAACGCTGCATCCTCGCGAAGGAAACGATTATCCGCGCATGGTCGAAACGCCTTCCGGCATGTTGAATGCAGTAGGATTGCAAAATAAAGGCGTGGATTATTTTATTTCCGATATTTATCCGAATATCAAGGATATGGATACAAATGTTATGGTAAATGTAAGCGGGTCAACGGTAGAAGATTACCTTGCTTGTACCGAAAAAATCAATGATTTGGAAAAAATTCCCGCTATCGAATTGAATATTTCCTGTCCCAATGTCAAGCAAGGCGGGATGGCTTTCGGAACCAGTAGCAAGAGCGCTGCGGAAGTCGTAAAAGCTGTTCGGAAAGTTTACCATAAAACGCTGATTGTCAAACTATCGCCCAATGTAACCGATATTACTGAAATTGCACGAACGGTCGAAGCGGAAGGAGCGGATGCCGTTTCGTTAATCAATACATTATTAGGAATGGCGATTGACGCGGAAAAGCGGAAACCGGTTTTATCGACCCTTACCGGCGGATTATCAGGGCCATGTGTGAAACCTGTGGCCTTGCGGATGGTATATCAAACCTACAAAGCAATAAAAATTCCCATTATCGGCATGGGTGGAATTAGTAATCAGGAAGATGCAATAGAGTTTTTATTGGCAGGTGCAACAGCGGTACAAATAGGAACTTACAATTTTATCGACCCGACAGTTTCTGTCAAAATAGTTGATGGGATTAATGAGTATTTGGACCGGCATGGTTTTCAATCGGTAAAAGAATTAGTTGGCGGATTAATCAGTTAACAGAATTTACCCGAACAATTCCCTAAAAGCCTCCTCAACCTTCTTCACCTGCACAATTTTTATCTCAGATTTTTTTGTATCAAAACCTTTCAGGTTGTTTTGTGGGATAATAATTCTTTTGAAACCCAATTTTTCCGCTTCCAAAATGCGTTGTTCAATGCGGTTTACCGGGCGAATTTCGCCGGAAAGACCCACTTCGCCCGACATACAGGTTTCATGCTCAATAGCAATATCCAAACTGGAGGAGAGGATGGCCGAAATGACCGACAAATCCATAGCCGGGTCGTTGACTTTCAGACCACCGGCGATATTGAGATATACATCCTTCTGTATCAGTTTGAAACCGGCTCTTTTTTCAAGTACGGCCAGAAGCATATTCATTCGGCGAATGTCGAAACCGGTTGCCGAACGTTGGGGCATTCCGTAAGCAGCAGTACTTACAAGCGATTGTGTTTCAATCAAAAAAGGTCGAACACCTTCGATGGCGGCGGCAATAGCTACGCCGCTTAATCCTTCATGATTTTGTGTCAGAAGCAATTCGGAAGGATTGTTCACTTCGCGCAAACCATCTTGTCGCATCTCGTAAATTCCTAATTCGGAAGTGCTTCCAAAACGATTTTTGATATTGCGCAAAATGCGGTACATGTAATGTTGGTCACCCTCGAATTGCAACACCGTATCTACGATGTGTTCCAGTACTTTTGGCCCGGCAATATTGCCATCCTTGTTGATATGGCCAATAAGTAGGGTGGGAGTACCTGTTTCTTTGGCAAATTTCAGCAGGGTAGCGGCAGATTCCCTTACTTGGGAAACGCTTCCGGGACTGGATTCAACCCTTTCCGTATAAACAGTTTGTATGGAATCGATTATCAAAAGTTCCGGTTTCAGATTGTTGATATGGGTGAAAATCTGTTCCATGTTGGTTTCACAGAGGATAAACAGGTTTTCATTGTTTGTACCTAAGCGTTCAGCCCTCAGTTTCAATTGTTTGGCGCTTTCTTCTCCTGAAACGTAAAGTGTTTTGAATCCTTTCAGTTTCAAGGCGGTTTGCAAAACAAGGGTCGATTTACCGATACCGGGTTCGCCTCCGATGAGAATCAGGGAACCGGGCACCAAACCGCCGCCCAACACACGGTTGAGTTCGAGGTCGCCCATATCTAAGCGGATTTCTTGTCCGGTATCAATTTCCTGTAACAAAACCGGTTTTGATTTCAAAGTTTCATAATTACTTAAACCTTGCAGTTCTCTGTCCGGGCTTTGTTTGGTACTGATTACTTCTTCCGCGTATGTATTCCATTCGCCGCAAACGGGACATTTGCCGATCCATTTGGGTGAATCGTTGCCGCATTGGGTGCAGACGAATGCTGTTTTAGTTTTTGCCATTTTTACATGTGAGAGTTTCATGCAAATATACAAACTATTCTCCAAATATACAAACTATTTACAACTATTCTCCAAATTTCTATTAAACATAATAGATATTATATTCGATTTCTAAAACATATTTGTATTCTGCTTTTTAACATTTTTCGACTGTGTATTTACAGAACTTCCGTCCATATATTCTTTGGGTGAAACGCCATAAAATTCTTTAAAACTGTTGGAGAAATGAGATAAATTGGTAAAACCGACGGCAGTATACACCTGCGATACGGTTAATTTTTTGTTTTTCAACAATTTTCCGGCTTCCTGTAGCCGTATGGTGCGGATAAAATCCCTTGCCGATTGATTGGTCAGTTCTTTCAGTTTGCGATACAAGTGTACACGGCTCATTCCAACGCTATCACTCAGCATTTCTCCACTCAGATGCGGATTACTGATATTTTCATTAATGATACGAATGATTTTTTCCATCAATAGTTCATCAAATGATTTTACTTCAATCTGTTTGATATGCCCTTCCGACTGTGACTTGGATTTATTTTTCAAGCGTTCCCTGTTAGCGATAATATTTGCAATCGTTTTCCTAAGCAATTCAGGATTAAAGGGTTTCATGATATAAGCATCCGCTCCCATATCCAAACCTTCCGCAATATCTTTTTCTTCGGATTTTGCCGTCAATAAAATAACCGGAATATAATCGATATTCACATTCGATTTGATTTTCCGGCATAAGGTAATTCCATCCATTTCCGGCATCATTATATCGCTGATTATCAAATCGGGTTTTTCTATCAAGATAAACTCCAAAGCATTCTTCCCATTTGCTATCTGATGGATTTTGTAGATAGAAGATAACTCTCCTTTCACATAATTACTGATTTCCATATCATCTTCGACAAGCAGAATCCTGTATTTTGTTTTGGCTCTAACGGCAGGCAAGTCTTCCTGATCGCTATCCATCTCAAATATATAATCTTTTGACGGATAAGCAGTTGTTTCCAAAGCAGACTGCCCGGATATAATGTCCATTTCACTCTCCTTTAGGTGTGTATTCCCCATCGGCATCCTGATAATGAAGCAACTGCCGTTTTGGTCAAGTCGGTTTTCCGCATAAATAATTCCATGTTGCATTTCGACTAATGAGCGGGCAAGATGCAATCCGATTCCCGTACCGTGATTTGAATTGGTAATTTCACTGTCGATCTGATAAAAACGCTCGAAGATTTTATTTATTTTTTCTTTATCTATACCGATTCCGGTATCCATAATTTTAATTTCAAAATAATTTTCCAAGGGACCAAAAACGGAATCATCATATCCGGTCGTCAGTTCAACCGTGATTTTACCATGTTCGGGCGTAAATTTAAAAGCATTGGAGAATACATTAAACAGTACTTTATCAAAATTATTCAGGTCAATCCAGACTTTCAGTGCAGGCAAATCGTGATTAAATTCAAAATCAATGCTTTTATTTTTCGCGGTATATTCGAAAACTTGCAAAATATCTTTGATAAAATCGACTATATCTGTTTCTTTTAGTTTTAGCTTCATCTGTCCCTTGTCGATTTTCCTTATGTCCATCAATTGGTTGATTAATCTAAGAATACGTTGCGCATTACGATAAATTAACAAATAAGTGCTTTGTAGTTCCGTACTGTTTTTTTCCATCAACAATTTTTCCAAAGGTCCGATAATCAATGTCATGGGGGTTCTTATTTCATGCGAAATATTGATAAAAAATTGTAGCCTGGCTTCCTTTATTTTATCGGTATGTTCCAGAAGGCGCATTTCCTTTCGTTGCTTAATCCGGGATGCTACAAACCAATAGATACTGTACCCTATCAAAATAAGCAGCACTGCGTAAATGATTTTCGCCCAAAAAGTCAGGTACCATGGCGGTCGGATAATGATTTCAATTGATTTAATATCCGATTCATTTTCTTTATCCTTGGCTTGAAACAATAGTTTGTATTTTCCCGGACCCAAGTTCGAATACGCAATAAGGTTATTTCCGGGAGAAGTAGTCCTCCATTCGGTATCAAAATCTTCAAGAAAATAATGATAAGATACACTTTCCATATTTCCAAATTCCATATTTGAAAATTCGAAACCCAGCACATTGTCCTGCGATGCCAATCTGATTTGTGAGGCATCCAATATGGAAGTTTCCAAAATTTCTTTTTTTCCTGACTTTTTCCCTTTGTGTACCGGTTTTCCGAACAAATAGAAATCGGTAATAAAAACTTTTAGTTTGCCTCTCTTCGAATGTATTTCATTCGGTAAAAAATTGGTAATACCGTTTATTCCACCAAAAAAGATTTCTCCGTCATCGGATTTATAATGTGCGCTACGTGTAAACTCATTCCCTTGTAAACCATCTGAGGTATAATAATTTGTAAATTCGTTATCTGTCGGAGAGTAGCGTGAAATACCCGAAAGCGTGCTGAGCCATATATTTCCATAATTATCGTCTTCAATGGAACAAATTTCATTGCTCGGCAAGCCGTCATGCACAGTGAATGTCTTTATTTCTTTCGTTTTTTTATCCAAACAGGCTAATCCTTCAACTGTACCTATCCAGAGATTATTGAGCCGGTCTTTCTTCAAAGAATAAACAATATTACTCGGCAAGTCGGAATTCTCTTTATTATAGGTATAAACTATATTTGTTTTTGTATTCAGGCAACTCAAACCATTGAAAGTGCCAATCCACAATAAGCCTTCTTCTTCGTATATCAGCGAATTAATCCAGTTATTCGCCAATTCTTTATCACTGTTGCCCGACTGATAATAATGCGCTACAATAGATTGAGATGCTATATCATATTTGTATAAACCGCCGTTGTAAGTGCCAATCCATAGACCGCCTTTTTTATCATCGGTCATACAATATATCTTATTACTTGAAAGAACTTTGTTTGTCCGGTTATTGATATAGCTGCATTTTCCGGTTTCTTTATCGAAAAGTGCGATACCGTTCAGGTAAGAGCCAAGCCATAATTTACCGTCTTCGGTCTCGTGAATACAGATAATCGTATTCGGAACGGATGTCGGGCTATCGCCTCCATAGTGTTTTACTTCTTGCGTTTGCTCATTGATAGCGTATAGACCGTCACTGTCTGTTCCCACCCAAATAATTCCGTGTTTGTCTTTGTAGATGGCCATTACACAGTTAGAGCCAATACTGTTTTTTTGGAACGATTTGTAGCCATAATACCTGAATCCATTGGGATTGGCCGGGATGAAAAACACGCCTTTTTGAAAAATGCCCATCCATGTATTTCCGTCCCTGTCTTCCAATATACAGTGTATTTTTGCTTTAAAAAAATCAAAAGGAACAGAAAACGGCTCGTAAGATTCGAGCGCCTGTTTTACCGGACTGTATATTTTCATTCCGACGCCGTCCGTTCCGACAAACAATTGCTGCGATTTATTAAAAATCAGTTTTTTTACCGGTATATGATTGTTCCCGTCACTCCCGTGAATATGCGTTATTTTCATCCCTGAAAATTCAAATCTATTTACGCCCCCGTCGAGCGTTCCCACAAAAATGTCTTTGTTTTCACCTTCACAAATAGCAGAAATAGCATCACTGGTAATTTTTTTATCAATAGTTGAAGTTGAGTTGTATGTTTGGAGTTCGTCTGTATCAAACGAATAAACATCTAAGCCGCTATTTTCGGAGCCTATCCATAAGCGATTGTTCGAATCTTCGTATATCACAGTCAGATAGAGGCTACATAGACGCAAGTTTAGAAGCGCTTCGGGTTTGCATATCGTTTCTCCTTTTTTTAGAAAAAACAAACCTAAACCCGTAGAGGCAAACCAAACATCTCCGTTTTTTCTTTCAATAATGGAATTAATACCCATTGTCGGATTGAGTTGTTTTCCTGTTTCATCATAGAACATCACTTCACGGAAAGAATCGGTATCACGGTCATATTTCATCAATCCGTCAAAGCATCTAACCCAGAAATTACCTGATGAATCCTCCAATAAAGTTTGGACATAGTTATTTTTGAGAGAGGTAGAATCTCCCGGTATTTTCCTGTAAACAACAAACTTGTTTCCGTCGAACTTATTCAAACCGCTTTCTGTCGCAATCCAGATAAATCCTTTTTTATCTTGATAAATTTGATTTATCAGACTATTGGACAAACCTTGTTCCAAAGAATAAAATTTTGTTGTTTGTGAAAACAAACAATTACAATTAATAATAACTATTACGATAAAGACTATTTTTTTCATCGGTTATTTATATTGTGTATTTTAATGGTCATAGCAAAGGTAATCAGAATTATTGTAGTAAGCGATATAAAAGTAAATAATGTTACACACAACAAATTTTTTGTAATGAAAAATAGCATAAAAATCGGCATTGTTGATAACAGGTTAATAAAAATTTTATAAAAAACCGGTTTAAAATTCGATAAAAATCATTGCAGGTTTTATCTTTGTAGCGCGATAAAAATAAAAAGTCAGGAATGATACAACAAGACAAGAGCAGACAAAAGACAGGGACAAGGACAAAAAAGACAGTGGCAAATACGGAAGAAATCGGCCGTTTACAGCCTCAGGCGAGGGAGTTGGAAGAAGCCGTATTGGGTGCTTTGATGATTGAAAAGGATGCTTATCCTGTTATCAGCGAAATACTCACTCCCGAATGTTTTTATGACAAAGCGCATGAGTTGATTTTCTCCGCAATACAAAATTTAGCGATACAGCAAAAGCCTATCGACATACTGACGGTTGTCGACCAGTTACGAAAAACAGGTGATTTGGAAACTGTAGGCGGTGCATCTTATATTGCGTTGTTGTCACAGAAAGTGGTCTCAAGCGCCCATTTGGATTATCATGCTCGCATTGTTGCACAAAAGTATTTAGCCCGCGAATTAATTCGTTTCTCTTCGGATGTAGCCGGTAAAGCCTTCGACGAAACCAACGATGTGGACGATCTGATGCAGGAAGCTGAAGGCCAGTTGTTCGAAATTTCTCAACGAAACGTAAAAAAAGATGTTACCCATATCAATCCCATCATCAAGGAAGCATTTGCCTTGATGCGGGAAGCTGCCAAACGTACCGACGGGTTGAGCGGCCTGCAAACCGGATTTAAGGACTTGGATAAAATCACTTCCGGTTGGCAAAATTCCGATTTGATTATCATCGCAGCACGGCCTGCAATGGGAAAAACGGCGTTTATGCTATCAATGGCTAAAAATATGGCCGTCAACTTCAACATTCCGGTAGCTGTATTTTCGTTGGAAATGTCAAATGTACAATTGGTCAACCGTTTAATTGTGAATGTAACGGAACTGATAGGAGAAAAAATCAAGAACGGACAATTAGCCCCACACGAATGGCATCAGTTGGACAGCAAAGTACGAATACTCTACGATGCCCCTATCTATGTAGACGATACACCCAGTTTATCGGTTTTCGAATTGCGTACAAAAGCCAGGAGATTAGTGAAAGAGCACAAGGTTAAATGTATCATTATCGACTATTTACAATTAATGAACGCCAGTGGCATGTCGTTTGGTAGCCGGGAGCAGGAAGTCAGTATTATTTCCCGTTCTTTGAAAGGATTGGCCAAAGAACTGAATATCCCGATTATTGCCTTGTCACAGCTCAACCGTAGCGTGGAAAACCGTACCGGCCGGGATGGATTCGATGCCAAACGACCGCAACTTTCCGACTTACGTGAATCGGGCGCTATCGAACAAGATGCTGATATCGTATGCTTTATCCATCGTCCGGAATATTATAAAATTTTTCAGGACGACCATGGAAATGACCTGACCGGAAAAGCTGAAATTATTATCGCAAAACATCGTAACGGCTCTACAGGTGATGTTCTCCTCGAATTTAAAAAAGAATACGCCCGCTTCCAGAATTTAAATGAAAACCAAATCATTGAAGAATATCAATCAAGAGTAAATAGTCAGGCCGATTTGATTCCGGCGGAAAGAGCCGGTCACAGGAATATGGCATTGCAAAGTGAACTCGTTGAAAATCTCCCGTTTTAAACGATAATAATGGAACTATATATACAATAAATCAATCGCAAAATGATAAAAATTAAATCGGAAAATACATATATTTATGGGATTACATGTTTTGCTTGGGCTTTTGTAATCTATAATATGCATATCGGTTTCAAATCTTATGTAGATGAAGCTTTTTTTATTATAGGGCTTAATCCGGAACAAAATTTGGGAATTCAGCATACACAATTTTTTCAAATCGCCCGGTTTATATTTAAAGTTTCCCGGATTGAACCGACCATCCTTCATTCACGGATAATCGCATTTGTTTGTATGGTTGCCACTTTGTACTTCTTTTCCGTAGCTTCCTATCGCTGGCTGAATAAAAAAGGGAAAATAAAGAATGTGTTTTATATCTATTTGTCACTTGTTTTCTTATATGGTTTACCCATTTTTCTTGCAGCTTACGAAGTGTCACTTACATTTAACCATTTATTGGTGCTTTCTGTTACCGGTATGTTCTCCTGTTATTTACTGTGGGATGTTTCCGGTCGAAAGCGAAAGAAACTTTTATACCTTTATTTGATCGGATTTTTTTCTTTTTTAGCAATCATGAACTATTTTCCTTCAGGAATTTTAATTTCTTTACTCATTCTTTTCTTGATTATGATAAAAGAAACGGATTCTTGGAAAAATAAAATCGCCTTTTTATTCCTTTATACAATGGGATTCATCTCTTTTGCCATATCTTATAATTTTCTGATTTATCCTTTACAAGATGCATTGAAAGATATTATCACCAGCATAAAAAGTCCGGCTTTCGGAACGGGAGGATATGATTTATTATCTTATATAGAGCTAATTAATGAATATGGTAAAAATATTATTTTGATTTTTTTATCCAGCGTCGGAGTCTGTTTTTTTTATTATCTTATTCAAAAACAAACCTATTACAACAAACAAAATCTCGCAATTGCGCTTTTCACTGTAATTTTAAGTTATCTGATGTATGAGATAAGTTTTTTCAAATACAATATTTTGTTAATGCCTATCATATTTGGTTTTCTATTTTATCATATGTCTCAACCTGTTCCGGTAATAAATCGGCGGAACAAAAAACAAATCGTTTCAATTATTCAAGGCGTTCTGTTTTTATTCTTCCCTATCATTGCCTTACAAGGCACCAATGTGAGTATGAACTATAAAATGGCTTATACGGTTTTTATCTGGGCATTTATTTTAGCTTTTTATTTATTCCGGATAAAGGACAAAGCCTTGTATAAATTTATATTATATCTGGCAGTAAGTATAATTTTAGTGATGAGCTCCCTACCCTATTTCCTCCATTTTAACCGACATAGAGGAACTTATCGTGCAAAATACAGAATAGAAGAAAACAAACAGTTTGACCATATTATAATGAAAAAAAGCCAGATTGATTATTTCCGGCAGGTAGACAGTTTATTAAAAGCCAATAATTTTGATGCCAAGAAAGACAGAATACTCGCTTTCGATTATGATTATGCAACATTACATTACCTCAATGTGACTAATTACGGGGGATTAATGCATCGTATAGATAATTTACCTTATTATAAGGATCTTTTTTATTCACATGAAAATGCACCGGAATTTATCCTTATTGCACACAGAGACGGAGATGCTTTTCTGGACATCATAAAAGATTTTAAATGGAATTTTCCGGACGAATGTACTGAGTATGAAATTGGAGACCCTGACCCCGAACCTCGTCCCCACCCCCGGAGCCTGATAGTAAAGCACAGACACTGATTTAAAAAGCGGTGTATTTGTTTTCAGTCTGTTTTCAGTCTGTTTTCGTCAAAAAAGTATATCCCTTATAAATATTCGTTTTTTAGATGAAAATAGGATTGCAAAATTATAAAAAAATAATTAACTTTGCGGATTATTTTTCGAATTTATATAAAAATGAATATTTCATATAATTGGCTAAAAGAATATATTGACTTCTCGCTAAGACCGGAAGAGTTGGCGGCAGCATTAACCTCTATTGGTTTAGAAACAGGCAGCATTGACGAAATTGAGTCTATCAAAGGCGGTTTGAAAGGCTTGGTAACCGGAAAAGTGCTGAAGTGCGAAACGCATCCCGATTCCGACCACTTACATGTTACTACTGTCGATTTGGGCGACGGCATTCCACAACAAATCGTTTGTGGAGCACCAAATGTAGCTGAGAATCAGAAAGTTATCGTAGCGACCATCGGAACCAAGCTCTATGCCGGCGATGAATCTTTCTCCATCAAAAAATCCAAAATAAGAGGAGTGGAATCCAACGGTATGATTTGCGCAGAAGATGAAATAGGTATCGGAACCAGTCATGCAGGAATTATCGTCCTGCCGGAAGAGACCCCTGTAGGCATTCCAGCCAAAGATTACTATCATTTGGATAGCGATTATGTGCTGGAAGTCGATATTACCCCCAACCGCATTGATGCGGCATCCCATTTTGGTGTTGCTCGCGACTTGGCAGCCTATCTGAAATGTGCCGGTGAAATTGTGCATCAGCCAATTGGCACATTAAAAAAGCCATCCGTCGATGCTTTCAAAATAGACGACCCCTCCCCTACCGTAACCGTTACGGTAGAAAATACGGAGGCGTGTCTCCGGTATTCCGGCCTTACGATTAAAGGTGTAAATGTTAAAGAAAGTCCCGATTGGTTGAAAAAACGTTTGGAAACCATCGGTTTAAGACCAATTAACAATGTGGTTGATGTGACGAATTATATATTGCATGAAACCGGTCAGCCGCTCCATGCTTTCGACCTGAAAGAAATCTCAAACAATCAAGTAATTGTGAAAACGCTTCCGGAAGGTACGCCTTTTGTTACCTTAGACGAAGTGGAACGGAAATTGTCGGATAAAGACCTGATGATTTGCAATATAGAGGGAGGAATGTGTATCGGAGGCGTGTTCGGCGGCATCCATTCCGGAGTGACGGAATCGACTACTGATGTTTTTCTCGAATCGGCCTGTTTCAATCCGACATGGATACGCAAGACCGCTCGACGCCATGGTTTAAATACCGACGCCTCGTTTCGTTTCGAAAGAGGGCTTGACCCAAACAACACCATGTACGTGCTAAAACGCAGCGCCTTGTTGATTCAGGAAGTGGCCGGCGGAAAAATAACCGGAGAAATTCAGGATATTTATCCGAACCCCATTCCCAATGCTTGCGTTCTCCTTTCTCTCCAAAAAGTAAGGAGCCTGACAGGTAAAAATATTCCGACAGGAACCATAGAAACCATTTTGGAAAGTTTGGAAATCCGTATCATTGATAAAAAAGACGATATTTGGACTTTGGATATACCGGCCTACCGCGTTGATGTTACCCGCGATGTAGATGTAATAGAAGATATTCTGCGTATTTACGGATACAACAATGTAGAGACCGGAGAGGAGTTGAAATCCAATCTTTCTTACCGTTCGGCAACCGATGATTCTTATAAATTACAAAATGTTATTTCAGAACAGCTTACAGGATACGGATTCAATGAAATTCTAAATAATTCTCTGACCTCCGGCACTTATTATGAAACACAGACGGTTTTTCCAAAGGAACATTGCGTTTTATTGAAAAATCCCTTGAGCGCCGAGTTGGATGCCATGCGGCAAACCCTGCTCTTTGGCGGATTGGCCAGCATTGAATTCAATCGCAACCACAAAAATCCGGATTTGCATCTCTACGAATTCGGCAATGTCTATTCTTTTAATCCGGAAAAACAGCAGGAAACCGATTCCTTGGCTGCCATCCGGGAAGAATTTCATCTGGCTTTGTGGCTGACCGGCAACAACGCAAATAACAGTTGGATTCGTCCGGCAGAAAAAACCTCCATATATGAATTGAAAGCTTTGGTTGAGAATATTCTTGTAAGATTAGGAATATCAAACAAAAAAGTGGTTTACAAACCGTTTGAAGATGCTATTTTTTCTGCTGCATTATCTATCGAAACACATTCCGGAAGAAAATTGGGTATTTTGGGTGCCGTGTTGAAAAATAGCTGCAAAAAATTCGACATCAACGCCGAAGTGTATTTTGCCGAGTTGAACTGGAATTTACTGATGAAAGAGAATAAAAACAACAACGTCCGGTATTCCGAAATACCTAAATTTCCGGCGGTACGGCGCGATCTGGCTTTGTTGATCGACAAGCATATCCCTTTTGGAGAAATAGAGAAAATCGCCTATCAGACAGACAAAAAGCTCCTGAAAGAAGTCAGTCTGTTTGATGTATATGAAGGCAAAAACCTGCCGGAAGGCAAAAAATCTTATGCTGTAAGTTTTACCTTGCAGGATGAAGAAAAAACACTGAATGACAAGCAAATAGAGTCTATTATGCTACGCATTCGGAAAAGTTTGGAAGATAAATTAAACGCACAATTAAGATAAACATGGGAAGAGCATTTGAATATCGCAAAGCGACAAAACTGAAAAGATGGGGCAATATGGCCCGTGTATTTACCAAATTGGGTAAACAAATCACGATTGCCGTAAAAGAAGGTGGCCCCGACCCGGATACCAATCCGCGTCTGCGTGTTTTGGTGCAACAGTCGAAAAAAGAAAACATGCCGAAAGAAAATGTGGAACGCGCCATAAAAAAAGCAAGTTCCAAAGAATCTTCCGACTATAAAGAAATAATATATGAAGGATACGGTCCTTATGGAATCGCTATCGTTGTGGAAACTGCCACCGATAATTCGACAAGGACGGTAGCCAATGTGCGCAGTTATTTCAATAAATACGGCGGTTCACTCGGAACCAGCGGAAGTTTGCAATTCCTTTTTGACCACAAATGCGTGTTTAAAATTACGCCGAAAGAAAGCACCGACTTGGAAGAGTTGGAATTAGAACTGATTGATTTCGGTGTGGACGAAATAGAATTTGATGAAGAAGAAAATGTTATCCTGATTTATGGTGAGTTTCAATCTTATTCAGCCATTCAGAAACATTTGGAAGAAAACGGATATGAAATACACAGTGCTGAATTTGAAAGAATTCCAAATGATTATAAAGAAGTTACAGAAGAACAACGCACCTCTTTGGAAAAACTCTTGGATAAATTCGAAGAAGACGAAGATGTCCAAAATGTTTTTCATAATATGAAGTAAAATTGAATATTGTTTCTCTTAAATGACAATTTAATACAAAAATTATTAATAAAACTAAAGTGTTTATGGACAAAAAAAGAATTTACTTGTTCGGCAATGGACATGCCGAAGGGAGAGCAGACATGAAAAACCTCTTGGGAGGAAAAGGAGCTAATTTAGCTGAAATGAATTTGATAGGCGTTCCGGTTCCTCCGGGATTTACGATTACAACAGAGGTGTGTACTGAATACAACCAATTGGGTAAAGAAGCCGTTATCAAACTGATTAAAGCGGAAGTAGAAGCCGCTATCAAAAAAGTGGAAGCCTCTACCGGAACCGGATTCGGCGACAAGGAAAATCCCTGTTTGGTTTCCGTTCGTTCGGGAGCGCGTGTTTCCATGCCGGGTATGATGGATACCGTTTTGAACTTGGGTTTGAATGACGAAGCCGTCGAAGGCATCGCTAAAAAATCGGGTAATTTCCGCTTTGCATGGGATTCTTACCGTCGTTTCGTGCAGATGTATGGCGACGTGGTTTTGGGAATGAAACCCGAATCCAAGTTGGAAATCGACCCTTTCGAAGAGATTATGGAAGAGGTGAAAAAAGCCCGCGGCGTAGAATTAGATACCGAACTTACGGTAGACGACCTGAAAGGATTGGTTGTGAAATTCAAGGCTGCTGTTAAGAAACAAACCGGGAAAGACTTTCCCGATTCTCCTTGGGAACAACTTTGGGGAGCCATTTGCGCCGTATTCGATTCATGGATGAACGAACGCGCCATCCTGTACCGGCAGATGTACCGTATCCCGGAAGAATGGGGTACCGCCGTGAATGTTCAGGCCATGGTTTTCGGAAACATGGGACAGACTTCCGCTACCGGTGTAGCTTTCACCCGTGACGCCGCTACCGGAGAAGATATATTCAACGGTGAATACCTGATTAATGCACAAGGTGAAGACGTGGTTGCCGGTATCCGTACCCCACAACAAATCACCCTTGAAGGTTCCTACCGTTGGGCTGTCCAACAGGGAATTTCCGAAGAAGAACGGGCTGCCAAATATCCTTCCCTCGAAGAATCCATGCCGGAATGTGCCAAACACTTGATTGAAACCCAACAAAAGTTGGAAGATTACTTCAAAGATATGCAAGACCTTGAATTTACCATTCAAGACGGTAAATTGTGGTTGTTGCAAACCCGCAACGGTAAACGTACCGGAGCGGCTATGGTACGCATTGCTGTGGAAATGTTGAAACAAGGCATCATTGATGAAAAAACGGCATTGCTACGACAGGAACCCGATAAATTAGACGAATTGCTCCACCCTGTTTTCAAAAAATCGGCTTTAGCTGCCGCTAAACCCATAACCAAAGGTTTACCCGCATCTCCGGGCGCCGCTACCGGAAAAGTAGTTTTCCATGCTGATGAAGCGGAAGAATGGGTAGCTCGCGGCGAAAAAGTGGTGCTTTGCCGTATCGAAACTTCTCCGGAAGATTTGCGTGGTATGGCTGTAGCTGAAGGAATTATGACTGCTCGCGGTGGTATGACTTCCCACGCAGCCGTTGTAGCCCGCGGTATGGGAAAATGCTGCGTATCGGCTGCCAATGGCGTACAGATTGATTACAAAGCAAAAACGTTGAGGGTTGGTGATAATTTCCTGAAAGAAGGCGATTGGATTTCATTGAACGGTTCTACCGGCTTGGTTTATGCCGGAAAAATAGAAACACAGGAAGCGGAATTAAGCGGTGACTTCGGCGATTTGATGACACTGACCGACAAATATGCCCGCTTGAAAGTACGCACCAATGCCGATACTCCGAAAGATGCTTCGGTTGCCCGTAGTTTTGGGGCGCAAGGCATCGGACTCTGCCGTACGGAACACATGTTCTTCGAAGGCGACAAAATCATTGCCATGCGCGAAATGATTCTTGCCAAAGATGAAACCGGACGTCGCGCAGCGCTGACCAAACTCTTGCCTTTGCAACGCGAAGATTTCACCGGTATTTTTGAAGCTATGGCTGGACTTCCCGTAACCGTTCGCCTACTCGATCCGCCTTTGCACGAATTTGTTCCTCACGATGAAAAAGGACAACAAGAAATGGCAAAAGTGATGGGTATTTCTTTTGAAGAAATTCATAATCGTGTAGAAGGTTTGTTGGAACAAAACCCGATGCTGGGTCTCCGTGGTTGTCGTTTGGGTAATCTTTATCCGGAAATTACCGAAATGCAAGCCCGCGCTATCCTCGAAGCCGCTTTGGATTTGAAGAAAAAAGGCGTCAAAACCTATCCTGAAATTATGGTTCCGCTTACCGGGATTTTGTATGAATTTTTAGCGCAACGGAAAATAATTGATGAAACGGCTAAAATCGTTTTTGCAGAACGAGGAGATAAAATCGACTACAAAGTAGGTACGATGATAGAAATTCCACGCGCCGCACTAACGGCTCACCGCATCGCTACCTCTGCCGAATTTTTCTCTTTCGGAACGAACGACTTAACGCAAATGACTTTCGGATATAGCCGAGACGATGTGGCCAAATTCTTACCGATGTATTTAGACAAAGGTATCCTGAAAGAAGACCCGTTTGCCGTATTAGACCAAAAAGGCGTGGGTCAGTTGATCGAATTGGCTACCACCCGTGGACGCGAAATCAAACCCGATCTGAAATGCGGTATCTGCGGTGAACACGGCGGTGAACCCCGTTCGGTAAAATTTTGCGATAAAGTAGGTCTGAATTATGTAAGCTGCTCGCCTTTCCGTGTGCCGATCGCACGTTTGGCCGCTGCTCAAGCGACAGTTGAAAAATGAAGAATGAAGAATGAAAAATGAAGAATTAGGAAAATGTATTCCAAATCCCTAATTCTTCATTCTTCATTCTTCATTCTAAATTCTAAAAAAAAATGGATCGTTACCTTGTTTTTAAGACGAGAGACGAGTTGGTGAGAATCAAAATCGAAAGGATTTTGTATTTCGAAGCTGAAAGAAATTATACCAAGTTGGTACTGACGAATGGTATCCAGTTTGTATTTGCTATTAATTTGGGCAAAATCGAAGAAATACTGGAACACCAGATACAGGACTATACATCTGTGCTTTTGAGGGTTGGAAAGAGTTTTATTATCAATAAGAATCATGTTTTGCAAATCAGCCTTCCAAAGACAAAATTACTTTTTGCTTCAGCCGAAGGAAAAGCAAAGGAATTGATTGTTCCGAAAGAACCGTTGAAGATATTGAAAGAAACGTTGGAGAAAGAATTGCCTGGAACCACTTGAAGCATAAGGGTAGAAGACAGAGATGACAAAAACACGTGCATACACGGAGGACCCGGATATAGACACCGCCGTCTTTGTAGTGATTGAAAACGAAGATAATACCTGCGATTTCGTCACTATCGACGAGGATGCGTCTTTCGATGCAATAGTCATTGATATATCTCAAGAAGGACTTACGGATGCCATCACAGTAGGTTTCGAAACAGATACCGATGATTTTGTCTCTATTGATGAAGAAGATGATCAGATTTTCGTTTCGGATTTTAAAGAAAATGATTTTTTATAGATTAATTTAAACACATTAGAAACTATTAGGCCTATGATTTCAGTTCGTTGCCCCCATTGCCAAGTCGGTTTGAAAGTGGATGAATCGAAAATCCCAGCAAACCTTCAGACATTTAATTGTCCCAAGTGCAAGAAACCTATTCAGGTGAGTTATGTAACCGGCAATGCAAGTCCGGACGATTCCGACACGGTAATCTTATCTTTACCCGGTGCAAAAAGCGTTAAGGCGGGCAGATTGCATGTCTTGGCCAACGAATTTACGCCGGAACAAGTCATTCAGCTATCGGAAGGCATTAATGTTGTAGGAAGAAAGTCTCCCTCGCAAATTTCCGCCACCAGCATCGAAACAAAAGATAAATTGATGAGCCGCAATCATATCGGTATCGAAATAAGAAAAGACGCAAAAGGTAACAATATTCATTACCTCTATGACAATAAAAGTACAAACCGAACGTTATACAATAGTAAATATATTGAGCCGGGAGAAATTGTAATGCTCAAACACAAAGATGAGATACAATTAGGTCAGACCCGCTTGATATTCGAGGAGGAAAATCCTTGTTAACTATTTATAATATGAATATCAAAATACAAAAGCCTTTTTCTGTTAGTGAAATCGGACAGCGAGTCAATAATGAAGATGCTATATATCCGCACAGCGAATATGTGAGTGTTAATGACCGGCTTTTTCTTGTGTGTGATGGTGTTGGCGGTTCTAACAAAGGAGAAGTTGCAAGTTCAGTTGCTTGTGAATCTATCCAAACTTATTTCCAAACTTTTTTGGAGAAAGAAAAAGAATTTGATCCGGTTTTTATCGAAAAAGCCATAAGGTATACTGAAATTCGTTTCGATGATTATCTCAAAAAAAATCCGGAAGCAAAAGGAATGGCAACGACTTTGTCTCTGTTGTATATAAATCCGGAAAGTGTTTTCATTGCGTATGCAGGCGACAGCCGGATATACCAATTCAGAAATGGAAAAATTATCTTTAAGACAGAAGACCATTCATTGGTGAATACGATGGTCAAAAACGGACAAATCGCTCCGGAAAATGCAAGCAAGCATCCGCAGAAAAATATAATATACAAGGCTATTCAAGGTTCAAAGGTTCCGGTAGATGTCGACATTCTCAAAATAAACAATGTACTGCCCGACGACCTGTTTTTTATGTGTACCGATGGCGTTACGGAAGTTTTAACCGATGCAGAACTATGTGAAATCTTTTCGGAAAAAAATTCTTCTGAAGATAAGATAACAACAATAAAAGAACAATGCAGGTACAAAGCCCGTGATAACTATTCTGCATACATAATTCCCATTCAGGAAATAGAGGACATGAATGTTTTTAAACAAGCAATGGCCTCTTTCCTTTATTTATTTGCATAATTTTTGTATCTTTGTTTTTTTTATTTCACCTTTATTATTTAAATGTACTTAAAAGAAGGACATCGTTTGCATAATGGTAAGTACCAGCTTCTGAACATTTTGGGAGAAGGAGGGTTTTCTTTGACTTATCGCGGCGCATGGAAAACGGAAGTACAAGGTGCATTGAGGAAAATTCCGACTTTGGCGCCTGTATGTATCAAGGAGTATTTTTTCAAAGACTTTTGCCTCCGTAACCCTATTACCCATTTTGTTGAAACCAACAGCGAAACGGGAAAAGAAATTTTTGGCAAAAATAAAGAGAAAATTATCAAAGAGGCGCAAATTCTTTCCGAAATTCACCATCCGAACGTGGTCAATGTATTGGAGGTTTTTAAACAAAATAATACGGTTTATATTGTAATGGAATTTATCTCCGGTCATTCTCTCAAACAAGAAGTAGAACAAAACGGTGTATTTTCAGAAGATAAACTAAAAAATATTATTTTCAAAATAGGACAAGCGCTTGATTATATTCACGAAAAAAATATCCTCCATCTGGATATCAAACCCAATAATATTCTGATAAACGATAATGAAATTCCTAAACTAATAGATTTCGGTATCAGTAAAAGATATGATTTATCTGACGATCAGGAGACAAGTACTACCCTATTGGCTGCTTCTAAAGGCTATGCATCCGTCGAACAATATGATAGCGACGGTATGCAAGTTTTTTCTCCTCGACCGGATATTTATTCTTTAGGAGCTACTATATATTATCTGCTTACCGGACAAGTACCTACAGAATCTATTCTGCGTCCGACAAAAGGCTTGCAAAATCCCCGGGAACTGAATCCCAAAATATCGGAAAATACTGAACGGGTGATGCTTAAAGCCATGGCATTGAATGCCGGCGACCGATATGCAACAGTGCTGGAAATGTTGCTTGATTTAGGCTATGATCCGGCGAAAGATAAAATTGATCTAAAGCAATTTTTTGACAGCGAGGAGGATAACACCGACCTTATCGAAAGAATGGGGAAAGAAATTTATGATGCGGATAGTGAAGATAAAACGGTTATTAACCCACAAATCACAGATAATACCCGTTCCGAGAAAAAAATATTCACTTTTGCTTTTATAATAGCTACCGTGATTGTTTTGACCATATCTGCCTTTATCCTTGCCCTAAACAAACAAACAAACAAACCGGTTACGGCTACCCCAACGGTAAATTCCACGCCGACTACCAACGGCACGGGTAATACAAGTAATGTTCCGGAAACGGTTCATCCGGAAAATCCGACTGATCCCCCAATTGCCGCTCAACCTGCCGAAGGTAAAAAACTCAATACCGAACCGGAAGAAAACAACGTCCGGGAAAAAAACGACGCACTTCTCAATGATGCACTTCAGGCATTTGTCCGGAAAGATTACAAAGAGGCGCATCAATTTTTTAAAGAGGCCTTATCTCATAACGAAACGACTGAAATAAAGCAATATATAGCTATGTGCGAACAAGAATTAGAAAAAATAGAAATAGAAAAAAAGAAAAATAACTATGATATTAAAATGAAATTTGGTAACTTTGACGTCGTGAGAAAGAAATTAGATGGACTTTTTGGCGCAATTGATGAGAAAGGAAATGAAGTAATACCTTGTGTATACATCAATCAAGCACTCAAGGGGAATAACAGATTGTTTCAAAGAACCGACAATCTGTATGATTTATATGCACCATCAGGAGCCTTGTTGAAAGCAGGTACTGATGGAAGCGAATAGTATCGGAATCGCAAAAAATATAAGGATGAAAAAAAGATTTATCGTTTTTTTCATATTCTCGGCCTGCATTCTAAGCATTCGCGCCCAGGACTATAACATCCAAGGCGATAAAGCTATGGAAAAAAAGGATTATCAGGATGCAAGATCTTGGTACAGCGATGGTTTGGAAAGTTGCAATATATATAGTATTCAAAGATTAACCGAAATATGGAAGCTGCTTCCGGATATGCGGGAAAGCATGCGTTACCCCATGTTGAAGTCTTTTGAATGCTTGAAACAGCTTGCTGAAAAAAAAAATCAGGAAGCAATGATGCTGATTTTGGATTATTACAATTTGGGAATAGGCGTGGAAAGAGATACGGTTCAAGCTGCATTCTGGCTTCTGGAAGCTTTTCCCAAGGATTATCGCACAGAAATACCTGAAAATTCAGGTTCGGAGGCAAAAATTGTAAAGTCCCAAAAAAGCTTGTTATCCGACCGTTTTTATCTCTTTCCGGCTTATACAGCGACTCCGACTATGCCGGTAGGAGCAACAATCGGAATGTTTGATAAGTATGGTTTTTATCTGACTTATCGAACTTCAATTGAATCGGTTAATTACGAATACAAATGTACCAATTCGGAAGTAGTGGGAATAGGAATTGAAAAACCGCCATTTCGTTTTGAGAAAGAAAAATGGATAAGCAGTATGTTTTCAGGCGGTATTTTTATTCCCCTGAGAAAAGACAAGTGGTATTTTTCGATCGGCGGAGGTTACGGCGTCCGGGATTATTACAGGGAAATTATTACCGAACAACAATTTAAATCCGGATTGCAAAACGCATGGTGCTACAATACGGAAGCATCCTATAAGGGGGCGCTGTTTGAAGTCGGCGCTTTGTTTAAGTGGAAAAAATTGATAATTACCGGAGGTGTTAATTCGGTTAAATTCAAGGATTTGGATATTTATTTAGGATTAGGAGTAACATTATGATGAAGGAAAAACTTAAATATTTGCTAATCTTACCGCCATTGTTGCTTTCCTGTTTGGAAAGTCCTGATATGGCAGATGGTATCGTTAATGCAAAAAGAGCGCCTACAGTAGAAACAAGTATGGATTTCGAAATTCCCCTTGATGGAAATATTCTTATGAAAGGGAATATCAACTCTTTGGGTATAGATAACAGACAAGTCACCGGAAAAGGTTTTCTATGGGGTAACTCGGCGGAAAATTTAAACAACGTTTTGTATTCGAACGATGCATCCAATTCTTTTTCCGCCGTTCTGAATAATGTAGCCGGAAATAAAACTTATTACTGGAAAGCTTTTGCCAAAAATGGATTTGGAAGTGATACAGGGCTTGTGGTACGCTTTTCTTCACCTGAAATATGGGAAAGCAAAAAATATTTCAATGCGCATCCCCGATCTAAAGGCGCTTCTTTTGTACTTGGTAGTAGAATCTTCACTACATGTGGAGAAAGAGCAGAGAGTGCCGGCTTGCTCTTAAACGATGCGTGGGAATACACTATATCGGATAACGAATGGCCACAAATTGATGATTTTCCCGGTATGAAAAGAAGGTATCCCGTTGGTTTTGCAATTGGTAATTATGCATTTGTCGGAACGGGACAAGGTTTTGACCAGAATATCTTCATTTTTAATGATTTTTACCGCTATGACGACAATACGAAACAGTGGGAGGATGTTCCGACAGAAACAAATATGGACGAACGTTACAACGCTGTTGCTTTTGACTTAAACGGTAAAGGATATTTAGTAGGCGGCTTGCATGCCCCAGGCCAATTGTTGAGCGATGTTTGGCAATTTACTTTGACTACGGAAGGCAATGGGTACTGGCAAAAAATGAATAATTTCCCGTTTCCTTTTTATGGAGGTATAAGTATATCCGATCATACAAGCGCCTTTATCGGATTCGGAGATAACTCGGAAACCCACAGGTCTTTATGGAAATATAGAGAAGAAGATGACGAATGGTTGAAATTTGCGGATTTACCCGAAGAAATAACAAAAAAAATTTATTCCGGAGTCATTGTCAAGGACAACATTTATATTGTAGATGGGGATAATGTACTTTGGACATTAAGCCTTACGGATAAAAGTTGGCAGAAGAAAACCTTATTACCCGACGTATTTCTTAACAAAGAAAACGAAGGCGGATTTCAAAACCTCTTTACCACACAAGGTTCTAATTCTATTTACATCGGAATAGGTTTTACAGGTCTTTTTTATGAATATCGCCCGTTATGGGATAACTAATTTATACTTAATATGCATAGTAAGATTCAGAAAACAGTAGCGCTTTTAACAAAAGAACATAGTCGGCAATACCCACATATTCCATTACATGAAAGGCGTTTACCATCAACAAATATATTGAACGAAATAATAGAATGTATCCGTTCCATTGTTTTTCCGGGATACTTCGGCAGCCCTTTGGTCAATGAAGATTCTTTTGTTTATCATACCGGCATCGGAATAGAAAAAATCAATACTTTGTTGTCGCAGCAGATTTTCGACGCCTTGTCTTTCCAGTCGGAAGCTATTGATCCCGTACAAGTCCGGGAGAAATCCAAAGAACTGATTAACTTGTTTTTAGATAAACTACCGGATATTAAATATCTGTTGTCAACCGATGTGAAAGCTATTTTTGATTCCGATCCGGCTGCCAAAAGTTATGGGGAAGTCATTTTTTGCTACCCTGCTATTAAAGCCATATCCAACTATCGGATTGCACACGAGTTATTCACCTTAGATGTTCCATTGATTCCAAGGATTATCTCCGAATTAGCCCATGCGGAAACAGGTATTGACATCCATCCGGGCGCCCGGATAGGGGAATATTTCAGCATCGACCATGGTACGGGAGTCGTTATCGGACAAACAACTATCATAGGTAGAAAAGTAACTTTATATCAAGGTGTTACACTTGGAGCTAAAAGTTTTACTTTGGATAGTGGCGGACATCCGATTGATGTTCCGAGACATCCTATACTTGAAGATGAAGTAACGGTATATTCCAACTCATCTATCTTGGGAAGAATCACCATCGGCAAAGGTACAATAATAGGAGGAAACATCTGGTTGACTCACAGCGTCCCACCCTACTCCAGAATTTTGCAGACAAAAGCCATTGAATTGGATTTGACTGATGGCGCCGGGATTTGATTTTTCATGTGTGGGAGATTTGTCTTGGATTTATCCAAGATTAACGTATGAGGATAGAAACGAAAAGATTGCAGAAACCGATACTGACAATCAAGCCTCGCACCGGGTATTGGAAAAATGTGGAATGCAAAAATACGAGCAGGCAAACGACAGTATATGGTGGAAGCTGAAAAAGAATTTGTTTTGATTCTATTTTTACGTATCTTTGCAGAAAAATAGAAGTGAAATGAATTATTTGCAATTCAGAAATCGTTTTTATGACTTGGGCTGTTTCCATGTACATCAAGTGTATGCGTGGCAGACGGATTTTGATAAGAGCAATTTGACTCGTTGGACAAAAAACAACTTGTTGATCAAACTCAGGAACGGACATTACAGTTTTCCCGAATATCAGCATCAGGCGAATTTTGTATATTTTGTTTCCAATCGGATTTATCGCCCATCGTATGTCAGTTTACACACGGCATTCGCTTTTTATGGGATGATTCCCGAAGCCGTCGTACAAACCACAGCGGTATGTGCATTGAAAAAAGCTACTTTTGAAAACGCTTTTGGTACATTTACTTACCAACAGATAGCTTCCGATCTGCTGTTCGGATACGATACAAAACCTTTCCCAAACGGGCGGACATTGCTGTT
>JAITNQ010000285.1 GCA_031290435.1 Candidatus Symbiothrix sp. | reverse complement strand
AGGCGAGGACTCGCCTTCCCCGCTGCGCGGGTAGGGGACATTATGCCCTGTAGCAAGAATTTGATACAATTGTGGGCTTGTATAGGGGATAGAGGATTGAATTTATAGAAGAAAGATATAAATATTTTATGAAAAACCAAAATAAAAAGCCAAAATACTTATAAAATAAGTGATTGGATGATTTATTTCACTTGTAATTTGAATTTTGTCGACCAAAAATAGTTATAAAATATATCTATATAGCCCTAATTTAATAGAAAATATCCAAATAAAAAATCAATAAATAGCTGTCGTATAAATATTTAACCAAAATAATACGGAAAGTGATATTAGGGGACTAATTAAACATGAAAATCTGTGTTGATGAAAGTTTCCATGATAATGAGTGTTACAATCGGGAAAAGAACCCGGTTATCCTTTATATTATCCAGCTCAAATACGATAAACCGCTTGCCGAGCAAGTCGAGTTGTTTGTCGGAGTTCAACAAAAAATCGTATTCGCCGCCATGATAATAGGGCTCAAGGACATTAAGAAATCCGAAGACATCAAAATCTTTTTCACGGGTTTTCTTCTGTTCCAATACCTTTTGGTAATCATCCCTGATAAAATCGTAAAAAGAATTAAAAGACGGTTTTATCTTCCGGTTCGTCCTGATTTTATCCAAATAAAGATTTACGGCATTGGACAGAGCGACCTCTTCCGAACGTGTCGGAGCATCGTCATCGCGTTTCCAGAGTGTCATAATCAGGGTTTTTATCGACTCCTTTTTTTCGATGTCGAATACACCATGTAGGCTCGGCACTCGGCGCCTTGCCGCATTGCTGCGGTAGGTTTCCGAGAACCTGCCCCCGAACCGTACGTACACGTCTCCGCGTATACGGCTCTCCACTGATAAACTCACTCTATTTGTCATGTTCGTGTATTTTAGCATTACATGCTTCACAGACAGCAAGGGTCTTACGGTTTCTTTTTAGCATGAGTCTGTTCCATTCATACTCCGTTGACAGAGTTTTGAGTGCGCGGACGTGATGCATGACTGTTTGACCTGCTGCTCCACATTTTTCACAACGGTTAGCTTTGAGCCTTTCCACCAGCGTGGGATAAGGAACTAACACTGTAAATGGTTGTGTGTCACAGCTTCTGTCTGTGATTCCATTTTGACGTTTGAAGCCTCCATCATAGAAAATTCGATATTGACACCGCCCTTTGTCATCCGTGTACGGAATTACAAATTGCCTGTCTTTACAGAATCGTTTCTTTATCTTGCATATTGAGCTTCTTAGCTTTTGTGCAAGGGTCATGTACATACTGTACTCCATGATGTAACCAAACTTGGAACATGTTGCAGAAACGTTATTGGCAATACGATAATAGTTGTAGAAGCCACGTATTTCCCAGTTGTATTGGGCAAGTATATCCTGTGGCTTCTTTGCTGTCAGGTATGACCGTGGTTTGGGCTTCCATACTTCGCTTCCATTAACTTGTTCAAAGTTTATGGCGTCGTAATCTTTCAGCTTTTTCTTTACGGTTTCCATTGGCAGCAAAAGCATAACTCTACCGTTGAAGTCACGTTGGAGGATACCTTTGCGATTGCGTTTCATCGCAGAGGACTTTCTGACGGAGATTTCATATCCGAGGAATTTAGCGGTCTCTTGCGCATGTGTTATCAGCGTTTTCTCCGCTGATAATTTAAGTTTAAGGACATCGTTCATGTATTGTGCGATTTCTACCTTAATCTTTTCACAATCTGCTTTAGAGCCGATGACCCCGATTAGGAAGTCATCTGCATACCTCACATATTTCAATCTACTGTAGTTCTCATCCATTTCAAGACTACAAGGGATGTTACGCAGTTCCAACTGTAGGCTTTTAACCTTTTCTGCAAGTTCTGCTTTTACACGAGGGTCAGTTTCGGATTTAAGTTTCTTCCTTGCGTTTACCGCTCTGGTATTCACTCGAAAGTAGGCTGCATTACGTTGTCTTTGTTCACCCTCATTGAATTTCTCTGTATACTCACGTATATACTTATCGAATTTGTCAAGGTAGATATTTGCCAATATGGGGCTAATGATACCACCTTGAGGCGTTCCCGAGTAAGTGTGATTATACTTCCATTCTTCAATGTATCCGGCGTTGAGGAACTTTCGGATTAGTCTTAGGAAACGTTCGTCTGATATTCGTTCACGAAGAATATTTATCAGAATGTTGTGGTCTATGTTGTCGAAGAAACCTTTAATATCTCCCTCGATAAACCACCTTGTTCCCGTAAACTGTCGTTGAATATGTGTTAGTGCAGTGTGACAACTTTTATATGGTCTAAAGCCATGCGAAGTACTTTCAAAGTGTCCTTCATATATGGCTTCCAAGACCATGCGAGTTACCTCTTGCACCAACTTATCCTCAAAAGAGGGTATTCCTAATGGACGACTTTTGCCGTTCTTTTTAGGAATATATACCCTCCTTGCCGGGTGGGGTTGGTAAGTCTCATTTTTGAGGCTTTCAATAAGACATTCTATTCTCTGAATACTCATTTGGTCTATTGTCAAACCATCTGTGCCGGGTGTCATGTTGCCTTGCTTTGCATAAATGCGCTGGTAGGCAGCAAAGAACATCTCTTCATTGAATAAGATACGATACAGCCTTTCGTACTTATAGTCCGAAACTTTGCTGTGCGAACATAGAGTGTTTAATACTTTCTCTGGATTTCTCATACGTCTCTCACGTGTTCTTTTGATTTGTATTAAAATTATCAGCTGCTTTCCTTCGCCATGTACAAGGCTTTCCCTTGCTCGGACTACTATGGAAGCTCCGTTGCCATGCCGAATATTCAAGAGCAAACTCTATAGCCATACGGCGTTTCGGTTTAGGCAATCCCCATTTAGTATGCGTAATAACTATTAGCTTGATAGACTGTCGGATGCGACGTACGTCCTTTGTCCCGCTTATCGCGGTTGTGCTGTGGTCAGTTCTTGCTCTCTTCCCCAGACGACTGGAAAAGAGTACCACAGTATGACGTATATAACTGTCTTTCGTCATAGCTTTTACAGTTGCCACTGGACTATCGTTTAACCAATCAGGCTTCATCCTTGTGTCTATCGTTCTTCCTCGCAATTCAGTCGCAACATGACAATTAGTTGACTTATCGCTTTGCCGACATGCTACACTCCCCCTTAGGTTTCCCCCTAGGATAAGTCGGTTGGAAGCAGGTTTTCTTTTCATTGTTTTGAAATTTGAACTCTAACCTAATCTCTTGCTATAGAGATATTTATTACGTACCCTTATGGGCGCACCTTCGGTGTAAAAAGGATTGAACGCGATGGGTTCCTCTTCCTTGTAAGTAAGGTATATCCCATCTTCCCCGCCTGTCTTGTTGTGAATCAAATCGCAGAGTCCCTGATAGGAATTTCCGGTATCAACAATTAAAACATGGGTTCCCTGTTCGTAATATTGCCGGACGAGATGGTTGGTAAAAAAAGACTTTCCCGAACCGCTCGGCCCCAAAACAAATTTGTTCCGGTTGGTAATGACGCCTTTTTTCATCGGCAAGTCGGAAATATCCAGATGCAGGGGTTTCCCTGTCAGCCGGTCAACCATTTTCAGTCCAAAAGGCGAAAGAGACGACTTATAGTTGGTTTCCCCGATAAAGAAACACAAGGCGTTTTCGATAAAAGTGTAAAAACATTCTTCCGAAGGAAAATCGCCGGCATTGCCGGGAATTCCCGCCCAAAAAAGAGTAGGCGTATCAACCGTGTTGTGCCTTGGTTTACATTCCATTAGCGCCAACTGGCTACCCACATCATTCTTAACGCGCTTTAAGTCTTCAAGGTTATCTGCCCATGCCATTACGTTGCAATGCGCCCTTACGGAAGTTAGTCCATAACTGTGAGCTTCATTGAGGTAATCTTCAATCCATTGCCGGTTTATCTGGTTGCACCGGGAATAACGAGACAGCGAGTACATGTTCCGCGCCTGCTTTTCAAACTTTTTTAAATTTTCGGCAGAGTCATCTATAAACAAATATTGGTTATAGATATGATTGCAGGAGAGCAACACGCCCAGAGGTGCAGCGAATGACAAACGGCAATCGCTGCGGTCGGTGGAAAGACGTTCGTAACGACTGTCCGTCCCCACTTTCGATGGAAGGTCGTCCGGGTCGGACAGTGTATGCAGGCAAAGGTGATTGTCTCCGATTTTCATTTTCCCATGCAAAAGCGACATATCCTGTAAACAGCTTGTGTTTTCTTGAGAAAGTGAAAAGTACTTTTCGACAATCCCCGCCTTATCCGCCGTTCCAATAATTTCATCATCCGTCAGGCGGGTAATTTTGACAAAACCACTGTCGTTGATAATCCGCCCGAATTGTTCTGCGGCTTCAAGGAATTTCATCGCCGTTTCTCTGTAGCGTATCTCTTTCGGCACAATGAAACCGCGAGTCAAGGCATTGAAATTACTTTGTTGCCTTGACCTTTCCTTGGTCGTCTTTGTAAGAAAAAGATAGGAAGTGTGATTTAGGTAGGGACGTTCATTGAAATGCCTTTCAAACGAACGGGAGAGGAAACTAAGGTCGTCCTGTGAAATTTCGGGTTGGTAGTTTTCCTCAATAAACCAATCCTGCCGGTGGACGATGGAAAAAACCGGCAGCGCCTTGACGGCTTTTGCCCAAGCGGAATGAATCGCTTCGTATTCCGCCGTTGTTACAGTGAAAATCTCAGGCAAGTCCACCCGGTAGGCGACAGTCAAGTCTGCATCCTTTGAAACGATGCAACCGTGCTCCACTGCCATTAAAGGAAATTTGCTCTCTAATGTAGCTGCTTTCAATACATTCCTCATATTTGGATGTTTTTAAGGTTTCGGGAAAACAAGCGTTGAATCCTGAGTCGGTTGATGATAAAGCGGGGGTGATTTTTTCCCGCTTGCAACTTCATCAGACCATGCTCGCCGTATTTTGCATTCAAATAGAAAGTCAGCCATACCAGCAGGGAAGCCGCCAATGCGCCGAACACAATACAAACCATTTGGTCAATCCCAATCATGTACATGATGACAAACATCACGAACACGGCAAGCAGACCTCCGGCAAAGATGAATAAATACTGCGATTTTAGCCCCTTGAATTCAGGCTTGCGCCCAATACCTTTGTTAATAGAATACGTTGCCATGGATTAGAGGAAGAATGAACGGAGAATTGTTGTAGCTACAATCAGAAAAATGCAAGCGCCAAACCATGAGGCCGCTGTTTTCGAGGTGTCGGGGTCGCCCGATGAGAACTTTCCGTACACCTTGACGCCTCCGATAAGCCCTACCACGGCACCAATTGCATACACTAATTTGGTTGCTGGGTCAAAGTAGGAAGTTACCATTTGCGTAGCTTCCGTTATTCCGCTCAAACCGTCACCTTGTGCGAACGCGCCCAATACACTCAGCAGGTAAACTGCTGTCAAAATTGATTTTTTTGTCATTGTCGTTACTTTTAAAATGAATACTAAAAATAATTGCGACGACAAAAGTATAGTGATTAAATGACCGATAATCCGGGCTGTCGATATGTGTCGGTATGTGGCATCGTTTGTCATGGGAGCAGGTAAAATGATAGTTGAGGTCTTAAAATGGATGTTTCTTGTTGCAACAAAACATTTTTTAGAAAATGTTTTGTAAATTCAAGCATAGTTCATATCTTCGCATTACCAGCACCCGCCAAGCCTCTTTACAATGCTCAAATCGGCGGGGCGTTTTATTTTAAGCAATATGAAAATCAATTATTCCAAAACGTGTACAAAACCAATCTCGACAGGATAAAAGAAACGTTAGCAAAGCATAACTGAGGACTGCAGGACGACAGCAAAAATGGCTATTGCAGAGAACGATAAACCTTGTATGTTTCCCTACTTTTCACAGACGGTTAATTAGACAGCAGAGGATTTTGTAGATATTGGTTGATTTGTTCCAAAATTGTTACTACTTTTGCATGAGGAAAAAAGTTTTTTTATTACACCGCAAATACAGAAATTATTTTGCTGATTTTCAATAATTTAATTACTTTCCTTTTTTATTGTGAATAATTCTACTTTACTAAAATAAAATCAGGATTTTTCCATTGTCAAATGATTTATTATCAGTATCTTTGTGATCATTAATTCACCCCTCTGGTCAAATTTGATAATGAGTCAAAGACGAACAGAGAAAAAAAATTTCTCACGAAAAAAAGGATTGACCTTTCTGCTCAAAGGAGGCGTTAATTTGCTTATTAGCAGTCGATAT
>JAITNQ010000284.1 GCA_031290435.1 Candidatus Symbiothrix sp. | reverse complement strand
TTATTCTCATTTTCCTGTTCACCTTATTGGCCGGACAACTTACCGCCCAACCTGTCGGGAAAGATCGTATTTCGTTGAAACACGGCGCCCATGGCGATAAACGAACAGATGCTTTCATGCAGCATTGGCGCGAATACGGACTCGGACAATTTATCCACTGGGGCGTGTACGCGATTCCCGGCGGACACTGGAACGGAAAAACCTATACAGGGGCAGCCGAATGGATACGCTCATGGTCGGAAATGCCGAATGCCGAATACGACAAACTCTACAAACAGTTCAATCCCGTGAATTTCAACGCCGGACAGTGGGCAAAGCAAGCCAAACAAATGGGCGCCAAATACATGATTTTTACGACGAAACACCACGATGGCTTTTGTATGTGGCCTAGCAAATACACCCAATACACCATTGCCAATACTCCTTATAAGAAAGATATCGTCAAAGAATTGGTCGATGCCTACACCGCCGAAGGGATTGACGTTTATCTCTATTTTTCCATTATCGACTGGCATCATCCGGGATATTATTCGGGGGGAAATATCAACGGTTCTCCTGAAATAAAAAAGGCTTTGCGCGAAGACCCCGTAAATTACAATCCTTTCGAAACAGAAGAACAAAGGCAGAAATACGAAACATTCAAGCTATTTACCCGCAACCAGTTGTTGGAACTTTTGGATAATTATCCGTCCATCAAAGGATTTTGGTTCGATGGTAGCTGGGATGCGGCCTGGTGCAAAAATGCCGCATGGGTCGATTCGTTGGGCGTGGAATTGCGGGCCAAACACGAAGGCTTGATTATCGGCAGCCGTTTCCGATCCGATGAGTACGGCAACCGTCACACAGATGCCAACGGCATCCTGATTGACGACTACGACCAACGTTTCGAACGAAACCTGCCGGTCGACATGGCGGAAACCAGAGGAAACGACTGGGATTGTGTGATGACTATCCCTGAAAACCAATGGGGATACCATTCCGACTGGTCGCTGACGTATGTGAAAACAGCTGACGATTTAATCGAAATGGCCGTGAAAGCCAATTCGCTGAACGGGAATTTTGTTATCAATTTCGGCCCGGACGGAAAAGGAAACATCCGCAAGGAAGAAACCGATATCGCCCGGAAGGTCGGTGAATGGATGGCTGTCAACGGAGCCGCTATTTACGGTACACAACATTCGCTTTTGGAAAAACAAGACTGGGGATATGCTACCCAGAAAGGCGATACGATTTATCTCTCGGTTTTCAATAAACCTGTGAATAATTTGTTAAGGGTAAAATTGCCAAAAAGCAAAAATCGCGATTTTGTTTATGTCATCGAAAAAGCCGAATTTTTATCGCCGAAAGAACCCGCCCACATACATGGTAACGGAAAAGCCGGCACGTATTACCGTGATAAAACAGGCGCTTCGTATTACGACATCATTCTACCCAAGGCAATCTGGAATGTCACCCAAGGTTTTGTTATTGTAATCAAACTGAAAGAGATAGACAAAAAAGACCAAGAGGCTTATCAACAAGCGCTTACGTAATAAAAGGGAACCGGGCGTAAGGTGGTGGGGCCGAAGAGAAAAGGCGTCCTTAATCTATCTGATTAAACTTTATGAGTCCCGATTTGGAAAGTGTAAGCGAAGCGCCGATATTGTCGCCATAGATTTTGCCTTTGTCCAAAGCGAATTGGATGCCTATCTTCCATCCGCTAAAATGTTTCGGTTCGTAAAGACATGCTATCAGAGCGGAAAAATTATCTTTCCGCTCCAGAAACGGATTCCCCATGGTTCCCCATGATTGCATGCCGGTAAAAAGCGTACGGTAAGAAAGCGATGGGATTATCTTTCCCTCCAAGCCCAGATGAATGGATTTTACACGATTGTTTTTGAAAGCGAGCGATCCGTCGGTATTGTATTCGGGAGAGGTCAACAGGGGATTGCCCAAGCCTCTTCCAAAATACGACCATCCGGTAACATAACAAAAGTTATTGTAATAACTATCGCTGCCTCCTCCTCTTACATTCAGACTCGGGTCGTAATCCAAAAAATGCATCGGCCCGCTCTGGTTGGTTGTTTGAAGAAATTCTACCAACACTTTTTGAACACAAGCCAGCTTAAAAAACGATATTGAGCCGCCCCAGACGCCATCGCGCCAATTGGCATATTCTACGCCCGACTTATCTTCGAAATAATGCTGTTTATACAATGTGGTCTGAAAATCGCCCGTTTGATAAGCCCATCCGACATATATAGTTCCGGCATGATTACCCAATACATTGATTTGGTCGCCGACATTGGCATTTTCACCTCCCTCTTCCCCTAACACAACCCGTATAAAATCCTTGAAAGAGTCCGGCTGATTGCCAAAGTCCTGTGTCGAAGTCCATCCGCCCCATTGGGTGCCATGTTCTAATCCAAAAGTGAAAGACATCGGAATTTTTTTATTTGAATCTTCCAACTTGAAATACAAAGATTTATGATGCCACAAAACATTTTTCACATAGCTCCCATTTTCTTGTTTTGCACGGAGTATATATTTATTATCCAATGATTTACCGACTGCAAAATCTGCTTTGAACTGTAAAAGTCCCTTCGTAAAAGGAATCGTTGTGAATTCGGGAATATTGATGTTTATTTCCGGAATAGGACGCGCATTGCCGGAATAAAGCAAATCGCCCTGACTTAAACTTTTCTCTAAAGGAGAACGGTTCGGTTCTCGCATTCCAAGCGTCAGGTGTATTTTCCGGAAAGAAACATCGGCAAACAATTGATGCAACCAAGCGGAAGAAGTATGATTTGCAGCTGTAATTCCATCTATTCCGGCCTTTAAAGTGATATCCTTGCCGAAAGAATGATCCCAAGCCAAATTGCCTCTCAGATAAGCATTATTCGGCTTTAAGGGAACTATACCATTGGTATTACCGGCTATCCAGAAAGGAGTATAGTCCCCTGCACCGAACAAGCCAAAGGCATCTAACCGGTAATCAATCTTTTCTTGTGCATGCAATTGAAAAGAAATGGAAAGCAGCAAAGTGTAGCAACAAATTTTCAGTATTTTATCCATTATTATCTATATCATCTTGTTTTTGCAGGGCAAAGATAATACTTTTTTATGACACCGAAAAAACATAATATATTTGCTGTATGACTTAATTTTTCGTAATGTGTCGAAATTCGTATTATTATTTCCCATCTATAAAAAAGTCACAATAATAGACAAAATGCAAATTTTAGGTACATTTATTTGTAAATATTAATTTCGTTTTACCTGAAAATGTCTTGGATCAAAGTGTTTTTGAATATACATTTGTAAAATAAAATTTTATGAATATTACCATAGAAAAATCAAAAAAACCGGTCTGTATCATAGAATCAAAATAAAACACATACAAAACTATTTAAGAAGATGAAACCAACAAGCATTATTTTTTTATTTTGTTTCTTGTCTGCATCTGCGTTTTCGCAAAGCACACAAGGAACTGATTTTTGGATGACGTTCGGAACAGCTTCCAGTCCATATCCTGAAAACATAAATATGCAAATACGAATTGTAGCATCCAAAGCCACTGTGGTAAAGGGAACATTTACCGCTGAGTCCTCTCTGGACTTTTCGATTTCCATAAAGGAAGGCGAAGTTTATACAAGAGATTTAAGCATGGCAGAAAAAACGGCTATTTATGCTCCTCGTTCCGGGACAACAAATAACTCGTTGCATTTGCAAAGTGATGAACCCGTATCGGTGTATGCTATGACGCAAGTCGCTGCTTCTGCGGATGCAACGAATATTTTGCCTACGAACAATTTAGGTACCGATTATTATCATATTTCCTATAAACCCAGATTCAACAATGAAGAATATGTGGCTGTTGTGACTGAAAACGGTACGGATATTTATGAAAATGGAGTTTCAATAGAGTCCGATTTGCAAGCAGGACAAGTAGTTGCCGTTTACTACGAGCAAGGAGATAGAACCGGCACTCATGTTACATCTAATAAGCCGATCGCTTATTTTGTGGCAACTGAAGGCGCCCTTATTCCGGCAGGTGTAAACTCTTCGGATTGTCTGTCTCAGCAAATGATGCCGGTTCATACATGGGGAAAGAAGTTTTTAGTTCCTGTCAGCGCGCAGGGAGTAACTCGGATACGAGTGGTTGCTGCGCAGGATGGAACCACTCTCACAGTATCAGGGGGAGATATTCAATCTGGCTTGGGAGAAAGCTCATTGAACCTGAATAAAGGACAATTTGTAGAATTGGAATCCATTACAGCCCAGAAAGGCTGTTTTATCGAATCCGATAAGCCGGTAGGCCTTGTTTCTTTTTTGGTCGGAATAGACCATGTTCAAACAAGTAGCAAAGGAGATCCGGCTTTGGCTTGGATACCTCCGCTGGAGCAAGCCCTCCCAAGCATCAGCATCGCCCCGTTCATCCCAAGCGGTAATACAAATTTGTTGGAGCATTACGCCATGATTATCACAGAGACGGCATCCCGCGACAAAACGACTGTGTCGTTAGGAGGCGACCCTCCGATTGATTTAAGCGGAGCAAACTGGATTACTTCTCATGATATCTATTCCTATTGTTCCCTTCAACTGACCGACTCGACAAAGGCCTATGTCTTTGAAAATCCGGCCGGATTGTTAATATTGGGATACGGATTGGGCCCGGCCGAGTCGTATTACTACTTAGCCGGCTCCGCTGCCCGCAACCTCAATGCCAATTTCTTTATGAACGATATTTCTTATTTAGACATTGACGGACAGGAATTTTGTAACATCCAATCCTTTAAAATCCGAAGCGAGATCTCATACGCCTTGGATACCGCTGCCGGTTATTTGACCTGGTGGATCGACGGAACAGAGCAACAGCAGGCAACAGATCAAGAGGAATGGGAATGGGATCAAAACCTGACTCCCGGCGAACATACCATTACGATGAAAATACGGGATATATCGCTCCAAGAGTATGAGTTTTCCACACACATTAAACTCTGTGCGACATCCTATAAAATTCCTGTCAATCCGCAGATAAAAGCAGGAAATTAAATGATTATTTATGCATAAAATTATTAAAATCTTATAGTATGATAGTAAAAAAAAATCTTATCGCCGGAAACAAATTCATGTTTGTTTCAGTAATCATGCTTTGTTTTCTGTGTGCCAAATTAAGTGCACAAATAACAATAGGTACACTTATAGAGCCGGAAAAGGCTGCTTTACTTGAGTTAAAAGATAAAGATGCAGACAGTAACAATGAAACGACAAGCAGCGGCGGGCTGGGATTGCCGCGCGTACGTTTAGTCGACAGGAATACGCTGGAACCTTTTATTCCGATAAGCGACCCTGAATGGATCGCCAATTCGGACAAACTGAAGGAACACCATGCGGGATTGATGGTTTATAATATCAATGTGACGCCGGTAAATGACCAAAGTATAGCTGACGAAATGTTCCGGCAAGGCGTCTATATCTGGAATGGGGAACGTTGGAAAGAAGCCCGATTCGGCAAAGAATCTTTTTTCCCTTTGCCGCTGTTCAATTTAGATTTGACGAAGGGAGAACATTCCGTCAATTTGTACAATGAATACAATACGCAATTTTCCCAATCCGGACGTTTGTATGCTGCCGATGAATTAGACTACGTAGTAACTTTTTGTGATACAACCGTATTGAAAATAGATTCGATAGGAACGAAAAGCGACCTGTTTTACACAATCAAAGAAGCGCCGGTTGAGAGTATTACTCCGGCGGTATTTATTAATGTGGAATTGGTGGTGAAATGAATAAATTAGGAATTAGAAATTAGGAATTTAAAATCTATGGATATGAAAAAAGTAAAAGTCAAAGAAGTGATGGTTGCGCTATTGTTTATAGCTGTTGGGGGTAATTATGAGGCCAAAGCCCAAGTGACCATAGGATCGGATATCCTTCCGGAAAAGGGAGCCTTGTTAGAACTCAAAACTTTGGCGCCTTCCCCCAATATCCCAAGTGTAACCGATCCCGGTAATGTAACGGTAGATGCAAGCGGAGGCGGTTTGGGATTACCCCGTGTGCAATTAGCGGACAGAGCAAACTTGGAACCGTTTATTTCCGCAACGGATCCGGACTGGCTTGCCAATACC
>JAITNQ010000262.1 GCA_031290435.1 Candidatus Symbiothrix sp. | reverse complement strand
AAAAATTAAAAACGACATAATAAAATTCACTGTGAAAACAACAAGAAGAGAATTCCTGAAAACAATGGGGTGCGCATTTGCATTGACAATCGTTCCCCGCCACGTATTGGGCAGAGGTTTCATCGCACCCAGCGACCAGCTGACCAAAGGCATCATCGGAACAGGCAGCATGGGACGCAGTCACCTCAAATATGGAGGTACACGCTTAACGGCTGTTTGCGATGTGGACAAAAAACACTTGGAAATGGGCTTGCGCATGGTATCCGACAAGATTGCCGCCTACCATGATTTCCGCGACCTGATTCTTGACAAGAATGTAGACATCATACACATTGCCACGCCACCGCACTGGCACGGCATCATGTCGGTAGAAGCAGCCAAAGCAGGCAAAGACATCTGGTGTGAAAAACCGATGACACGTACCATCGGCGAAGGAAAACGTGTAATGGAAGCCGTAAAACAATACGGTACAAAGTTCCGGCTGAACACATGGTTCCGGTTTACGGATAATTTTTACGGACTCGGAACGCCCGTCAAACCCTTGAAAAAACTCGTGCAAAGCGGTATGCTGGGCTGGCCGCTGAAAGTAACCATCAGCAAACATACCGGTTTCGACTGGAAGTTTTTTTGGGTAGGGAAAGAATATCTCGAACCCCAAGCGGTTCCCGAAGAACTTGATTACAATATGTGGCTGGGACCGGCTCCACACAAACCTTACAATGCACACCGCGTGCACCAGACTTTCCGCGGCTACTGGGATTACGATGGCGGCGGATTGGGCGACATGGGACAACACTATATCGATCCGGTACAATACATTTTGGGCAAAGACTATACCAGTCCGGTGAAAGTGGAGGTAGACGCTCCGCAGCAACATCCCGATGCAATCGGCACATGGCGTTCGATCACCTATACTTACGACGACGGTTGTCAGATCGTGCTGTGGGGCGGAGATTTCGGAAAACCGGATACACCTTACATTTCGGGACCGAACGGCAATGTTTACAAAAACTTTGTTTGCGATATTCCCAATTGGGAGAAAAAATTGGCAGATTACCCCGAACCGGAAGCGCAGGTAACCGACTTTATCGAAAGTATAAAGACGCGCAAGCCGTTCGCATTGAACGAACAAAACGGCTTCCGCTCATCAACTATTGTAAATATGGGAGTCGTTGCCCTACAGCTGAACCGCTCGCTGCAATTTGATCCCGTGAAACTGGAATTTATTAACGATGAAGCAGCCAATCGACTGCTGGATCAACCGGTGCGTGCACCTTGGAATATTTAAAACTTTGGATAACATGAAAAAAATATATTCATTAATTAGTATCTTCCTGCTGCTTTCGCTAATGGTATCGGCCCAAACACCCGCCAACCGGACAGCGAAAACCATCGTAGCAGATGTATTGGCTCAAATGCCCGCACAACGGACAAATCAATATTACAATCTTATCAAAGAACTGAGTACGACGGGAGAAGAAGGTGTATTGCAGCTTGTCGGCATGCTGAATCCTCCCGGCAAAGGCTCGAATGCCAACGTAGAATATGCTTTGAGCGGATGGGTGCGTTATGCAACGGGCGAAGGATTAGAAACAGTCCGGCTGACTACCGTCAACGCATTGGTCAAAGCTTTGGACCGGGTAACGGATCCCGATATCAAAGCGTTTGTAATCGAACAGATAAGAATTGCGGGAAAAGAGGAAGCATCGAACGTAGCGCCGGACAAAGCAAAGAAAGAGACCGGCCTGCAACACAACAGGGAAGCTGCATTGGGAACATTAATGGCGTCCAAACCGGCCGATGCACTCAAATTGCTGCAAAAAGCGCTCAAAGATCCGGACAGGAAATACCGTTACGCTGCCCTGACATTTGCTTCCGACTATGCTACAAAGGATATGTATTCATCTTTATTGCAATCGCTTAATAAATTAAAGCCGGAAGTGCAATCGGATGTTGTCAACTGGTTGGGAGATGAATGTGACCGGCCCGGCAAGCGCGAATGGATTGCGCAAACCGGAACCCCGGTATTCATCGGTCTGCTTTCTACCAACGACCCTGAATTAAAAAAGTCCGTCGCCCTAACTTTGGTGAAAACCGGAGGTGACCCGGCGATCCGGGCATTGGCCGGATTGCTGCATGCAAGTGATGAAAAAACAGTTGATCTGGCTTACGAGGCTTTGCTGACTACCCGTGGAAATATTGCCGATGCCGTAGCGCCGGTGATCGCCACAGCCGGCGATGCGGGCAAGATAGCCGGACTGAAATTATTTGCGCATCGCCAATCAGACCAATACAGCAATGTGGTAATTGATCAAATCAACAACGGAACATCCAGCGTAAAAACCGCTGCATACACCGCCCTGAAAGATGTAGTGAACCCCGAAAATCTGATTACCCTCTACAGTTTGCTGGAAAAAGCGCAGGCAGATGCTGTGGCGCCGGTTCAACAGGCGATAACCGCAGCCATTAAGTCCTATCCGTCCGGCCAAAAGTTGGAAATTATCACTTCAAAAATCAAACAAGCCGGCGCCGACAAGCGGTATTTATATTATCCGCTGTTAGCAACGACAGGCGATCCCAAAGCGCTCGGCATTATCATGGAACTTTTTTCCGCCGAAAACGGGAAAGCCAAAGAGGCTGCTTTTCAGGCATTACTGGCATGGAACGGCACGGAAGCGACCGGCGAATTGTACAAAATCGCCCAAAACACAGCGGCTCCGGATTATCGCGACAAAGCCATTGACCGATACATTCAATTGGCCTCTAATCCTGATTTGTCGGGTGAAAACCGCCGGTTATTGCTGGTACAAGCGCTGGAAATCGTTCCTGCCGATGCGCAGAAAAATAGGATTCTGGTACAACTCGGCAAGACCAATTCGTTCTTAGGTTTGCTATTGGCCGGACAATATATGGATGTTCCGGCCTTGCAACAAAATGCAGCCCTTGCGACTATGAACTTGGCGTTGAATAACAATTTTACCGGAAAAAAGGTAAAAGCCTTGCTGAATCAAGTCATGTCGGTACTGAATAATCCGGATGCCGATTATCAGCGTCAATCCATTCGCAAATACATAAGTGAAATGACTGACGAAGAAGGATTTGTATCCATATTTAACGGAAAAGACCTGAACGGATGGAAAGGATTAGTCGGTACACCGTTGACGCGTCCGAAAATGAAAGCAAACGAATTGGCCACAGCGCAAAAAGCAGCCGATGAACAAATACGCAAAGACTGGGTAGTCGAAGACGGATGGCTGGTTTACGCAGGCAAAGGATTTGATAATATCTGTACAACAAAAGATTACGGCGACATAGAAATGTATCTCGACTGGAAATTAGATCCGGCAGGAACCGAACCGGACGCAGGCGTCTATTTGCGTGGAACGCCACAAGTGCAGATATGGGACGTCAGCCGCAAAAACGTAGGCGCCGAAGTCGGATCGGGCGGTTTGTACAACAACCAAAAGAATACCAACAAGCCGGACCAAGTGGCCGACAACGAATTGGGAACATGGAACACCTTCTACATCAAGATGACCGGCGACCGGGTGACGGTCAAACTGAACGGCATAACGGTGGTAGATAACGTTATCATGGAAAATTACTGGGATCGCAGCCAGCCCATACCTGCATGGGGACAGATTGAGTTGCAGGCGCACGGCAGCAAAGTGTATTACCGGAATATCTATGTGAAAGAACTGGAACGTCCCGAACCCTATCAACTGCCGGACGAAGAAAAGAAAGAAGGATTCAAGGCGCTCTTCGACGGTACGAACATGCACGAATGGCAGGGAAATACGGTCGATTACCGTTTGGAAGACGGTTGCATTTCACTGCATCCGAGCCGGAGTTTCGGCGGCAATTTATACACAGCAAAAGAATACGGGAATTTCATTTTCCGCTTCGAATTTCAAATGACCCCCAGTGCAAACAATGGTGTGGGCATTCGCGCCGAACAGGAGAAGGATGCTGCCTATTACGGCATGGAAATACAGATATTGGATCACGATCATCCTATATATAAGGATATTGCCGCTTATCAGGCACACGGATCGGTATACGGTATCATTCCCGCCAAACGTACCGGACTCAAACCGGTCGGGGAATGGAATTACGAGGAAATTGTAGCCGACGGAGACCACATCAAAGTGACCCTGAACGGTGAAGTGATTGTGGACGGAAATATCCGGGAGGCTGTAAAAAACGGCACCATTGATCACCAGGAGCATCCCGGCTTGTTCAACAAAACAGGCTATATCGGCTTCCTCGGACATGGCTCGTATTTGAAATTCAAAAATATACGGATTAAGGAATTGCCTTAAATCCCCTACCCCTAATCCCCTACAGGGGACTTTTAGCGTCTGCGAAGGCAAAACCGGGAATGGTATTGTGTAGAGACGTGGCACGCCGCGTCTCTACTTTAGCGCCTGCGAGGCAAAGTTCCTGAAAAGGCCGCCGAAGGCTCTTTGTGACTTTCTGGGTTTCAGAAAATGCCGCCGAAGGCTCTTTGTGACTTTCTGAGTCATTTTTATCATTCCGTTATTCCAATTGCGATTTTGAAAGCAGACAGGGAAAGTAATCTTAATGATTGACGAACAGGAACGGTAAGTACTTTTTTGTCGCTTTTAATTCCGACAACAATTCTGCTGAACGACAGAAGAAAACATCGTTTTCAGTTGTCCCTCGTTGCCCCTCGTTGTCCCTCGTTTTAAAAACAGACGCGGCACGCCACGTCTCTACTTTTAGCGTCTGCGGGGCAAAGTCTAATCGTGTTCGGAAGATTTTTCTATGCTAATTGTATGTATATTTCACAACGATTGAAAAATTTCACAAACCTGCCAGGCGCATAGCGCCGTTATTTTTGTAGCCGGGTGCGTAAGCGCCCGGTAATAATGTGTATAACCCCACCCAAAGCAGCGTAGCTGCGACATTTTGTAATATGGAAATATTCTGTTATTTTTTTGCCCGATTAATAATTCAAAATTTTAACTATATGGGAAATACTTATTCTCAACTGTATGTACAGCTTGTTTTTGCAGTAAAGCAATAGAAAACAGTGTCGCAGCTACGCTGCTCCGGGTGAGTTATCCCATCATAACCGGGCGCTTACGCACCCGGCTACAAAAATAGCGGCGCTACGCGCCTGGTTCGTTTGTGAAATTTTCCAATCGTTGTAGAATATACATACAATCAACATATCGTGTGAAATATACGTACAATTAATATAGAAAAATCTTCCGAATACGACTGGGGTTGCCCCTACACCAACAATTTATTACAAAACTTCGTTTTGTAGCAAGCGTGGACGCGTGCTTTTAGCACGAAGTAGTTGGAAACTACTCCGAGCGCAAGTTTGATATATTTTTAACAACAAAATAATTGAATAAAATGAAATCTGTTTTTTTAGTCGCATCCATATTTATCTTTCTGCTGTTTTGTTTCGGAACATGTAAAGATAGTCAGCCAGAACAAGGTCTTATGATCCAAAATAATTCAGATCAAGAGATAATAGCAATGTTTGATTATATGCCAATAGACAAAAATGTCAGGTGTATAAAGCCAGTAACAAAATTTGAATATAAGGATTTTATTCGGTATTATTGTATTAATCCATATTCAAGTAAAAATTTTAGAATAAATCAATCGGTAATGGACGATTATGATACCTTGAACGTTTATGGTACCTTGTATATCGGTGTTGTTTACCGAATAGATATGGACACCATGTCATGTGAAGAATTCAAAGAGAAGTATCCGATAAAAAAGATATGGAAATTGACAAAAGCAGATGCCGAATCCGCAAACTGGATGGTAACATATCCTTAATTCCACCACCATCGGCTCGGCGTATCATGCAAAAGAT
>JAITNQ010000215.1 GCA_031290435.1 Candidatus Symbiothrix sp. | reverse complement strand
TAAAATAAAATATAACAATTATCAATCAATTAAATATTTAAATCCAAATTTCACATCAAAGTTTTTTCCTGAAAAATAACTTTGAGGCATATAACCAGTCGTTTTAAAATCGTATCCTATGAGCAGTGACATTCTATTTTGATGAGTGTATTTATTTGGGAAAAACTGATGTTCAATCATTTGTCCTACATGAAACCCATTTGAAAAAGAATCGGCGTAGAATTGAAATTCAGTAGGTTGTTTCCAATAATCTAATGTGGTATTGACAAATGTGTTTTTGAAAAGTTTTAGATCAAAAAGTTTGTAGCCAATTCCGAATGTTGTTTTTTCGTGGTTTTTGTATTGTTTCAAATAAATTCCATGCAACTGATTATAACCTGTTGTTAGATAAATATTTTGCCCAAACATTTCGCCAAATGGAACTCGCAAATAATTTAAACTGAAAGTAAAACTACTTGATTTTGTTATATTAAACTTTTTTATACCAAACATTTGCGGAGAAAACAGATTAATCCATGACAACCATGCCGACCGCTGCAAATATCGTTGTGCTTCATTGCTTAGATTATCTTGTAAAACATGCCTGTCATATTCTGCCTCAGGTTCAAACAAATATTTAACCCAACTTCGATTTTTGTCGATAATCAATGGTTGCTTCTCTTCGGAAACATTGATTGACTTTTGATCTTTTTCGAAAGGATTGTAAATGGTTAAACTTCTATACATAAACAATTCGAGAAAATATAATTCAAAAAGAATTGCTTTGTTGTTTTTATTTGATAAATCAACTTTTGCTAATTCTTCTTCCAAAATTTGCGCTTTTACAAAATGACCATCATTACGAATCGTATGTAAACGCATAAAACCATTGTAATTATTTGTTTTATAGTTATTTAATGCATCATTATTGATTCCAAAAATATATGAATAACTTGTGTTGTTAAATATTGTGGGATTCATTTTGGGTTCTAAACTGCTTAAATGCAGTAATCTTTGTTCTGATAATGCTTCCTCAAAAGGCATGGAAAACAGATAATATAATATGGAAGTAGCCAGCCCCCATTTGCCAAATTTTTTCATAAACAAATGATTAACGGTATGACTAATTGAAACACTGTTTTGATTCAATGAGGAAAAGTCTTTTGCCCATTCAGTAGAAAAAGACAATGAAATATTAGGTACATAAAGTCGTTTCAAATACGATTGGTATTGTAAAGAATCGAACCAAAGAGTGTCTTTTTTTGTTTGTTGAAAATTAATCACCGCCTGTTGAATAGTGGCATCCGGCAAGATTGCATTATGATTTTCCCAAAATAATGTATCCTGCTGTTGGGTGGCATATCCTTCTAAAATATCGTCAGTATTAACCGGAGTGCCTTTAATATCTTCTTTTGAAAAAGTGTGGATAATATCCGTTGTAATCATATTTGTTTCTGCCGAACGTGTAGATTTTCCAATATTTTTGTTTAAATGAATACTATGTCCACTCATCAGATAATATTTTTCTTCTATTTTTTTGTATTGGGCATAACGTTCACGACTATCTTCTCCTTTAATTTCAAAACGAATGAAAGCCAAATCTTCTACATCAATGTATATTTTTCCTTCAAAATTTTCTTTTCCTTTGTTCGGAGAAATGGAAAGAACATAAACCGGTCGGTCGTCGAAAGTAGTGGAAGGCAAATAGCTTATATTACGATTTCGAAAAAAACTATTATTAAACAGTTGCGATGCATTATCTACAAAATCGTATTGACCTATCCCTCGCCAGTTTATTTTATCAGGCACAAATCTGAAATTCCTATTTTTTACCAAAAAATATTTATCATCAAATCCCGATTGATAAGATTTTACAATTTCGAAAGCCGCTTCTTCCATATACAATAATGTATCATTTTCAGACGCCTTTGCTCGATAATAGGCTTTGGTCAGAAATGGAGTAAGTTCGTAATTGTCGGGGATTTTCTTTATGGCAGATTTTAACAACTCTGTCGCTGACAAGCTATTGACGACGACTTCATTTAATTGAAAGGGCTTTTGCGTTAATTGAATTTGTAGAATATTGGTTTGGGGAGTTATTTTTGTTGAAAATGTCTCATAACCTATGTGTGAAGCTGTTAAAACAGTTTCACTTTCCTTGATATTCAACGAAAATTCCCCATTACTATTTGTGATCGTTCCTTTTTTAGATTGTAAAATGAAAATGGATACAGATGGAAATGGCTTTCCTGTTTCATCAATCACAGTGCCACGAACTGTATAGTGTTGTTGAGCCAACAAAGCAGGTGGGAATAGGTATAAAGATAAGTAAAGAATTAGATATTTTGACATTTATATTATAAATTATTGATTATTAATAAAATAAAAAAATCACGCATAACATATATTCCTCTTCATGTTAAATTTTAAAAAAATATTAAGCGTTCAAATCTAAATTTTTTATTGTTTTAAAGTGTTACAAAATTAATACTAATTTTTCATTTTGCAATTTTTTTTCGCGAATAAAATTACGAATACAAAGGTATATGAGAATTTTTCTTCAAAAAATACTTTTAGTAGAAAAATTTTACTATTAATAGAATTTTATTTACTTTTGTTCAAAAAAACGAAGTGATGGAAAAAGAAAAGACTGAAAATGTAATTAGAAAAATTGCGACCACACGCAAAAAAAGGGCTATACATACGAAAATATGGCTCATGAATTGTCGATAACCCCTGCTGCATACAGGAAAATAAAAACAGGCGAAACAAAACTGACGATTGAACGACTGTTCCAAATCTCTACTATATTAGACGCATCGTTACCCGATTTGTTGGAAATTGGCAATGATGTATTTCAGCAGACCAATAATGAAAGTGCAACCGGTTATCAACAAAAAATAGAAAATTTTTATCAAGAAAACAAAGAAGTTTACGAAAAACTGCTTCACAGCAAAGACGAGCAAATAACGCTATTAAAAAGTTTATTAAACAAATAATATCCCCGGCTCAGCGAAGGCGCTTTGCCTCCATCAGGCTACTAAGGACGCTTTGATAAATAAAGGTTTTATATGTTAATTATTTTCTGTGCCTTAATCATGTTCAAGACATTGCCTAATCTGCCCTACTCATCGGAGCAGATTTTGTTTCCTTTTTTACAAGCTCCAGTTTCGGATGTCCGACAAAGAAACCTATACCCAGACTGCATTGAACATAATATTCTTCCCCGAAGATAACAGTTATGGGAAGGGTAGTCCGACTTTCTGTTTTTGCCGACAGTACATGTTTGCCTTCGCGAGTTATTTTTATGCTGGTCTGGGAACCGTTTTTTGCCCTGTAAACAACAGTATCGTCCAAGTTTACATTATAACTAATCATTGCGCCGAGGATTTTTGACGGACGAGACAGATGCAAGACTGCATAATCGGCGTTATCGGGTAAACTTGATGGCGCTGTTTCCAAATGATTGCCTTCATCCACTTCATCCTCTTTTTCCTCATCTTTATTATACGACAGGAAAGCGTATGCCAGAACCATCAACGAAACCGGTAACAAGACATATAATGCAGTAATAAACAATATAGCGCCAAAGTCGGGAACGTGGAACAAATTGATCATCCAATAAATCCTCAGAAGTAGATAACAACCGGCAACAATCAGCAAAATCAGAGATGCTGTTTTCCTCAACTCTGTTTTGAAATGCAAGGTGTAAGCGAAAAACAACATCGCGGCAGGAACAAAAATCGGCACCAGAAAATCACTAATGAAATATAAATTAAAATGACTCAAACTATTGATGTCATACCCAATCATTGTTGCCAGAAAGATAGCGGAGGCTATCATCAGCGCAATAGAGGCTTCTTTCATTTTTGAGATGTCCTGTCTTTTCTGTGGTAACAAGAGAATAGCGGCAAACAATAGGGCTACACGACTCAGTAAATCCAGTCCGGTCATTAAATTAAAATGATAAACCTCATATTTGATACTGTCTATTATATTCCCCAAAATAAGCGCAAATATCCAACATGCCGATGCGATAATCAAAGCCACGGCGGCGCTTTTCATCTTCACCCGCCTGCCGTATCCGCTATGCTGTTTGGGATTGTCGCCATAAGGGTTCGTATTGGGATTGCTATCATTTATTAAAAGGATAAGCAACCAGATAGCTCCGATTATAGGGATCAAGATTATTAACAACCACCATGCGCTTTTGCCCGTGTCGTGCAGCCGCCGGACAGTTACCGCCATGCCCGGAACAAACAGGGCTGTAATGTAAAGGAGATAAATCCCTCCGATGGAGAATATCCCTCCTTCCGACATCCATACTGACTCGAAAATCCGGTCTAAAACCGAGACTGCGATCACTGCGATAATATTGAACAACACAAACATCCAATACTCTTTTCTTCTTGCTCTTCCGCTGAAATCAGCGTACTGTCTGAAAACTTTTAAATACCATTTCATAATATTTTTTCTTTTTATGCCCCTTGCGGAGCGGTTTATGTTCTTATCTTACTACAGTGGTGGATTCCATAGATTTGTAGATATCCGTGTTGCCGAACTCCGGTTCCGCTTCCTTTGCCGAATAGGAATAGTTCGCACTGTGGCTTTTGATCGATCCCGTTATACGGTTGCTACTAACTTTACCGCTAACGGAATAGTCTGATATTGTCTGGTTGAATATTCCGTCGGAACCAACCGCTATGTTGTATCCTAAGTAATTGCTCCCTGTAACCCTGTTGGAACCGTCGGCATTTCTTACGCTTCTTTCAACAGAGATTTTGCACTCTATAATGGTTTGGTGTCCACCCTTATCAGACAGACTGAAAGAAATTGAAAGCGTTTTGCCACCACCGATAGTTATTTTGTCCTTATATTCGCTATTAATAACGGGTATTAAGGGCTGAACCTCGACAAATCGCGTTTCGGAGAAATCCGTAGGAAACAGATCGTCGGCAAGAAACGGCTCTAAGGTGAGCGGACGCAGGCCATCTTCCCCATTTTCGAAGAGGAAGAACAGTGCTGGAGTATTCCACTGAACCGATTCGCTTTCGCGGACTCCTTTAAAGCCAACAAGGATAAACCGCGGCATTTCTTGTATGAGAAGAGTCACTTCAACCGCGTCGTAATAATTCGGGACACCGTATCCAGCTACTGCTTTAAAGTCTATCGGTTTCTCAGTATTTTTCGCGTCTAAGACGACAAAGCGCTCCGAGAGTATGCTTTTCATATTCTCCCTTACATCGTGGTAGTTCTCCTTCGGCTCACCTAAATAATCGGAGGTATTCGCAAAAAAGAATGACAAGGGAGCCATAGACTCATGAAAAAACTGAATGCCAAGTCTGTTTTGCGAAGGAGTTACATGAGAATATTCCTCGTAATTTTTTAGGATACTTTTTGGAGTTGGACTACAGGCAGTCAGTGCGAACGCCATCATTGCGCATATCATTCCTGTCACTACGCCACTCAAGGCGTTTTTACTGTTTTTAAAATTTCCTTTCTTCATAATATTTTTCTTTTGTGTCCCTTGCGGGACGTTTTATTATTTTTGTTTAATTTCTGATATAAAATCATCTGTCTATTTGAATTTCCATTTAAAAATAATAGACAATATGGCTGT
>JAITNQ010000145.1 GCA_031290435.1 Candidatus Symbiothrix sp. | reverse complement strand
AGGTAACTCAAACTGGCTGTGCCATCCATGGTCGGTTCGTTTGACGAATAATCGCCCGAATCGTCGTGATAAACGGCCGCGCCGAATTGAAAAGGCGCATAGGTATCTTCTCTGCTTAAATGGATGCCGAGCAGCGATTCATAGATAGATTTGTAGATTGGCCCATCCACCAAACCGCCCTCCGGGATAAGGTGCAAGACTTCGGAAATATACGCATGCGGATAAGCGGGAAAATCGCCCTGTGCCGGATAACCGCAAATCATGGATGTGCCCCAGGGATTACAGCCGAACAGCCAATCTTGGAGCGCAGCTTCCATTTCGAGGAAAGTCGTGTCGCCCGATACTTCGTTGTAAAGCATGGATTGTGTAATGGCGGCGGTCACTAAATTATTAGAACACCAAATAAACGGGACGCCATTGAGGAAGGGATCATTGTATTCGTCGGCGCGTTTTTTCAGCAGCGCCAATCCTTTCTTCATGTAATTGGTATATTTTTCGCCAACCGTTTGGTTTTCCGATCGGGCAAGATAATAATGTCCCAAGTTGACAAAAGGATAAAACTGGTAATGACGTGCGCGCCCAAGCTCCATCCATGGAGTCACTTCTTCGAGTTGTCCCCAGTAGTCGGCTTTCTTCAGCCATTTTTCGTCTTGGGTGACAGTATAGCTTGTGGCAGCGGCCAATTCCATGTCGTCCACCCAGTTATCTTCTTCGTAGAAATAAGGAGAAACGGTACAAGCTGTCTGGTTATTTCCCGGAATAGCTTCTGCATAATGGTAAGCAGGCGCTGTTTTTTCTTGTAACAATTGCGCCATTGCAGGGTCTATCTCCTTGAATATAACTGCGCCCAATGCAAACGCGGACGCATATTTGGCCGCCGAAGAAGAAACGCCGGTTGAGCGGTTTTTATGTTCGCGCAATCCCTGCGGTTTACCTGTCACCGGATAGACCGGACGCCCTGTCCCCGGCCCATAACCATAATCCACCTGATCTTGTGCCGGATTGCGGAAATTGGCATGGTCCCGGTCATCGGCTATTTGATTGAACATCAGGGCTGAATCCGGATTCATGCGAAGCATCCAGTCCAATCCCCAACGCGCTTCGTCGAGAATATCGGGGAGTCCGTTTGCCCCTTTCTTTCCCGCAGCATCGTATTCGTCCTTGAAGATGGTTTTGTCGGGCGTTTGTTGCCATGCAAAAAGCAGCTGAAAAGTTGCATTAGCCGAGGTGGGAAGGTATTGCAGATAGTCGGAAGCATCGTGCCAACCGCCGCGCACGTCAATGTGCTCGCCGGTGCGTGTCGGATGATCAACGATATAGCCGTCGTGTTGATGGCAAAGCGTATCCAGAAAAGGATTGTAGCCGCAACGTTGTTGACGCATATATTGCAAAATGAAATCGGCAGCGCCGTCATATACGTTTTCGTTGATGGCAAAGACAGGCGATTGAACGCCGTTACATTCCACATAATATTTCCCATTCTTTTTTACTTCCGAGAAAGGAAGGCGTAAGGCTTGTTTCATACCCCACCTCTCGGCATTGGCGACTACTCCGGCGCCTTTCAGTACCGTGCGATTGTTCGTGGCTTCTTTTACCTCAAAGGAAAAATCTTTTGTCTCTTTTTCCGCTATAAATACCGCAACTTTTGTACTTTCGGGCAGGTATCCCACTTGATTGATTCTTACCCACGACTTGTTTTGTCCGTAGGTTGCGATTGTGCAAAGCAAGCACAACAGGAGGAAATAATTCTTTTTCATTTTTTATAATTAATGTGCACCCCCACAGCCCCCTGAAGGGGGAGTCGGAGATGTGTGAATTTTAATAGATGCTTTTTGTGACTAATTCTTCAAAAAAATCGGCAATTTTATCTGTAACGATTTCTGCAAAAAGCCGGCCTTTTTCGGCGGTTGATTTTCGCGGGTCTCCCACGCCGGTGTCTTCCGTTGTTTTTCCCCAATGGCGGGGAATCCATCCCACTTTGTTGTTTAATCCTTTCAAATTGAATGGTTTGCTGGCTCCATCACCGGCTTTGTCTAATTGTACGAGTTCCGGGTGATAATGCATCATGACGGAGGTTTCCATTTCACCGGCATGGTCGTCCAAAATTTCAAAATGATCTTTTTGTGGTTCTACGGCAAACCAGTCCACGCAAACAATCGTCATTTCAGGATAGTCGAAAGCCATATCCCGTACCATCGGTTTGAATCCGTTCCCCCCGTGACCGTTCAGTAGCACCAACAAGTGTATTCCTTGGCATTGGAGCGAATCGACGATGTCGGTCAATACCATGCGTTGCGTTTCGTAACGGGTGTGGATACAGAACGGCAGTTCTTTTTGTCCGGGATTTTGCGCTCCCAAAGGGATAGGGGGCAGAACCATCCCCCGCACCCCATACTTTTTTTCAGCTTTGCGCACGGCGTCCACGGCAATATCATGGGCGATATGCCAATCGGTCAGATAAGGCAAATGATAGTTATGCGGCTCTGTGGCTCCCCACGGCAGCACCGCAAAAGAATACCCGCCTTCCTTAACGTCACCCCATGTAGCAGATTGCAAATCAATGGGTTTATTGTCTTTGACAACGTTCATAAGCACAATCAGACAGTAGCCGATTTCCGTTTGTATTCGGCCAGACAAGCATCTAAACGTTCATGCGCCGTCGTATCGCCCGGCACATTGTGCGAGGGGTGAATATAGAGTTTTACGCCCCGGTCGGCCAATATTTCGGCACAGGTAGTAATCGTCATCCATACCAAGGTAACAAATGCGTGCGTGGAAACAGGGCCTATTTTATCCTGATGATTCTTCAAAACAACGGAAGCATCGACTACCGGAACGCACGAATCCACCACAATATCCGCTATTTCGAAAATGGTTTTACCGCTCGGATGACGGGTCGTTTTCCCTTGTGCTTCGGCAGCCGAACCGAACACAATGACTTTCATACCCAATTCTTTGGCGCGTAAAGCGATGTCGATATTCACGTTATTGATTCCCGTGTGTGAAAAAATCCACATGCAGTCTTCTTTTTCAAAATGATAATTTTTCATAATGGCATTGCCGTAACCTTCCGCTCTTTCGAGGAATAAAAACTGATGAATACCCATTTGTCCGGTAATTCCGGTAAAGAAAGTCATCGGAAGTTCTACAATCGGATGAAAACCCACAAATCCGCCGATACGCGGATACATTTCTTCGACGGGAATCGTGGCGTGACCACAGCCGAAGGTGTGTACCCAATGGTTTTTTTCGATGCAATCGGCCATCGCTATTGCCGCCGTCCGGATGTTTTCCAACTGCGTTTCTTCAATCTTTTGCATAATGCTACGGGCATTTGCCAACCATTCTAATGCTAACATTTTTTAATCTTTTAATTTAGTTTATAAATTGTATATTCGTTTGTATTATTTTTTGACTTTACCCTTGGCTAAGGGCAACAAAATCATCATCATGACAATGGCCAACGCCAATGTTGCCGGGAAATAACTGAAATCGCCCTTGTTGAACAAAGCGCCGGTTACCTTGTTAAAGGAGAATTGTCCCCACAAAGCAATGAAAATAGCGATCGAAAAGACAGTGCCGGACAACTCCTTGAAAGCGCCTCCGAGGTAATTGAAAACGACCGGATAAGTAGCTCCCACGCCAAAACCGATGAGCGCCGTTGCCGTATAAACCAGTGCGATATTCGGTGCAAGCGACAATAATAGCACGCCGACAAGCGCCACGGACAGGTACAGATAAAGCGTTGCGCTGTCTTTCAACTTCTTCATGGCGACGCCCAGAAACAGTCGCCCGATAAACATGCCGATCGTAAAACTCGTCAACGAAAGCGTAGCGGCGCCGGTCTCCGTCGCATGGGTGTTTTCTAAATAATTCACCGTGAAACTGCCCGTTATACCCTCCAGTCCGCTCTGAAAAAACAAGAGGAAAGCGAACAGAATTAATGAAACGCTTTTCAGCAAACGCAGCGATTTTTTAAGCGATCCGCCGCCTTGCGGTTTTGCTTCCGGAAACCGGATGGAAACAAACAACGCGATAAACAAAACCATCACAACAGATACGCAGTGGAGGGGCAGTTGATAGGCAGGGATGAAATAATTCAATAAAGTCCACGACAAAGCGCCCATACAATAAAAAGCGCCGAGAACGCTCAAGCGCATGCCTCGTTGGCTGTCGTCGTAGATGTCAGCTACCAAAGCGTTTGTTTCGCCGTTGAGGATTCCCCCGCCGATACCCAGCATCAGCATGGCTGTGTGAAGCGCAGTGATGTTTTCGAAATGCGCCAATCCTTGAACGCCCGTGAGTGCGAGCAGTGAGCCTGCTACCAACAGCCATTTGTAACCGAACTTATCGACCACCGGCCCGAACAAGACCGTCCCCATAATGATCCCCACGGATAAGGTAGCCGGCAAGGCATTTGCGCCTTCGCCCAACTGCGAAAGGATAGGGCCTAAGGCCAACATCGTTACGCCGAAAAAAGCCAATCCCGCGCAAGCGGCTGTAAAAACCAAATTTTTATTATACATCTTTTATATATAGCTCTTTTTATCTATTTATTCTGAAATTGCTAAATAGCCGGCCCCATACAGTCCTGCGTCGCCGCATAATTGTGATTTTTCAAATACTACCTGCCGGATGGCTATCGGTTGCGCCCACCGGCAGGCCTCTTGATAGATTGCGCCTATCTGTTGGACGGCAGGCCCAAAAACACCCCCTCCCCAGATAATTATCTCCGGATTGAAAAGGCTCACGATATTGGCCGCCGCCATTCCCCACATTTTTGTCGCATTCTCAATAACATATCCGGCCAAGGGGTCGTTTTTCTCCCATGCGTCGAATACATCGTAGGCGGTAATTGCAGCCGTTTCTTTTGTATATAAAATACTTTCTTTGAACAAAACGCTTTCTTTCAGTATTTGTTGTGTACAGCGGGCGATACCGTCTCCCGAAGCCTTACTTTCGAAACAGCCGTAACGAACGTAATCCGTTTCATATTGCCTGTCTAAAGCCAACCACCCGGCCGCGCCTGCAATATCGGCATGACCATGCAAGATGCGTCCGTCAATCAATATACCCATGCCAATACCGGTGCCGATAGCGATAAAAACGGCGTTTTTTACGCCTTTTGCCGCACCTTTCCATGTTTCACCCAGGATGTAACAACTGCGGTCGCTGGCTATTTTCACCCGGATATGTTGATCCCGGATATGCTGTTCGATTTCTTCCTGCAAAGGATAGTTTTCCCATCCGTTTATGTTCGGCGCCCAAACGCAACCTGTCTTTCTATGGCTGATTCCCGGCACACAGATTCCGATCGCTTCTATTGTCGACGCTTCGGCGAATTGAAACAATTCATCAATGGTTTGCATCAGCAGTTGACCGACTTCCTTGCCCTGTCGTTTTTCTAATAAATGAACGCTCTTACAGAGAATATTTCCTTCTTCGTCGAAAACAGCTCCGTTTATTTTTGTTCCACCCAGGTCTATTCCTATTGTTGACATGCGTTAAGTAGATTTAAGATTGAATGTTGCAAAAGTAGTAATAATTCCGGATATAGCATTATTTAATTGCGCAAGTAATAAAAAAAACAACAAAAATAAGGTTAAGAATCCAAAATAAATGAATACCTTTGTTTCGGGATTAACATAATAATACACATGAATAAAAAACACAAAAAGAAACAATTGCCGTGCAATATATTTGTGTCGGCAATTTTGATGTCCGGTTTTTTTATGGGAGGAAACCAAGCAATGGCTGATTCTCTCGTTTCGGAAAACGCGGCCGCAGTGTCTGTTCAGCAACAAACCATTACAGCCGAAGGCCTTGTTGTTGACTCCTCCAATGAACCGCTTATCGGCGCTACTATTGAGGAAAAAGGGAAGAACAACGGAACGTATTCCGGGTTGGACGGAAAATTTTCGCTTGCTGTCCAACAGGACGCCACGCTGGTTATTTCTTACTTGGGTTTTAAAACACAAGAAGTAAAAGCCGGTAGGAATTTGAGAATTATCTTAGTTGAGGACAACAATCTTTTGGACGAAGTAGTGGTAGTTGGCTACGGCGTACAAAAAAAGAAATTGGTTACAGGCGCTACGGTGCAAGTGAAGGGCGAAGATATTGCCAAACTGAACACGCCGAACATTTTGGGCGCTTTGCAAAGTCAGGCGCCGGGGGTTGAGATTACGCAGACCAGCGGATTTATCGGCGACGATTTCAAGGTAAATATCCGCGGCTTGGGTACCAATGGCACCAATACGCCGCTTTATGTGGTGGATGGAGTGCCCGGCGCCGGTATTGACGCACTTAGCCCCAATGACATTGAATCTATTGATGTATTGAAAGATGCTGCTACGGCAGCTATTTACGGTGTGCAGGCTGCCAACGGTGTTATTCTCGTTACAACTAAAAAAGGAAAAGCGGGTACGTTTTCAGTGACTTATGACGGTTACTACGGTGTATCGAACTTCTACAAGATTCCGACTATCCTCAACGCGCAGGAGTACATGGCTATTCAGGACGAATCGCAGATTATCAACGGATTGCCCGCATTTAACTGGAATAATTTCCTTCCGTCCGGTGATTTGACTGCTATCCGCAGCGGCTCATGGACAGGCACCAACTGGCTGAAAGAAACTACCAACAAAAATGCGCCGACTCAAAGTCATTCCGTCAGTATTACCAGCGGAACAGAGCGTACCAGCACAGCTATGGGCATCACTTACCTGAGTCAGGAAGCCACGATGGGCGTACCGACCGCCATACCTGACCTCCAAAAGGTAAACTTCCGCTTGAATACCGAACAGATAGTTTACAAACTCCGTGATTGGGATTTACTGAAAGTGGGTGAAACCTTGAACTACCGGTACCAAATAACACACGGAACGGTTCCTCGTGATGATATTTATTGGAACTCTATGCACAATATGCTTATTATGAGTCCATTGATGCACCCTTACAATGCTGATGGTAATTATTATATACTCAGCGACCAGCAAGCTGACGGCTACAACTGGGATGTATCGAATGGCGCCAACAAAAACCCGATTGCATATATGGATTATACCGGCAATCAGAATATCAGTAAATCTTACGGACTGCAAAGCTCTGCTTATTTGGAACTGCAACCGATCAGGAATTTGAAATTTCGTTCGCAATACGGCTATAGTTACAGTGCATCTTCCTACCGCGCCTATAGACCTGCTCACCAGCCTTTGTCATCAACGGTGTTGGGTGGCGTAGACCAAGTTACCCAATCGCAAAGTGTAGGACATTCGTGGACTTTGGACAACACGCTGAATTATGTATTCGACCTGGGAGGACATAATTTTGACATATTGCTCGGACAAAGCGTTTCCAAGTCGGGCTACGGTGAAAGTATCAGCGGCGCCAACACTGAATCTTCTTTTGGAGACTTGGAACATGCCTATTTGAGCAATGTACCCGGGAAAACCGTAGCATCCTTAACCGGTTCTCCTTACGGCGAAAGCGCTCTGTCATCCTTCTTTGGAAGGGTCACTTACAACTATCAGGAAAAATATTTAGCAAGTTTGATTATGCGTGCCGATGCTTCTTCGGTTTTTGCACGCGGTCATCGTTGGGGTTATTTCCCCTCCGCTTCGGTCGGTTGGGTCATCAGCAACGAAGACTTTTGGCAAGACAAGGTAAAGGCTATCGACTTTTTGAAACTGCGTCTATCATACGGACAAAACGGAAATAGCCGGGTAACCGGCAATCAACACTTGGCGTTGATTACTACGAGCGGTACATTTGGTTATCCCTTTGGCAATTCTATGGGCGATCCCGCCGTAGCTTCCTATCCCATGCGTCTGACCAATCCCGACTTGAAATGGGAAGTACAAACCATGATTAATTTCGGTATTGATGTCCGTTTCCTAAAGAACCGTTTGAGTTGGGAATTGGATGTTTACCAACGTACAACCGAAGGTTGGTTGTTAACGCCGCCCATTCCTGTCTATCTGGGATCCGGGGCTGCTTATGTAAATGGCGGTGACGTGAAAAACACTGGGTTTGAATCCATCATCCGTTGGAACGATCACGTGGGCAGAGACTTTACTTACGGAGCCAATTTGTCTTTGGGTTTCAATAAAAACGAAGTAACCAAAATTGCCAATGAGAATGGATATATCAACGGCGCTCCGGGCATTCTGTGGGGAACAGCTCCGGAAAGTTACCGTATAGAATTAGGTGAGCCTTTGGGCTTCTTCTACGGCTACAAAACAGCCGGCGTATGGCAAAATCAACAACAAATTGACGAATACACGGGCGCAAAATTCGGCACACCGGAACCGGGCGACCTGATTTGGGTGGATAGCAACGGCGACGGCGTGATTGACACAGACGATCGTACCAAAATCGGTAATCCGCATCCTGCTATGACTTTGGGCTTCTCGTTCAATGTGGGTTACAAAGGATTCGACTTGGCCCTTACCACTTATGGAGCTTTCGGACATCAGATTATGAAATGCTACCGTGACTTTGTATCTTCGCCGCTCAACAACTACACGACCGACGTATTCAATCGTTGGCATGGAGAAGGTACTTCCGACCGTTACCCGAAAATGTCCGCTTCGTCGAGTACCAATTACAGCAATGTTTCCGACATTTATGTGGAAGACGGCGATTATCTGAAAATCAAGAATATAACGCTGGGTTACGATTTCAAACGACTGTTGCCGAAACTTCCGGTACAACAATTGAAACTCTATGTAACCGCGCAAAATTTGTTTACCTTTACCGGATATTCGGGCATGGATCCCGAAATCGGGTATAGCGCAGGCGATTCGTGGACGAAAGGAATAGACCTTGGTTTTTATCCAAGCGCCCGGACGTATATGGTAGGAGCGAATATTAAATTTTAAAAATAAACAATCATGAAAAAAATAGGAATATTATTGTTTGCCATAGCATTCTTGGCAAGTTGCGACGATTTTCTGGATACGAAAACGTTGACGAGTAAATCCAGTGATAACTATCCGTCAACCATGCAGGAAGCCGACGAAATGCTAACGGGCGTCTATGCAAAAATGCTCTTTGAGGCCCCCGATGCTTCATCGCAATTTTTCATCGCCCATTTGGCGGGCGACGAAGGCTTGGGCGGCAACCTGTCCGGCTCCGACAACTGTGCCATGAATTTTTTACGCTATACCAATCCGGACTTCTTCCTTGGCTATATGGATGGAACTTATTGGGATCCGGGCGTATGGCAACGCGGCTATCAACTGATTTTCCGCGCCAACGCAGCCTTGGCGGCTTTCGACCAGTTTGAAAATTGGACCAGCGAAGCGGAAAAAAATCGCCATTTGGGTGAAGTGTATTTTTTGCGGGCTTATGCCTATAATGAATTGGTACAGCTATTTGGCGGCGTACCCTTGCGTCTGGGTGTAGAGATGGATAAATTGTCTCGCGCATCGGTGGACGAAATTTACGGACAGATTGCTTCCGACTTGAAAAACGCGATCGAATTGATGCCCGCCAAAGCGTATTTGGGCAACGATCCGATGGCAGGTCATGCGACCAAATATGCGGCTGAAGCCATGATGGCGCGCGTATTCTTGTTCTACACGGGGCGTTATGCGAAAACCGAACTGCCGGGCGGCATTAGCAAACAGCAAGTAATTACTTGGATTGATGACTGTGTAAACAATTCGGGACATCAATTGGTAAGCGACCAACGCAACCTGTGGGCTTACTCCAACGACGCTACCAATTATGATAGCGGAGCATACAGTTATGCCTACGCAAAAAATAACGGATTGCATTGGGAAGGTTTGAACTCGGTAGAAACTGTTTTTGCCAATAAACACAAATTGCAGGGCACCGGATGGGACAATACCATGTTCAACAATACTACCATTACTTATTTCTCGCCTTCGCACGATAATTCGACTTTTGAGGAGCGCTATCCTTTTGGTCAAGGCTGGGGCGCCGGACCGGTTTCACCGGCTTTAGTGGAAGACTGGAAAACATGGTCGGCACAGCAAACATATATCGGCGGTTTTACAGAAGATCCGCGCCTGAGCGGCTCTGTCTGGTCGTACAAAGCAATAGACCCCAATAGCGGCGGTGTATTATTTGACCGTAGGTTGACCGCCGCCGAACCGGATTATACCGTAGCTAAACGCTACTACGAACAAACCGGATACCACCAAAAGAAATATATTGCCATTAATTCTTACTACGATGGCGCTTTTAAACCTTTTGGCCCTCAACTGTTTCCTGAAATTTCAGTTCCTTCTCCTTCTCAAACGCTGCATCAGATTCCCGATTTGATTTTGATACGTTTTGCCGATGTATTGCTGATGCAATCGGAACTGAAAGGAGATGCTGCCGGTTTGAATCGCGTACGTGAACGCTCACATCTGGCTCCGGTAGGCTACTCGCTCGAAGCTATTAAAAACGAACGGCGTTACGAGTTGGCTTTTGAAGCCATCCGCTGGTTTGATTTGCTCCGCTGGGATGCTTCGCTCGAAGAAGCCGGTAATGCGCTGAACAAACAAAACGGTTTTACGCTCATCAACGCGGCGGTGGTTGTGCCGATGGTGCAGTACGACTACAAAGCGCGTTTGAAAGCGACCCAAGGTTATTGGTACATTCCACAATCGGAAATCGACCGTTCCAATGGCGCCATAGAACAAAATCCGGGTTGGGGCGCAGAAGCGATCTTCAAAGACTGGAATAATATGTAATTATTTAAAGTAAAATATTTATGAAAACAAAAATCTATATATTCGCAATAGCGCTCGCGGCGCTCGGTATGATTGCTTGCGATCCTATCGAAGATACCTCCCTGCGCGATGAATTTGCGAAAACCGGTACGCCGGTTACAAGCGGAGAACTGACGGCGGCGCTCTCAATTACGCAGCCCATTCCCAACAGCGACGACAAGGTGGAGGGCGACCAGTATGTAGTACTCAACAACGCTCGGAAAGACATTCCGGGTACATGGTTCGTTCAAACGCCTACCGGCCTCAGACAATATCATACCGACCACGATACCGTTGTTTATGCAGGTAACGGCACGTATGAAATTTACTTTGTCGGATTATCCGAAAAGCAAGCGGTAACTTCGGAAACATTTGCCGTTACCATTACCAACTGCTTTGATGAATATATGACCTTTCTTTCCGGCGCTCAAGACAAAGCCGACAAAACGGCAAAGAAAACATGGAAACTGCTCAACGATCCGCTGGCGTTCTACAACGGCATGTACGGTGCATGGAAGTACTACGACATGGTTCCGGGCCAAAGCAATTACCAGAGCGGTGCAAGCGTACTGACTGCGGCTGAATTTGGACAATACATGGTATTTGAAATTGCAGACAACAAGTTGACCATCTACGATCAAAGCGGCGCTGTGTTGAGAACCGGCGGCTGGGGTTTCAGTCACGAAGACCGGGGTGAAGAGATAGCAGGTGAAGTAATTACCGATATCAGGCTGATTGCTACCGATAAAAGTTGGCAAGTATTTTCAGGCGTAAGTACACCGTATTATATCCTGAGTATTGACGATAACAACATGATTCTCTGCTTACCGGGTACCTACAACCGTACAGGCGACGACTGGGATTATGACGCAAGTTACTATTTCTTTATAGCGGTAGAATAAGGTATTATGTACAGATGAAATCAACAAAAAATATTTTAATAGCTGTGACGCTTGTTACGATAAGTTTGTTCGTTTTCTCCTGCGGCGACGATGATTATATAAGCGGCGGTAGAAGTGGAAACAACGGTGATTTATCCGAGAAAGTAGAAGGTCGCGTAGTGAACGCTTATGTAACCTATTACGGAAAATCTATTCCCGACCCGACTTATTTCACTCATCTTTTTTACTCTTTTGCCGAATTGTATATGGACAATGGCGCATACAAAGGCTTCAAAGTAGAAGGCGATGAGACGCGGTTTGAACAAATAGTCAATTTGAAAAAGAGCTATCCGAATTTGAAAATCTCTATTGCTTTTACCAATAATATTGAAAATTCGGATAATAAGCAGGGAGGAGGCTTTTCTGCTTTAGCCAAATCGGACGAGTACCGGAAAGCATTTGCCAAAGATTGCAAGGCATTTTTGCAAAAATGGAACATCGACGGCGTAGATATGGATTGGGAATTTCCGGGTCTTTCATGGGCAGTCGGCGGCGTTTATGATTTGAAAGCCGATGTAGCCAATCATGTTTTACTGATGAGAGATTTGCGTGAAACTTTAGGCAATACTTACCTGCTCACGTATGCCGGATACTGTAAAGGGCTGGAAAAATCGGGCGAAGATTCCCGCTACATCGACATTGCTGCCGTTGCTCCCTATGTGGATATGGTCAATATCATGACATACGACATGGATGAAGCGCCGCACCATCAGTCCGCCTTGCAATCGACAGCCGCTTTTCAGGATTGCGAACGTGCGGTGAAAGCTTACCTTGATGCCGGGATGCCTGCAAACAAACTGGTATTGGGTATTCCTTTTTACGGAAGGCATTCGTTTTCAACGACTCCTCTGTCAATTAATTACAGCGCTATCGTTACACTTGACACAAGGTACTATAAGATTGATAACTGGGACGAGTCGGCTTCTGTTCCGTATGTCACATTCAACGGGCAATATTATTGCGGATACGATAATGAGAAAAGTATCGCTATCAAAGGAAAGTGGCTGCTGGAAAAGGGAATGAAGGGAATAATGTACTGGGATTATGATGGGGACGATAGCTCCGGAACGTTGCGAAGAGCTGTTTGGGAAGCATGTATGAAGAAATAAAGATTCGGAGAAAAGACCTCTCCCTCGGCCTCAGTCATGTCCGGGGGAGAGGTTATAACGTCCATCAGACAGGGCAAACGCATCTAATGAATTTTTGTGAACTCAATCTGTTAATTTGTCCAATCTATGAAGATATCATTTAAAGAGTTCCTTTAATTGTTCGGCATCAAGATCAATTAATTCTGCAACCTCTTCTACCAACATTCCTTTTTGCAAACATTTCCGGGCTATTTCGAAACTTTTTTGATTGATACCTTTTTCAATACCTTTTTCAATACCTTTCTCAATGCCTTCTTCAATACCTTTTTTAAAAGCTTTTTCAAAAGTTTCCTCTCTTGCATAATCAACCGCATCGCGAACGTCTTGATACTCTAAAATACTTTTGTTGTATGTTTCCATATCTGTTTCTGTTAATTTTTTGATTTCCGCTGCTTTAAATAATTTCTCGAATATCTTTCCCTGTACTTCCGTCGGTCGTGAGTTTAACCGGGATAAATTCTTCAAACAAAACAACCAACGGTCAACATTTGTCTTCAACGCTTCAACCGGTTTCTTAAACTTCGGCAATTCGACAAATATAAAATTCAATTTCTTCGAATACCTCGTTTTTGTCCGGTCTCGCATCAGATAAATATGTTCTTTATACTACAAAGGTAAAGTATTATTTTTAATAATCCA
>JAITNQ010000108.1 GCA_031290435.1 Candidatus Symbiothrix sp. | reverse complement strand
GCAGTATCAATAAATACCATATTGTTGTTTTTATCAATAATAGTAATACTTTCAGCGCCATCGGTATCATCAAATTTAAGGGTATGCTTTTTCCGGGTGATAATCGTCTTGATATTGTTGTCCACACCCCCGCCTTTGCTTACGTTTTCCGGAAAGATGCTGGCCATTACAAACGGTCGCGAAGGGTCGCCGTACTCAAAATTGACCATTACCAGATCGTCTTTTTCGGGGATCATCACGATACCCCTGTTAAAAGGTACCAAATCACTCTTGCCCGCCGAATCGGAAGCCACCCAGATCCAATTGGTAGTCTTGTTCTTTGCTTTCTGCCACTGAAACACCACTTTCACCAGGCCTCTTTCCCGCGTATCTTCATTGGTCTTGACTGTCGCTATCTGAGGCTGGGCTATCGGAAGCTTGGGTTCCTCCATCGGAATCACTTCTATTTCGTCGATGATTCCGGAAAAACTGTTGCTGTAATGCCCATCCTGATTTACCACATGGGTAATTTCCGTAACTACAAAAGAGTCAACGCTTTTTAACTCAACGTCCATCCTCTCCGGTAAACGTACCTTCACCGCGCTACCGATCTTCACCTTACAGGTTTGCGTTTCGCCCCGTATAATGAACATCTCGCCAACGGCACGGCTCTTTTCCGCCTTCACCAGATCGTCCAAGTCTTTCTTGGTATTGACGTCCGGCATCAAAGGGGTAGTAGCCTCCGAGGTATAGACGGAATCAGAACGCCATTGCCGGAGTTTGCTACCGCCTCATCTACTACTTGTTGCAAAGGCAAATCCATAAAAGAGTCCATAGTCGGTTTGCCATCCAATTTAATAGTGGGACTGGCGCCGGTTAAGACAATGAAATTCTGCTGCCCGTGATGGCCTGTAAATGAAACATTTGTGATAATTCCCGCAAACAGGTTTTGTTCGCCTGTCTGCCTGTGTTGCATCGTTATACAGACGTCCAAACCTATGTATTTGATAATTGGAATCGGATCATTCATCCATTTCTCCTCCAACTCGTTATGATCTATTTCTATTTCAAACCAACCGTGTTGGTTAAACGCTTGTTGGAGTTTCAGGCGGGCAAAAGAGACTTTTTTCCCAGCAACCGTAATTTTTGTCTCGACAAGATTTAATTCCATGATGATATAATTTATTTTTTATTGAACTGTTTTCGCAAAGTGCACAAAATTATTTATTTTTCATGCCTTAACGATGCAATATTACCTATTTTTTTTGAATAATCCAAATATTTTTCAAAAAAGTAGAATTTTTTTTTAAGATAGCGCTAAATTTATGGTGTTTTACACATATTTATCTATGCATTGATGATTTTTCTTATAAAAAATTAGCAGGTCTATCTAATCTTTAACTTGCGGATTGAAGGATTTACAATAATGTAAAAAATCCAACGTTTACTAAAATAGATAAAACGATTCATAATTATTACAGATGACAACGCGCAGAGATTTTTTAATAAAAGGAGGATTGAGTTTAGCTGCCATGGCAATTAACGGTGGCGCTGTTTGGTCGAAAACATCATCCATCACCGGCGAAAAACCGTATATTTCCCTAAGACCGCCGGTTTCCGAACGCCGGTTCGTTTCAAAAGCAGTAGAAGAAACCATTCTATCCGTCAAAAAGCATTTAAAAGACCCCAAATTAGCGTGGATGTTTGAGAATTGTTTTCCGAATACTTTGGATACGACGGTAAATTTCAGGATGACGGACAACCGTCCGGATACCTTTGTTTATACCGGTGATATACATGCTATGTGGCTCAGGGATTCCGCCGCTCAGGTCTGGCCTTATCTGAGCCTGATGAAAAAGGACGAAACTTTGCGTTTGCTGATAGCCGGCGTAGTGAATCGTCAGACCCGGTGCATACTGATAGACCCCTATGCGAATGCATTCAATGATGGGCCTACAGGCAGCGAATGGGAATCAGACCATACTGCCATGCAGCCTGAATTGCATGAACGAAAATGGGAAATCGATTCGCTTTGCTACCCTGTGCGTTTGGCTTATCATTATTGGAAAATTTCCGGCGATACCTCTGTTTTTACGCCAGAATGGCAAAAAGCGGCCGCTTTGACCGTGCAAACCTTCAAACAACAGCAACGAAAAGAAGGAATAGGCCCATACATTTTTGAACGGAGAACCAGCAGGCAATTGGATACGCTCTCCAACGATGGCAAAGGAAATCCCGTCAAACCGGTCGGCCTAATCGTATCTTCTTTCCGCCCGTCGGACGACGCCACTACCTTAGGATTCCTGATTCCGTCCAATCTGTTTGCCGTCACCTCGTTGAAACAAATGGCTGAAATTTCCGCAGACGTAACGGGAGACCTTGCTTTCGCGAAAACTTGTACGGCGCTGGCGGAAGAAGTTCGCCGGGCGATTAACCGTTATGCCGTGACAGAGCATCTACACTATGGAAAAATATATGCGTATGAAATAGATGGCTTTGGAAACCGTTTGTTTATGGATGATGCAAATGTTCCCAATCTGCTGTCGCTTCCTTATTTGGGCTGTATAGACAGTTTAGACCCTATCTATCAAAATACCAAACGCTTCGTTTGGAGTGAAGATAATCCGTATTTTTTCAGCGGAAATGCCGGTGAAGGAATCGGTGGCCCCCATATTGGCTATGACTATATATGGCCGATGAGTATCATCATGCGAGCCATGACAAGCCATGACGCCGCCGAGATAGCAACTTGTGTGAAGATGCTTCGCGACACGGATGCGGATACCGGTTTCATGCACGAGAGTTTCCATAAAGACAATCCGGCAAAATATACACGCAAATGGTTCGCTTGGGTCAATACCTTGTTTGGGGAATTGGTGCTGAAATGGGTGAACGAAGGGAAGATATAATCAGTCCGGCAGCCTGTTCGGAGGCTCCGGGTTCTCCTAATTTTTCTATAATATGCTTATATTCAAGTTGTTGATTTGATACATATTGTACATTATACAATAAGTCATTCAGTGTATTCCGGATTGTTTTTACGGAAAAAGTTTCATTGAATATTTCGGAAACGACCTCTTTGCCTGCTATCAGATTGACGAGAGAGATATAACGTACCTTGAAAAAGTGTTTCCAGACAAAACCGGCTACCTGTTTGAGGGGTGTTTTATAGCAAACAGCCTGTGGAACCCGGAAGAGGGCGGTTTCCAAGGTTGCAGTGCCGGATGTAACCAATGCGGCGGCGGCCTGCTGCAAAAGCCGGTAGGTTTGGTCAAAGACAATCCCGACCGGATATTTTCCGGTAAAAGATCGGTAATAATCCTTATCTATTCCGGGTGCACCGGCGATAACGATTTGATAATCGGTAAAAGCAGCCGAAGCCTCCAGCATGGAAGGGAGGTTGTCTTTGATTTCTTGTTTGCGACTACCGGCTAAAAGAGCGATAATAGGCTTGTTTTCCAGACCATTGTGCTTTGTAAATTCCTCGAAAGTTTCTTCGGCAAAACTGCGTGTAGCCACAGCATCAACTGTCGGGTTACCGACATACTGTACCGGATAGTGGTATTTTTCGTAAAATTCCACTTCAAAAGGAAATATACAGAGCATTTTGTCCACATATTTCCGGATAGTCTTGATACGGCCTTCTTTCCATGCCCATATTTTGGGTGAAATATAATAATAGACAGGTAGCTGCAATTTTTCTTTGACAAACCGGGCGATTTTGAGATTGAATCCGGGATAATCAATCAGGATAACAAGGTCGGGCCGGAAGGCGACAATGTCTTGTTTGCACAAATGCAGGTTTTTAAAGATGGTTTTCAGGTGCAGCAGAACAGGGATGAATCCCATATAAGCCAAATCGCGATAATGTTTTACCAATGTTCCACCTACCGATTGCATAAGGTCTCCCCCAAAGAAGCGGAAGTCGGCATCCCGGTCCGCTGCTTTCAGCGATTTCATCAGATTAGAGGCATGTAAATCCCCCGAAGCTTCCCCAGCAATCAAATAATATCTCATCGCAAAAAATAATTATGAATTATGAATTATGAATTCTCCCACTCCTTCAACATCTCCAGCACTCCATAATCCGTCATATCAACCTTGATCGGAACCAAGGCTGCATAGCCATTGTCGAGCGCCCATTCATCGTTCAGGACATTGCCCGCATCTTCATTTAAAAACACGCCTGTCAGCCAATAAACAGCATTTCCGAAAGGGTCTTTCCCTGCCTGAAATTCTTCCGTCCAACGGCCTTTGGTTTGAGAACAGACCTTTAGGCCTTTTACCTTGGGTATAGCCGGAACATTCAAGTTCAAGCACACACCGTCCGGGAGGCCGTTTTTCAAGACTTTTTCCGCCGTCAACTTCCCATAATTCGCCGCTTCCGTAAAATCGGCCTGCGAAGAATGATCGGTCAGTGAAACGCCGATAGACGGGATACCGGCGACACATCCTTCGAGTGTAGCGCCGATAGTGCCGGAATAAATTACGCAAATGGCCGAATTGGATCCATGATTGATTCCGGCAATCAGTAAATCAGGTTTGCGATCTAAAAATTCGTTCAAGGCCAATTTCACACAATCGACAGGCGTTCCACTGCAAGCATAGACCGTCAGATCGTCTTCCTTTTTCACCAGCGCAGCCCGAATAGGATTGAGGGAGGTGATAGCGCCGGACATACCGGAGCGAGGACCATCCGGGGCGAATACGACAATTTCACCCAAGGGGCGTATTGCTTCAATCAGTTTGTTGATTCCTAATGCCTGTACCCCATCGTCATTCGTAATCAAAATAAGGGGTTTGTTCCTGTTTTTTGTCATAGTTTCTATTATTTTCGGCAGCAAAGATACAAAAAATCCGCTTTTTTAGTACTTTTGTAAGCTCAATATTTTTATGAATGAAAGATCGAAAAAAAATAATGCTCCGCACTTCTTGGATGAGTGTGCTTGGCAATGCATTTTTGTCGCTATTGAAGATCACTACAGGTATTATTTCCGGGAGTCTGGCCGTATTGAGTGATGGTCTGGACTCCGCATCAGACGTGTTTACTTCCGTAATAATACTGATTGCCACACCGATAATCAATCGCCCGCCTAATGCAAAATATGTATACGGACAAGAAAAAGCAGAAAATATAGCTTCTACCATCCTTTCTTTTGTCATTTTTTTCATGGGTTGCCAGATATTGATTACCTCCATAACGAAAATCATGCGACATTCGGTAACAGAAGTCTCTCTGATTGCCGTTTGGGCGACGGTTATTTCCATTGCAGGCAAGTTACTTTTAGCCTTGTACCAGTTTCAGCAAGGGAAACGGATCAATTCATCCATGTTGAAAGCCAACGCCGTCAATATGCGGAACGACGTAATTATTTCGGTAGGCGTATTGGTGGGATTGGGATGTACCTTCCTGTTCAAAATGCCGATACTTGACCCGATAATCGCCACATTAATTAGTTTATATGTAATCTATTCAGCTATCGGAATTTTCAAAGACGCCAATTTGGTATTAATGGATGGCGTCAAGGATACATCCGTTTATAACGAAATTATCAAAGCGGCTGAAAAAGTACCGGGCGCCTATCATCCGCACCGTATTCGTTCGCGGCATGTCGGCAATATGTATAACATCGTCTTAGACATTGAAGTGGACGGCAATCTTCCTTTGGCCGAAGCACACCGGATTGCACAGGATGTTGAAGACAGCATTAAACAATCGATTGATAATGTTTACGATATTGTAGTTCATGTAGAACCGGAAGGATTTGTACATGAAGCGGAAAAGTATGGCATGAGCAAAGATAATTTATAAAATTTGCATGAATGTATTGCATATTAACCGATTTTTTATAATTTTGTCCCCGAATTGTTAGCTCAGTTGGTTCAGAGCGCTGCCTTGACAGGGCAGAGGTCGTCGGTTCGAGCCCGACACAGTTCACACTATCAAATTGGTTATGAACAGTAAAATAGCAATAGAAACACTTGAAGCTTTGCGAAATGGCGAACATTACGCTTTTGAGACCATCTTCATTGCTTATTATAATAAAATACAGTCATTCATTGATAGATATATCAAATCGGATGCCGATGCCGAAGACCTGACAGAGAACTTGTTCGTCAATCTATGGACAA
>JAITNQ010000097.1 GCA_031290435.1 Candidatus Symbiothrix sp. | reverse complement strand
GGTCTTTGGAATTTTAATTTTTTGCAGTAATATCCTGCCTGTCATCTTGAAAAAAAGAAAGAACATATGGGTCGAAGTATAGTTCTTGCCATTGTTTGATTCAATTCTTTACAAAAAATTGTAAAATAATTGTGATTTCTCGTTTTGAATGATTACTTTTGTACCTGAAACCATCTTTTTTGATATATATATAAAATATGAAAACACTTGAACAGATTTTAGCAAAAAAATTGCTAAAGATTAAGGCTGTAAAGTTACAGCCTGCTAATCCTTTTATTTGGGCTTCCGGATGGAAATCGCCAATTTATTGCGACAACCGGAAGACTTTGTCGTATCCTCCTTTACGAAATTTCATCAAATTACAATTAGCCCGTATTATTACAGAAAAATACGAAAATGTGACGGCTATTGCCGGTGTTGCAATGGGCGCTATCGCACAAGGCGCTATGGTAGCGGAAGAGTTGAATTTACCTTTCGTATACATTCGCGCTACGCCCAAAGACCACGGCTTGGAGAATTTGATTGAAGGCGACCTGAAGCCGGGGTCGAAAGTAGTGGTGATAGAAGATTTGATTTCAACCGGTCAAAGCAGTCTGAAAGCCGCAGAAGCTGTCAGGGCTGCCGGTTGCGATGTGATAGGAATGGTCGCCATTTTTACCTATGGCTTACCGCTTTCGGAAGAAAAATTCAAGGATGCAAGGCTTAATCTGATTACGCTTTGTAATTATGACGCCATTTTGGATGAAGCTTTGCGCACGGATTATATTGACGAATCCGAAATCAAAACCCTTCAAGAATGGAGAAGAGACCCTGCAAACTGGAATACTAAATAAGATTTATAATATGACTGAATTTGTAAGTGAAATAAAGACGATTCCCCACAGTCAACAGGCTATTTATGAGTCACTTTCCGACTTAAATAATATAGAGTTATTTAAAGATCAGATTCCGGGAGATAAGATAAATGATTTTTCTTTCGACCAGGACTCTTGTTCTTTCACGGTGAGTCCTGTGGGAAAAGTCAAGTTTTTAATTGTCGAAAGGGACCCTCCGCAAACGATTAAATTCATAGCCAATGAATCGCCGGTAGAAGTAAGTATGTGGATTCAACTGATAGCGGTGAATCCGGAAGAAACCGAGATGAAATTGATTATCATGGCTAAACTGAATCCGTTTCTCAAGCCCATGCTTTCCAAACCGCTTCAGGATGGGATTAACAAAATCGCAAATACATTGGCAGTAGTTCCTTATGACAAAATTATGGCAAAAAAACAGCAGAATTGATAAATCCGTAGAGCGTTTCACCGTTGGTAAAGACCGTGAAATGGATTTGTATCTGGCCAAAGCCGATGTTTTAGGCTCAATGGCGCATATTACCATGCTCGAAAGTATCGGACTGCTGACTTCGTCCGAACTCCGGGAACTTTTGACCGAACTCCGTACCATTTACCGCTTGGCCGAATCCGGCCGGTTTGTGATAGAAGAAGGTGTAGAAGACGTCCATTCTCAAGTGGAATGGATGCTGACGCAAAAATTGGGCGATACCGGAAAAAAAATCCACAGCGGACGTTCGCGTAATGACCAGGTTTTGTTGGACATCAAACTTTTTACCCGTGATGCTATACAGGATTTAGTGGGCCGGATTTCATCACTAATAACGGTTTTATTAGCCCAAAGCAATCGCTACAAAGCGGTTTTGCTTCCGGGCTATACCCATTTGCAGATAGCAATGCCTTCGTCGTTTGGGCTTTGGTTCGGCGCTTATGCCGAAAGTCTGACCGATGATTTGCAATTATTGTTGGCTGCCTATAAAATCTGCAATCGCAATCCTTTGGGTTCCGCAGCAGGATACGGCTCTTCTTTCCCCTTGAATCGCACAATGACTACCGATTTGCTGGGATTTGATTCCATGAATTACAATGTGGTTTATGCCCAGATGGGACGGGGAAAATTAGAACGAACGGTAGGTTTCGCCTTGGCCGGAATTGCCGCATCCTTGTCGAAATTAGCCTACGACGCCTGTTTGTTCAACAGTCAGAATTTCGGATTCATCAAACTCCCGGAAGAATTTACCACCGGTTCGAGCATTATGCCTCACAAGAAAAATCCGGATGTATTCGAGCTCACTCGCGCCAAGTGTAACTTGATACAGGCTATTCCGCAACAAATAACTTTGCTGTCCAATAACCTGCCTTCGGGTTATTTCCGCGACATGCAAATTACAAAAGAGGTATTTCTTCCCGCCTTCGGCGAATTATCGGATTGCCTTGAGATGGTTTCCCTGATGATGCAATCAGTTGAAGTCAACGAGAAAATTCTGGATGACGAAAAATATTCCCTGATTTTCAGCGTCGAAAAAGTAAACAATCTGGTACTGAACGGCACGCCTTTCCGCGACGCTTACAAACAAGTCGGATTGGAAATAGAGGCCGGTAATTTCATTCCGGACAAGGAAATAAAGCATACCCACGAAGGCAGTATCGGAAACCTTTGCAATGAAGAAATTGCGAAACTGAAAGAAAACAGCATACGGGAATTCCGTTTCGAGAAAATCAATGCGGCCAGAGATAAGTTGATTACAGGTAAATAACGAGGTATCATGAAAAAAACCTTATGTTTGATAGTATGCATTTGCCTGACTTTCTCCTGTGATGATGAAATTTATTCAAATATTCCGAATGCGGAAGTAAATTTGCTTTTGGATTTGGATTTTAAGGATAAAAATTTAGTTGTCAATCAAGCATATGAAGCTATCATCGGATCTACGCCTGAAAGACCGGCTTATGCCTTGGACAGATTCGGGTATGGAGGCATTTTGGTAATAAACGGTCTGGGAGTAGATGTAATCAACCTGTTTGCTTACGACTTGGCCTGTCCGGTTGAAGCGGCACAAAATGTGAGGGTCGTTCCGGATAATAGAACGCCGGAATCATCCATAGCAACTGCTCATACCGCCACTTGCCCGAAATGTGGCGCGGTTTATAATATTTACAATGGACTTGGCAATCCCCAGAGCGGAACCAAATTTTACCTGCGGTCTTACCGGGTGATGGAGGAAAGCGGCGGGAGACAATACCGAGTGATTAATTAATGGATAAAACAGATGACGGAAACAACAAAAAACACGGTTAAAAAAACCTTTCCTGTACTGCAAATGGGATGTGCGGCTTGTGCGACAAACGTAGAAAATGTACTTCGCAAGCAAAACGGCGTAATGGAAGCCTCTGTAAATTTTGCATCCGCCGAAGCCCTTGTCGAATACAATCCGACCCTTGTCACTCCCGAAAATATTCGGCAATCCGTTCAGGACGCCGGATACGACCTGCTGATTGAAGAAAAAGATTCCACAGTCGCACTGGAAAACATTCAAAAAAAAAATTTAAATCCTTAGGTTTTAAAACCCTCTTCGCTTTTCTCTTCTCCATACCTGTTGTCATAATAGGTATGTTCAATACCGGCTTGTCTTTTCCTAATGAAATCATGTTGATTCTTTCCGTTCCGGTTGTTTTCTATTTCGGCGGAGGTTTTTTTGTTCAGGCATGGAAACAAGCCCGTCACTATTCCTTGAATATGGATACGCTTGTTTCGTTGAGTACGGGTATTGCTTTCTTATTCAGTCTTTTTAATACTTTATACCCGGAATTTTGGATAGAAAGAGGCTTGCATCCGCATGTCTATTTCGAAGCATCCTGTGTAATCATTGCTTTCGTTCTGTTAGGGCGTCTGTTGGAAGAAAAAGCCAAAGGCAATACGGCAAGCGCCCTAAAAAAACTGATGGGTCTCCAACCCAAAACCGTAAGCATAATTACCGGTGAAGGAAAAATTGTCCAAACACCTATTGAGAAAGTGCTTCCGGGCGATATGTTATTGGTTAAACCCGGTGAAAAAATAGCCCTTGACGGCCATGTCGTCCAAGGGAATTCATATATAGACGAAAGCATGTTGAGCGGCGAACCTATTCCCGTGTTGAAGCAAGAAAACGACAAAGTTTTTGCAGGTACAATCAATCAGAAAGGCAGCTTCCGGTTTGTGGCGGAGAAAGTAGGCGCCGATACGCTGTTGGCGCAAATCATCCGGATGGTGCGGGAGGCGCAGGGGAGCAAGGCGCCTGTACAGAAATTAGTCGATAAGATAGCCGGAATATTCGTGCCGATAGTAATGGGCATTGCTGTGACGGCATTTATTGTCTGGCTGGTATTGGGAGGAACAGAAAGTTTTGCACAAGCGCTGCTGTCCTTGGTTACCGTATTGGTTATTGCCTGTCCCTGCGCTTTGGGATTAGCAACGCCCACGGCCATCATGGTAGGCGTCGGGAAAGCCGCCGAAAAAGGTATCCTGATAAAAGATGCCGGTAGTTTGGAATCCGCCCGGAAAATTGATACGATTGTATTGGATAAAACGGGAACGATTACCGAAGGTAAACCCCTTGTGACCGGTATTTTCCGGATGGATGACGATGTACGTAAGGAATCCGTTTTATGCAGTATCGAAAAACAATCGGAACATCCGCTGGCAGATGCGATAGTCAATCATTATCGGGATGCGGAACTTCTTCCGGTTACGGATTTCGAAAGCATCAGCGGACAAGGCGTAAAAGCCTGTGTTGATGGTTGTATCTACTTTGTCGGCAACCAAAGTTTGTTGGTTGAAAACGGCATAAGCATCGGCGAAGATTTTTTGGAACAAGCGGAAGAGTGGACATCTCTATCCCAAACAATCGTATGGTTGGCCGATGTGGAGAAAACCTTGGCTTTGCTTGCCGTTGCCGATAGAATCAAGGAAAGTTCAAAGGAGGCGGTTCGGCAATTGCAATCGGCAGGGATAGCAGTATATATGCTCACCGGCGACAATGAAGCCACGGCTAAGGAAATAGCCGCAAGCGCCGGAATAAACCGATATCAGGCGGGGGTCTTGCCGCAACAAAAGGCGGGATTTATCAAACAATTGCAGTTGGAGGGAAAAATGGTGGCCATGGTCGGCGATGGGATAAACGATACGGCTGCACTTGCGCAAGCCGATTTGAGCATAGCCATGGGAAAAGGCAGCGATATAGCGATGGATGTCGCGGCAATGACCATTATTTCGTCCGATTTGACCAAAATTCCCGAAGCCTTGCAATTGTCCCGGCAGACAATTGTCACTATCCGGCAGAATTTGTTTTGGGCGTTTATCTACAATCTTATCGGTATCCCGCTTGCCGCCGGTGTGCTTTACCCCATAAACGGCTTTTTATTGAATCCGATGATTGCAGGCGCCGCTATGGCGTTGAGTAGCGTAAGCGTGGTCGTCAACAGTCTCCGGTTGAAGAATTGTTTGTGA
>JAITNQ010000009.1 GCA_031290435.1 Candidatus Symbiothrix sp. | reverse complement strand
CGCTTACGCACCCGGCTACAAAAATAGCGGCGCTATGCGCCTAACACGTTTGTGAAATTTTTCAAACTTACAACAGCTTGTTGCGAAAATATTCAGCCGGTTGTAGGCTTACAATGAGTCGCTGAAATATTTTTGAAGTCATTGTAGCCCTACAATGAGTCGCTGAAAAAATTTTGAAGTCATTGTAGCCCTACAATGGGTTGCTGCAAATTTTTTCAATTGTTGTGAAATATACATACAATTGACATAGAAAAATCTTCCGAACACGACTGGGGTCGGGAGACGCGGCACGCCACGTCTTTACTTTGCCTCGCAGGCGCCTTCAATGACAGAGAGCTCCCCTCTCCAAAATGGAGAGGGGCCGGGGGTGAGGTATTGCAAGAGGCGCCCACCGAACTGGGGCTGGGAGACGCGGCACGCCACGTCTCTACTTTGCCTCGCAGGCGCTAAAAGTCCCCTTCAGGGGATTTAGGGGTAGTTTGCCTCACAGTCCCCTACAATGACAGCGAGGCGCTCCCCTCTCCAAAATGGAGAGGGGCCGGGGGTGAGGTCTATAACAAATTTAGATTTTTTCATATTTTGAAAATACTTAAAATATTAATTATAAAACGATTAATACTTTTTTGTATTTAGATTTTTATTTGGCGCAGTTTTTTGTGTCAGATTTGATGCTACTTTTGCTGTATCAATTTTATCATTGATAATTCAAATTCTTAATTTTTATATATAAATTTAATGTCATGAGAAAAAAGAAAAAACCGAATGCTGGGAAAGTACAGAAAGCTTTCGTTTTATTAATCTGCCTGTTGTTCAGTTGGAGTTTGTCCGCACAAAATTCCAAAGTTATAACAGGAACAGTTGTTGACGGATACAACGATTCGGCTGTGGGTGCAACCGTAGCTGAAAAAGGAACTGCAAACGGAGCTACTGTCGGCCTTGACGGTCGTTTTGAATTGAAAGTCGCGGACAATGCGATTTTAGTTATTTCTTACCTTGGGTATATCACGCAAGAAATTTCCGTTGCGAATACCTCCACTTTTAATATTGTGTTGAAAGAAGATACGCAATTATTGGAAGAATTGGTGGTCATCGGTTACGGAACAGTTAAAAAAAGCGATGCAACCGGTTCGGTTGAATTACTGACTGCAAAAGACATGAATAAGGGACCTATTGTAACGGCAGACAACCTGATTACCGGGCGTATGCCGGGCGTTCAGGTAATTCCCAACGGAAATCCGGGAACCGGTTCGCAAATTCGTATTCGTGGCGGCGCTTCTTTGGATGCAAGCAACGATCCGCTTATCGTAGTGGACGGACTGCCATTGAAAGATGCGTCCATTTCGCAGATCAACCCTAACGACATCGAAACGTTCTCTGTTTTGAAAGACGCTTCGGCAACTGCTATTTACGGTTCCCGTGCATCGAATGGCGTAATTTTGATTACTACCAAAAAAGGCGGTGAAGGTAAATGGAAATTCAATTTCGATGTACAAGGCTCGGTAATGACTTTGCCTTGGAAAGTGGAATCGCTCAGTCAGCCCGATTTTATCAAAGCAGTTGAAGATTTTTCAGCTTCTTCGGCTGCCATGTTGGGTTACAACGGAAAAATTTACAACACCGATTGGCAAGACCAAATTTTCGATACACAGATGGGTACCAATACCAATCTTTCGGCTCGTGGTAAATTTGGCGACTTTTTGCCTGCACGTATCACTGTGGGTTACAACAATACGCCCGGTTTGCTGATTACTTCCGGTTATCAGCGTGCGAATGCAAGCGTCGCGCTGAATCCGTCTTTCTTTAACAAGACTTTGAAAGTGGAAGTAAACGCAAGCGGCTCTTACGAAAAATACAACAAAGCCGACGAATCGGCCATCGGCGCTGCGATATTCTTCGATCCGACTAAACCTGTTTTTGCCACTGAAAACGGACAACGCGACCCCAACGGGAAATATTTGGGCTATTATGAATGGGGCGCTGACTATGCCGCCAACAACAATTATCCTTATAACAACCTTTCCGGACGCAATCCTGTGGCGATGTTGGAAGAAGTTGACCATACTTCCGATATTTGGAAACTTTGGGGAAATGTACAATTCGACTATGCAATTCCTTTTGTAAGCGGATTAAGAGCCGTTCTTAATTTGGGTTTGCAGACTGAAACTTGGAATGAAGATTCTAAAACCAATAAAACCGCCGCTACCATCTATTCTGTAAATGGTGTAAATACTCCCATCGGACGCGAATGGCACAATAAAGGCGAATCGACCAACCAATTGCTCGACGCTTATCTGAACTACAACAAACGCTTGGGCGAAGCGCTCCGTTTGGATTTAACGGGCGGTTATTCGTATCAAAAATTCAATGTCGGAACTGAAAACAACAGCGGCGATATTCTGATACATGCCGTTAATAGCGAAGTGGAGATTCCAAAAGAGATTACTTACACGCCGAAAGTATTGGTTTCGTTCTTCGGGCGTGCCAATTTATCTTTCTACGACAGATATTTATTGACTTTAACTTTGCGTAACGATCATTCTTCGATGTTTGCCCCCGACAAACGTTCAGGCGTTTTCCCGGCAGCCAGTTTGGCTTGGCGTATAGTTGAAGAACCCTTTATGAAAAATCTGGACGCCGTATCCAACTTGAAACTCCGTTTGGGTTGGGGTATCACCGGGCAACAGAACCTCTATGGTGATGAAAAAGTGAATATCAACCGCTATTTGCCGCTCTATGGAATGGGAACAAACGCTTATTCACAATATCCTATGGGCGGGGCATACAGCTTCCCTGTTTATCCATTGGCATACAATCCCGCTTTGAAATGGGAAGAAACGACAACCTATAACGTCGGTTTGGACTTCGGTTTTGCAAAAAATCGTTTCTACGGATCGGTTGACGCTTATTATAAGGAGTCAAAAGATTTATTGGCAGACATTCAAATTCCCGCAGGCGTAAACTTTGCCAACCAAATGTTTATGAACAGCGGCGCCTTTTCAACAAAAGGTATCGAAGTCGGTTTGAACTACGACATCATTCGCAATGAAAAACCGGGCACATTCAACTGGACAATGTCTTATAATGTATCTTTGAATCGCTTGGAAATTACCGATTATCCCGAAGAATCCAGTAACCAGCGCGTATTTGTAGCAGGCGGCGGCGGTGGAATCCCTATTGCTTTGTTTGAATTGGGTTACGCTCCTTACACTTACAATGTTTACAAGCAGGTTTACGATGAAAATGGGAAAGCTATCGAAGGCGTTTTTGCAGACTTGAATGAAAACGGACGGCTCGACGAAGGCGACAAATATTTGTTCCACAGTCCAAGTCCAACAGTTACCATGGGTTGGGCGACCAATTTGGCATACAAAAATTTTGACTTTTCAATGTCGTGGCGTGCCAGCGAAGGAAATTACATTTACAATGCGATAGCCTCCATGGATTCCTATCGTATGCAACTCGACCCCTCAGGCAGTTATCTACACAATATCATTTCCGGCAAATACCTTGCGCCCAACGATACAAAACGGGTTTCCGATGAATGGATTGAAAACGGATCATTTTTAAAATGGGATAATGCAACATTGGGTTACAACTTTACTGTAAAAGGCTTGGATATGCGCGCTTATCTTTCGGTACAAAATATTCTTACGCTGACAAAAGCCAATGTAAACGACCCGGAAGTAACAGTAGGCGGTACGGAAGCCGGTATCGTTCAAAGATTGTATCCTCGTCCGCGTACCTTCCTTGTCGGTTTGAATTTGAATTTTTAATTTTTTAAAAATAAATGATATGAAAAATATACTTAAAATAACAAAATATGTGGCCTTCGCTGCTGTATTGGCGCTTACCTTTCCTTCTTGTATGGGCGATTTGGATGTAATTCCCGAAGACCCTTCCATTATTACCGATCAGATTTTTAAAAACAATCCGGAAGCTTACAAGCAGAATCTGGGGAAAATTTATGCCGGTTTGTCGGTAAGCGGGCCAACAGATGCCGGTTCGTCCGATATTCAAGGATTGGACGCCGGTTACGGACAATATATGCGTGCCTTCTGGGTGATGCAACAAATTACTACAGACGAAGCGCTGCTTCATTGGGGCGATGCAGGTATTCCCGAATTGGTAACCGGAACTTGGAATGCTTCCAATCAGTTTATTCGGGCCATGTATCTTCGTATTGCCTATCAGACCCGTGTTACAAGCGAATATATAAATGTTACGGAAGCATCCAAACTGAACGACCGCGGACAAAGCAACCTGATTCCCGAAGTAAGTATTTATCGTGCAGAAGCGCGTTTCCTTCGTGCTTTGTCGTACTTCCATGCAATTGATTTGTTTGGTAATTTTGGTTTCCTTGATGAAAATACCGTTTTGGGACAGATGCCTGTTTTGAAAACGCGCGCCGAATTGTTCGATTATGTTGAAAGTGAACTGTTGGCGATTATCCCTGATTTGAAAGAGGCTCGTACAAATGAATACGGACGTGTGGACAAGGCGGCTGCATGGATGCTTCTGGGAAAACTGTATTTGAATGCGCAAGCTTGGACAGGCGTAGACCGGTCGGCTGATTGTATTAAAATGTGCGAAAACATTATCAATGCAGGTTATGCTATCGGTGCAAATTACAATTATTTGTTCCTTGCCGATAACGATAAAAACAGCAGTTCGAGCGAATATATTTTCACCATTCCGCAAGACGGATTACACTTGCAAGCCTACGGTTGTATGACTTTCGTCATTCAAGCGCAAACTTTGAGCGACTATGCGGGAACCGTAGCAATGGGCGTAGGCGGTTGGAATGGCGCGACAACCCGTCCCGAACTTTACAACAAGTTTGCAAACGGCGATAAACGCGCTTTGTTTTTCACAGACGGACACTCGCTTGATTTGACTGAATTGAATTCGGACACAAAATTTGGTTATGGCATCACAAAATTCCGCAATGTCACCGTTGCCGGTGTAAACGGAAGCAGTGACGCCTTTGTTGATACCGATTTTCCTTTGTTCCGCTTGGCAGACGCTTACTTGATGTATGCCGAAGCAGCCGTTCGCAGCAATGGCAACAAAGCACAGGCAGTTACTTATGTCAACCAATTGCTCTCACGTGCAGGCCTTCCGAATATTACACAAGGCGACCTTACCCTGGATTTCATTTTGGACGAACGCGCTCGCGAACTCTATTGGGAAGGCTGGCGGCGTCAGGACTTGATTCGTTTCGGCAAATTCACAGGCGAAGCATACAAATGGCAGTGGAAAGGCAATACACACGACGGTACGGCAATTGCCGACTTTCGTAATCTCTTCCCTCTACCGGAAGACCAACTTCAAATGAACAAAAATTTGATTCAAAATCCGGGCTATTAATTAATTTTTTAATAATAAAAAAAATATGAAGAAGATTTTAAATATCATAATCGCAATGATTTGCGTAACAGGCTTGTTTACGGCTTGCGAAACGGAACGTGATAATCCTGTTCTGAATGCAAGCGCAACAAAACCGGCCATAACGTCTACGTTGCCTGCATCAATTGTAATCGTAGCTGAAAATTTGGAAAGCGAATATGCAACGGTGACTTATCATCCGGCTGTTTATTCAATTGCGGTACCTGTTACCAATCAATTACAATTGTCGTTGAGCAATAATTTTCAGGATAACAATACAACATCGGTAGGCGCTGCAACTTCGGAAAAAAGCATTGCGCTGACAAACAAAGTATTGAATAGCGCAATAGTTGCTATTGGCGGCGAAACGTTAAAACCGAACACGGCTTGGTTTCGTATCAAATCGGCAGTAAGCGCCAGCACCGGTTCTCCCGAAACCGAATTGTTCGTATCCTATTCCGACCCGGTGCAAGTAACAATCACTCCTTACGAACCCCAACCTACATGGATTTATTCACCGGGCGCCTACCAAGGTTGGGACCCAGCCACCTCACAAGCTTTGTGTTCTCTGACGGACAATGGCATTTATATCGGCTATATCAATTTCCCTGAAGCCGATAGCGAATTTAAGTTTACGCAAGAAAAAAGCTGGGATGTAAATTGGGGTAGCGATGATGGCCATACATTGGCGCCAAATGCCGGTAATATTAAATCTCCGGACGCAGGCTACTACAAAATTACGGTCAATTTGAATGCAATGGAATTTGCCATGGAAGCCTATTCCTGGGGTGTTATTGGCAGCGCCTCTCCGGGTGGTTGGGATACCGACACCAATATGGATTGGAATGCAGCAACTCAACGTTGGGAAAGCACCGTCACATTGACGGCAGGTGAAATTAAATTTCGCTTGAATCATGACTGGGGAACGAACTACGGAGGTTCAGGTTTGTCGGGGGATGCAGTTGCAGGTGGTGACAACATTGCCATTACAGAGGCTGGAACCTACTTTGTAATATTTGATGTAACAAATCTTACTTATTCTGTTACCAAAAAATAAGATTTGATTGATAAACGGTAAACCGGTGTGTTTACCGTTTATTTTCTTCTAAAGCCGGAAATCCATGAAACACATATTGCTTTCTTTGCTGTTTTTATCCTTTTTATTCGCTTGTGAAGATCCGATTGAGAATAAAAATAATCCGCCGCGATTAGATGACCTGCATCTTGGCGACGGTATCACCCGTATCAGCGACGATTCCCTTGCTTTTGTCCTTTTTGCACCTCAAAAACAATCGGTTTACCTGATCGGCGATTTCAACAATTGGCAAACTTCAGACGCCTATAAAATGCAAAAAGACGGCGATCGTTTCTGGATAAAAATCGGCATTCCGGATAAAAACAAGGAATATGTTTGCCAATACCTGATTGACAATACCATCCGTATTGCCGATCCTTATTCGAATAAAATAGCCGATCCGTGGAATGATGCAGCTATTCCGGCTGCCATATATCCGAATCTTATCCCCTATCCTACCGGAAAAACGACTGAGATCGCCATGGTGGTTTCGACCAAAGAAGACCGCTATAATTGGAAAATAAATAATTTTGCCGTAGAGACGGGGCGCGACCCGTCTTTACAATCACTGGTGATTTACGAAATCTTGATTCGCGATTTTACGGAAGAACACTCCATAAAAGGTGTTCAGGCTAAATTGCCCTATCTGAAATCATTGGGAGTCGAGGCCATTGAACTGATGCCTTTCAACGAATTTGAAGCGAACGACAGTTGGGGATACAATCCTTCTTTCTATTTCGCTACCGACAAGGCTTACGGCGCCAGCAATGATTACAAAGCTTTTATCGACGAATGTCATGCCGAAGGAATGGCTGTTATCATGGATATGGTATTGAATCACAGTTACGGGCAAAGTCCTTTGGTGAGGATGTATCAAAACGGCGACAAAGTTTCTGCGGACAATCCATGGTACAATGTAAATTCGCCGAATACGTCTTATTCCTGGGGATACGATTTCAATCACGAGAGCAAATATACACAGGCTTTTGTGGACAGCGTATGCGCTTTCTGGTTGAAGGAATACAAAATCGACGGTTTCCGTTTCGATTTCACCAAAGGATTCACCAACAAAACCGGTGACGGACAGGCTTATGACCAATCCCGGATTGATATTCTGGAACGGATGACAAGCGAAATCCGAAAACGCAAAAAAGACGCCTTGGTTATCTTTGAACATCTGGCCGACAATAGCGAAGAAAAAGTTTTGGCCGAAAACGGTATCCTGCTTTGGGGCAATCTGAACTACAACATGAACGAAGCCACCATGGGCTATGGTGATGAAATGAACGGCAGTTCCCGGAAAGGCGACCTGTCGTGGGCTTCCTACAAACAACGCGGTTGGAATCAACCCAGTCTGGTTGCTTACATGGAAAGTCATGATGAAGAGCGTATTATGTTTAAAAACGAGGTTTACGGAAAAACAGCAAGCGGATACGATGTAAAAAATCCGGCAACCGGTCTGAAACGGACGGAAGCCGCTGCTGTCATCCTATTCTCCATTCCCGGACCCAAAATGATTTGGCAGTTCGGCGAGTTGGGGTATGATTTCCCCTTGGAAGGCAACGGAGCCGACCGTTTGGGTAAAAAACCGATTCGTTGGGACTATTACGACGATGCCAACCGGAAAGCATTGTACGATGTCTATGCAAAAATGATTGATTTGCGTAAAAACAAAGCGGTTTTTTCTACGGCGGATTATGCCATTGACTTAGCTACAAATTTCAAATACCTTGTGTTGAAATCTTCTGATGAAACGGTGGTGGCAATGGCTAATTTCGATGTGATTCCGGTTAACAAAACCGTTAATTTCAGTCGGACGGGAAAATGGACAGACTATTTTTCCGGCAATGAATTGACAACCGGTTCTGCAACAGAAAATATTACTTTGCAACCGGACGAGTACCGGTTGTATTTCAGCAAATAAACGAATAATGAAAAAAACAGCAATCATAGCAGCATTATTTTGGGTTTTTTCCATGACGGCGACGGCGATTACTATTTCCCGTGTAGAGCCGGCATTTTGGTGGGTAGGGATGAAAAATCCCGAACTTCAGATAATGGTTTATGGAAAAAACATCGCCGCTTCCCGTGTCGGTCTGACTTATCCGGGCGTAGCGCTCAAAACAGTCGTCCATGTAGATAATCCTAATTATCTATTTATATATCTTACTATTACGCAAGAGGCAAAAGCAGGAAAACTGAATCTCGAATTTACGGAAGGGAAAAAATCATTTACCTATCCTTACGAATTGAAGGCAAGGAACGACAAAACAGGCGCACAGGGTTTCGATACTTCTGATGTGCTTTACCTGATTATGCCGGACCGTTTTGCCAACGGCGACCCGTCCAATGATGTCATGGAGGGCGTACCCATTGACAGAAAGAATTCATTTGCCCGGCATGGAGGCGATTTCGCAGGTATCAGCCAACATTTGAATTACATCCGCGACTTGGGCGTAAGCACTATCTGGCTGAATCCGGTATTGGAAAACAATATGCGGGAAGGCTCCTATCACGGTTATGCGATCACCGATTTTTACAAAATCGACCAACGTTTCGGAAGCAACGAAGACTATTGCCGGTTGATAGAAGAAATTCACGGCAAGGGTATGAAAGCGGTGATGGATATGATTTTCAATCATTGCGGCAGCAGCCATTGGTGGATAAATGATTTCCCTTGTAAAGACTGGTTGAACCACCAGGACGGATTTGTACCTACTTCGCATAATTTGTATGCAGTAGCCGATATACATGCTCCGCAATCGGAAGTAAAAAAACTGACCGAAGGGTGGTTTGTCCCCGGCATGCCCGATTTGAACCAACGGAATCCGCTTTTGGCCGATTACCTGATTCAAAACAGTATATGGTGGATTGAATACGCACGAATTGACGGCATCCGGCACGATACGCACCCTTATGCCGATTTTGATTTTCTTGCCAAATGGTGCAAAGCGGTTGAAAACGAATATCCGTCTTTCAACATCGTCGGCGAATCATGGTACATTAATTCGGCGTCCTTGGCTTGGTGGCAGAAAAATGCAAAAACCGGTAACCGGCAAAGCAATCTGAAAACCACAATGGATTTTAACCTGATGAATGCCTGTAACGAAGCTTTTCCCGTTGACCCTGATAAAACAGGCGATTTGAGAAAAATTTATGAGGTGCTGGCGCAGGACTTTTTATACAGTGATTTGGACAATATTCTGGTATTTCTGGATAATCACGATTTAAGCCGGTTTGTAAAGCAAGAAGAGAATGACCTGAATCGCTACAAACAAGCGCTGGCGTTTGTGCTGACTACCCGTGGCATTCCGCAACTTTACTATGGTACCGAAATATTGATGTCCGGCGAAAAAAGCGAAGGAGACGGTAATCTTCGGAAAGATTTTCCGGGAGGCTGGCCGGAAGATGCAAACAATGCTTTCCTCGCTTCCGGAAGAACCGGCTTGCAAAATGAAGCATGGAATTACCTGCAAACTTTGCTCAGGTGGCGCAAAGGTAATCCGGCAGTGAAAGGCGGACAATTAATCCACTATGCCCCAGACCAGACCGGTTGTTATGTATATGCCCGAATCAAAGGCGAATCGCGGGTATTGGTAATCCTGAACGGTTCTGACGGCGAGCAAACAGTATCCCCGGAAAAATACAGGGAAGTATGCGGCAATGCCCGTTCCGGAAAAGATATTATTTCAGGAAAAAATATTTCTTTGGAAAACAAATTCACTATCTCCGGCAAAGGAGTATATATATTGGAATTAAATTAATCAAATTAATTACATTAAATTAAATAGCATGAATAAAAAGATTAAAGTAGTATTTCTTTCATTATTAGTAGGTCTGACGGTAAATGCGCAAACATTGACGTCTCCTAACGGGCTTCTATTGATGAATTTTTCGGTTTCGGCCGATGGTTCCCCTACCTATACTTTGTTGTATAAAGGGCAAGAAGTCATTAAACCGAGTAAATTAGGCTTGGAATTGGTTCCAGAAGCGCCTTCAAGGGAATTTTACGATTTCTCGCCCGAAGGAAATGTTCCGGAAAATGCCGATAAGCAAACCAATTTGTATTCCGGTTTCAAACTTGCCGGTACGCAGACCGCTTCTTTCGATGAAGTATGGCAACCGGTCTGGGGAGAAACCAAAGACATCCGCAATCATTACAATGAGTTGGAAGTTAAACTGAATCAGGCGTCTACCGAACGACAGATAATTATCCGATTCCGGTTGTTCGATGACGGATTAGGCTTCCGCTACGAATTTCCGCAACAAAAAAACTTGGCTTATTTCGTTGTCAAAGAAGAAAGAAGCCAGTTCGCCATGACCGGCGACCACCTTGCTTGTTGGATACCGGGCGATTACGATACGCAAGAATACGATTATACGACTTCCCATCTATCGGAAATCCGCGGACTCATGTCCAAAGCAATCACTCCTAACTCATCCCAAACACCTTTTTCTATAACCGGTGTACAAACCGCCCTGATAATGAAAACCGGCGGCGGATTGTATATCAACCTGCACGAAGCGGCTTTAATCAATTATGCCTGCATGCACCTGAATTTGGACGATAAGAATTTTGTCTTCGAATCATGGTTAACGCCTGACGCCAACGGCACCAAAGGCCATCTGCAAGCTCCCTGTGTAAGTCCCTGGCGTACCGTTATCGTAAGTGATGACGCCCGTGATATACTGGCTTCCAATATCACCCTGAACTTGAATGAACCCTGTAAGATTGAAGACATTTCTTGGATTAAACCTGTAAAATATGTCGGCGTTTGGTGGGAAATGATTACCGGCAAGAGCGAATGGTCTTATACGAACGATTTCCCCAGCATTGCATTGGGCAAAACCGATTACGCAAAGGCAAAACCGCACGGTAAACACGGAGCCGACAATGCACATGTGAAAGCCTATATCGACTTTGCCGCTCAACATGGTTTTGACGCTGTGCTGGTCGAAGGTTGGAATGTCGGTTGGGAAGACTGGTTCGGTAAATCCAAAGATTATGTCTTTGATTTCGTTACCCCCTACCCCGATTTCAATGTGCAGGAAATTCATAAATATGCAGCAAGTAAAGGCATTAAGATGATTATGCATCACGAAACTTCATCGTCCACCCGCAACTACGAACGCCATATGGACAAAGCGTACCGGTTTATGAAAGACAATGGTTACGATGCGGTAAAAAGCGGTTATGTAGGCGACATCATTCCGCGTGGCGATTACCATTACAGTCAATGGACAAACAATCATTACTTATTTGCCATTCAAAAAGCGGCGGACTACAAAATCATGGTGAACGCCCACGAAGCGGTTCGTCCCACAGGTATCTGCCGGACTTATCCGAATCTGATAGGAAATGAATCGGCGCGCGGTACGGAATACCAGGCTTTCGGAGGGAGTAATCCCAACCATGTCACTATTCTTCCGTTTACGAGACTTATCGGCGGTCCGATGGATTACACGCCGGGTATTTTCGAAATGGATATTGAAAAGTTTAACCCGAACAATCATTCCCACGTCAATGCTACCATATCGAATCAATTGGCGTTGTATGTCACGATGTACAGTCCCCTGCAAATGGCTGCCGATTTAATCGAAAACTACAACCGTTTCCCGGATGCATTCCAATTTATCAAGGATGTAGCCGTGGATTGGGATGAGACTAAATATTTAGAAGCGGAACCGGGTGCATACATCACTGTGGCACGTAAAGCCAAAGGCCGTTCGGACTGGTTTGTCGGAAACGTTTGCGGAGAAAAAGGATTTGCTTCCAAAATTACTTTCGATTTCTTGGAACCCGGCAAACAATATATCGCCACGATTTATGCCGATGCGCCTGATGCCGATTACAAGACGAAACCGCAGGCTTACACCATACGGAAAGTAATTGTGGACAGTAAATCCAAACTGAAGCAGCAATCGGCTCCCGGCGGCGGCTTTGCCATCAGTCTTTTCGAAGTAAAAGACAAAGCGCAGACCAAAGGATTGAAAAAACTGTAATACGCTGTTGTGTTGTGATATAAAATGATATCAGCAAGCATTATAACCCCCAATTGTTTCGGCATATTGGGGGTTTGTTAATTTTTAATAGGAACCGATTTTCATAATATATTCCTCAAACTTTTTGGGTTGCAAAGACTTGCTTTTCAGTTTGGAGCGATAGGTATAAACGGTTGTTATCGAATAACGGAGAAATACCGCTATCTTGGCGCTGTCGTTGATTCCCAAACGGATAAGCGCATAAACCCGTAACTCGGTATTGAGCAATTCCCCTTGTTTCGGATGTTGTTTTTCCTCATCGGAAAACAAATCGTTGAAATCCGAAATGAAAGTCGGATAAATCCGCAAGAAAGTTTCATCGAAATTGGTATAAAAATCACTCAATTCGTCTTCAATAAACTGGGATGATTTGAGCGATTTTAACAATTGATCTATTTTCCCGCTGTTGGCTATCTTGTTCAGCCCGCGGCGGTAATTATCCAATTTTTCTATATAGTTGGAACACAAATCTATGAATTTGCCTAAATAGGCCTCTTTCACCCGGTTGGTTTCGGCTAATTTCTGATTGACGTCGGAAAGTTGCCCGTTCAACTCATGCAGTTTTTCGTTCGATTTCTGTAAGTCTGTGTTCAAGTCATTTAATTTCAGATTTGTACGATAAAATTCCTTCCGGATACGGGCAATACGCTTCATTTGCCCGTAAACATACCCCACAGCAACTATCAAAAACAATGATAAAAAGCTAACTATCAGTAGATATACTTGCAATTCCCTTTTTTGTTTAAGTCCCTTTTCCTGATAGGCTTGTTCGATTATCGGAAATACTTTCGAAATCTCAAAGGTGCGGAATCTGGCATTGCAAAAAACCGCATCATCCATGGATGCTTTGATACATCTGTACGATTTGTCTATTTCACCTCCTTCATACAGCAGGAAAGCCAGTTCCATCATAGAAGCATTCTCTTTAATAGCATTTTTTATATCGCAAATAGCCGACAAAGCGTAATATTTTTTCTGCATTTCGATATTATGCTTCTCACCGTAAATATTGGCCATGATATTTTCCAAGATAGCCCTCTCGTGGTCTTCAGCCTGCGATTTCTCTAAGGCTTCCGTCAAAACCCGGATGGCTTCATCCGCATGGTCTTCCACCGCTAATTTTTCGGCTGTCAATACACGATGAGAGAAAGAATCTTCCGGGATAAGATGCAACAGGGAATCCCGGTATAAATTACTGATGGGATAGTAATGGTTGTTTTTGTCTTTTGCACTGTAATAAAGATAGATGCGTTTGTAAGATTCATAATACTCAATGAGTAGCCATTTCGGCAAGCTGTCGAAACAGCTCCTGTCAAGTTCGTCCAAAATATTGATAGATTCGAGGAAACGCCCCCTTATCCAATATGAAAAAGACAGCTTGAGTTTGGTATTGTAAATATACGCCACATTGTTCAGTTTTTCGGCAATTTTCAGGTTAAATTCCAAATAATGAACGGCAGAATCAATTTTGAAAGACTTGTATTCGTCATACAAACGATCATAAACCGAATATCGCTGTTCATCGGTAATATCCTTTATATCAATCATTTTCTTTATGTCAAGAATATCTTTCCCCTTTTCTTCCGTATATATCTTCTCATTATTCAAAGCCTGAAACAAGACCTGAAAAATTGAGTCCATTTCAGATTTCGCCTGCAATCCGGGAATCATGAAAAGCAACAATAAAAGCAATAAAGTAAATTTCTTCATAATAGTTTATTTTTAAAATAATAAATTCTATTAAAAATGACAAAGATAAAAAAATATTTTAAAATTACGCCTTATTCTTTATGTTAATTTTTTTTTTCGCTTCAAAAAAGTCCTATTCCCTACCCCTAAATCCCATAGAGGGGACTTTGGGATAGGGTAAAAAACCGGTAATAGCATTGTAGCGGTTTTAATTGAAGAAACATTTCCTCGACGGCAAACATAAAACCAACAAAACAAAGGTAACGGAATAGGAAACCGTTTCTAAAAGCGTCGTTCGAGATGCTCAGAAAGCCGTTTTCGATGCTCATAACGTCGAAAACGGCTTTTTTAACCTCGAATTGGATGTTCGGAAGTACCAAATCGGGGTTCGGAAGTATTAAAAATTGATGTTCGGAACCTCAAAATCGGCGTTCGGAAATGCTAAATCGGAGTGCAAAACATCAAAAACGATGTTCGGAAGTACCAAAAAACGATGTTCGGAACATCTAAATCGAGGTTTTGAAGTGCTAAAACGATGTTTGGAACATCTAAAACGGCGTTTTGCAAAGAGCATCCTATATATCCATGCACAAATATTTTGTATCCGGGCGCGAAGGTTTCGTGCCCCGGATACAAAACTCATATTTCCGGACACATAAATAATATATCCTGAAATATATATCACAGTTAAAGAATTACAAGTAGAGACATCCCGCTCGTCTATTCATATCCCTCATTCTGCAA
>JAITNQ010000293.1 GCA_031290435.1 Candidatus Symbiothrix sp. | reverse complement strand
GCTGACCGATATGCCAGGATTCGTTCTGTTATTGATACCGCTATCAAAAATGGACAGGAAGTCTATCCCTCTTTACTTTGCCTGGCGAAATGCTGAAAAATGTTCTTGAGTAGAAACGAATTTTGTTATATAGGAGAAATTGAACCATGAAGAAAACTTACTATTTATTCAATCCGGGACATTTGCAGCGGAAAGATAACACGCTGAAATTTACACCGATAGAAGAAGATAAGAATGGCGTAGCAGCGAAAGAAGGAACGCCGCGGTATATTCCGGTGGAAGGAATTAGCGATTTCTTTGTGTTCGGTTCGCTTCATGCCAATAGTTCCTTGTATAACTTCTTGGGACAAAACGATATTGCCGTTCATTTTTTCGATTATTACGAAAATTATACCGGTTCGTTCATGCCGAAAGATTTCCTTTTGTCCGGACGGATGTTATTGGCTCAAACATCTCATTATCAGGATAAAAAGAAACGAATCGTCATTGCCCAGAAATTTGTGGAAGGAGCAGCGTACAATATGTTGAAAAATCTGCAATATTACAATCGCAGGGGAAAAGACATGGAATCACTGATAGAATTGATAAACAAATACTTGAAAAGCATTCCCCAGGCTGCTGCCGTTGATGAACTGATGGGCATTGAAGGAAACATCCGGCAGACCTATTACGAAGCATTCAATCTAATTTTGAATGATTTTGAAATGGGAAATCGAACGAAACAACCGCCACAAAATGAGGTGAATGCCTTGATTTCGTTTGGTAACATGATGTGTTATTCTTCTTGTCTCCGGGCAATTCATCAAACGCAACTCAATCCGACCGTCAGTTATCTGCACACTCCGGGGGAACGGCGTTATTCGTTGGCATTAGACATAGCCGAAATATTCAAGCCGATAATTGTTGACCGGGTCATATTCAAGGTATTGAATAAAAAAGAAATTCAGGAAAAACATTTCGATCACCGGTTAAATAAATGTATTTTGAATGAAACCGGCAAAAAAATCTTTGTCAAGGAAATGGACGAACGATTAGGAGAAACCATTCAGCATCGTTCCTTGAAACGCAAGGTAAGTTACAAGCATCTGATTCGTTTAGAATGTTATAAATTAGCCAAGCATTTATTGAATATGGAAGAGTATAAACCATTTAAGATGTATTGGTGATGTATGTTATTTTGGTTTATGATTGTGGGGAGAAACGAGTTGCCAAGATGTTGAAGTTATGCCGGAAATATTTGAATTGGATACAAAATTCGGTATTTGAAGGAGAGATAAGCGAAGTAAAATTGAAAGAGTTGAAGTTCAAGGCCAAAGAAATTATGGATAAAGAGACCGACAGTGTGATTATTTTCACAAGTCGGAATGAAAAATGGTTAGAGAAGGAAATTATTGGTACAGAGCGTTCTTCAACGGATACATTTTTATAGGCAGATGTCGATAGGTATCCATTGAGGCAAGAAGTTTCTTTCCATTTTTCGCATTCGTTCTTTGACATATTGATACAGAGCAAGATAATATAGTTGTCGATGTTCCGGTAAAAATATATTATTGGGCATCGACAACTTTATAAGAAAAAAATGCTTATATTTGCAGATGTAAACAGCTGAAAGTCAGTTTTTATTTTTTGCTGAAATGGTGGGTGTTAATCGGACAATTTTTGAATTGAAACAGTTACGATGTTGATGCAAAAGATGATGATGAAAGTGTTAATCGGACAATTTTTGAATTGAAACGTGGCTTTTCGGCAGTAACCGGCGCCATGTCATTGTGTTAATCGGACAATTTTTGAATTGAAACAGACGAACAAAGCGACAAGTATAATCACCGGATTAAGGTGTTAATCGGACAATTTTTGAATTGAAACAACGGTGATGGCGACATATTGGATGATTACGATTGGTGTTAATCGGACAATTTTTGAATTGAAACGGGATTACTTTAGGTTCATGGGCTGTATCAACAGGTGTTAATCGGACAATTTTTGAATTGAAACGAATGATATTGAGGAATTATAGTGGTAGTCTTTTGTGTGTTAATCGGACAATTTTTGAATTGAAACTTTAATGTCTGAGAGACTGAACGAACTTTCTGGTTTGTGTTAATCGGACAATTTTTGAATTGAAACACTATCGCAATTACAAACAACGATCCTATGCTTCCAGTGTTAATCGGACAATTTTTGAATTGAAACCACCATATCAGGAGCTATAACTAAACCATCAGCTGGGTGTTAATCGGACAATTTTTGAATTGAAACAATGGTGGTGCTCTACTTGTTCCAAAAGGTACAGTGTGTTAATCGGACAATTTTTGAATTGAAACTAAATTGTCCATTTAATGTCTGAGAGACTGAATGAACGTGTTAATCGGACAATTTTTGAATTGAAACGGAACAACACTTATTGCTTGTGAACAAACAAATCGCGTGTTAATCGGACAATTTTTGAATTGAAACTACGTACTGTCATCAGTAGTTTGGATATTAAGATTAGGTGTTAATCGGACAATTTTTGAATTGAAACAGCGAAGCAAAAACCGCCCGGTGAGGTTTGTTTAAAGGTGTTAATCGGACAATTTTTGAATTGAAACGAGTTCTGGATTCTCAGTTTTGCAACTCCGCTACGTGTTAATCGGACAATTTTTGAATTGAAACCGCATAACCGGCAATTTTCAAACGGAACATGATTTAGTGTTAATCGGACAATTTTTGAATTGAAACGGTTGTAAGCGATTCCGGTGCAATATTCTACAATCAGTGTTAATCGGACAATTTTTGAATTGAAACACGACTCCATCCTGTTGTAAACCGACTAATTTTTGAGTGTTAATCGGACAATTTTTGAATTGAAACATGTCTGTTTTGCAAATGGTAGTGAAAATATCTTTTGTGTTAATCGGACAATTTTTGAATTGAAACATTATATATCTGCTTATCGTAGTAGTTTACATCAGTAGTGTTAATCGGACAATTTTTGAATTGAAACTCTACCGTGCACGGAGATTTCCGTAACTCCTTACTAGTGTTAATCGGACAATTTTTGAATTGAAACATATCCGAGAAGGGTTTTTCGTTTGAAACAGATATTGTGTTAATCGGACAATTTTTGAATTGAAACTCGGCGTTCGCTGGTCTTCTTGTTTCCCTTTCGTCCGTGTTAATCGGACAATTTTTGAATTGAAACTGAAAGGATTACATTACCGTCTATCCTGTAAATTTGGTGTTAATCGGACAATTTTTGAATTGAAACAATTGCTCATCATAAAACGTATATAATTCCTCGTTTTGTGTTAATCGGACAATTTTTGAATTGAAACATTATAGGATATAAACCTGTTTGTTTGTTGTATGCGGTGTTAATCGGACAATTTTTGAATTGAAACCAAGGTAAATTTCATGTGTCTGAAAAGATTGACAAGTGTTAATCGGACAATTTTTGAATTGAAACTACAATATCGACGGCATAAAAGGCACGAAAGAAGTGTGTTAATCGGACAATTTTTGAATTGAAACGGCCGTCTCTTGTTTACAGGGGTATATTCGACCCGAAGTGTTAATCGGACAATTTTTGAATTGAAACACTGGAAAGCGAACAGGGAAACAACCGCAACGAAACGTGTTAATCGGACAATTTTTGAATTGAAATCGCAGAACAGTCAGCACGTCTAAATAATCCGCCAAGCGTGTTAATCGGACAATTTTTGAATTGAAATAAGGCTTAAGTATTGGCTTACGAAGTTCGCAAGGCTGTGTTAATCGGACAATTTTTGAATTGAAATTCCGTCAGCCAGTACGGTTTGAATGTGCTGCATGGTGTTAATCGGACAATTTTTGAATTGAAATAATCTCATTTATTCACAAGGAGATAGCGGTAATCGTGTTAATCGGACAATTTTTGAATTGAAATGCAATTAGTGAAAATGTGTAATCTGCTGGATTATTGCGTGTTAATCGGACAATTTTTGAATTGAAATCCGCTTGTTTCTTCGCCGCCATCTTCATTATCAACGTGTTAATCGGACAATTTTTGAATTGAAATAAGATGAAAGCCCGGATAAATGAGCTTTCATCTCTGAGTGTTAATCGGACAATTTTTGAATTGAAATTGTAATCCAGCAATGAGCCATCGCCGGTCACGGCTGTGTTAATCGGACAATTTTTGAATTGAAATGTGCCTCGGCAACGGGTTACCAATCCGGTGCATCGGCGTGTTAATCGGACAATTTTTGAATTGAAATCTTCCATGTAGGTAGCGGAATTATCGCCTGCCGGTGTGTTAATCGGACAATTTTTGAATTGAAATTCAACGTGCGCGAGCAAAACGGCGAAATGCTTCCGTGTGTTAATCGGACAATTTTTGAATTGAAATCGCTTGCGGATTGTACGATTTGACCGCGGAAGGCAAGTGTTAATCGGACAATTTTTGAATTGAAATATGAAACTTGCTTTTTGTTGTAATCCCTTACGACTGTGTTAATCGGACAATTTTTGAATTGAAATAACTGACTGTTAGCGCCGACAGTGTTTAATATTGCGGTGTTAATCGGACAATTTTTGAATTGAAATTAGCCAAATTCATAAAACCCTCTACTCCTTTTAACAGGTGTTAATCGGACAATTTTTGAATTGAAATGTGAAACCATGAAATTGTTGCATTGTATGTTAAGTTGTGTTAATCGGACAATTTTTGAATTGAAATTTAGCAGCAGTTAAGTCTAAAACGTTTACGTCCGGTGTGTTAATCGGACAATTTTTGAATTGAAATTACGCATAAATTACAGTATTTGGCGTAATTTTGAGAGTGTTAATCGGACAATTTTTGAATTGAAAGGGAAAAGCAAAAACGGTTCATTTATACAAAATCAATGTGTTAATCGGACAATTTTTGAATTGAAAGGAAACTCAGGCGAAATATTGGCAAGTGATTTTAAAAAAGTGTTAATCGGACAATTTTTGAATTGAAAGTTGAAAAACAAGCTGCCATCCAGCGCATTGTCGCCATGTGTTAATCGGACAATTTTTGAATTGAAAGAAAACAAGATACTCCGATATTCGTTAAATCCAACAGAAAGTGTTAATCGGACAATTTTTGAATTGAAAGTGCAGTAGGAAGTACGATTAATGCAGGTTTTCCGCTGTGTTAATCGGACAATTTTTGAATTGAAAGACAACACATTCGCTAAACCGGGAGTTGTGATCAATGTGTTAATCGGACAATTTTTGAATTGAAAGCCAGTGCGATTGGTAGTGATGAACCTACACTATTGAGTGTTAATCGGACAATTTTTGAATTGAAAGGGGATTACTTTAGGTTCATGGGCTGTATCAACAGTGTGTTAATCGGACAATTTTTGAATTGAAATTTGAAGCGTAAAGTGATGTCTATTGCATTACTTATGTGTTAATCGGACAATTTTTGAATTGAAATTTGTGACTTTTAAATGAAACGTATTACCTGCTGTTGAGTGTTAATCGGACAATTTTTGAATTGAAATACCGCAATTGTTAAAAAATCCTTCTAAAGTCCACAATGTGTTAATCGGACAATTTTTGAATTGAAATGTTGTCAAACGTTAGAGCCGACATTGGAGACGTGAAGTGTTAATCGGACAATTTTTGAATTGAAATGGAAGTACGGGGAAACGCATACACTTTTTGTTTCTCGTGTTAATCGGACAATTTTTGAATTGAAATTTTTCAGTGAAATACATGTGTTGCGCTGTCATTGTTGTGTTAATCGGACAATTTTTGAATTGAAATGCGTCGTCCGGGTCATTTACATATCCACCCTCCCACGTGTTAATCGGACAATTTTTGAATTAAAATGTAGAACAATTGCAAGCCTGAGAATTGAAGAGTATGAGTGTTAATCGGACAATTTTTGAATTGAAAATAAATAAGGAAAGTTGGTTGTATGTCAAACGGGGCATGTGTTAATCGGACAATGGTTGAATTGAAATTTAACAATTCAGGGATGTTTTCACCATTGTCAGAAAGTGTTATTCGTACAATGCTTGAATTGAAATTTGGTCACAGTCTGAAAAATCCGGCTCCCAGCCTTGTGTTAATCGGACAATGCTTGAATTAAAAATTTGCTTTAACCCACATCGCAACATAGCAGGCTGCAAATAGCTTATAATCAATAAATTCTTTTTTTTCAAATTCCGATTTGTGTACTACAAATTTCCATTCAATCATTTTTTTTTGAATTATCACCCTGTAAAATTAATGAATTAAAGTGTTAATTCATTTTAACATTTGTGTACTACAAAAGCATTTTATCTTTTCTGGAATAAAGCCATGTCATTTTTCGCAACTTTGAAACAAATATTCAATTCTCAGAGAGTTTGAAGTCTGAAACAGATAGTTATTTTTGTAATTTTAACTTCGCATTAATTTTATTTATACAATTCAATTTCTTTAGCTGCAATGTGGGTTAACAGCATTGTTTGCCGGTTTTGCCCAAAAGGGCAGTATTTTCGGCAGGCCCCTCTACACCACTGCCAGAAGGGGCAGAACTTATTAGTTTTTAATCATAAAATTCTGCCTTTCAGGTAGACGTAGTTAGTTGTATACAAGTCCGCAGGTCATCGACTAATCGTGTTCGGCAGATTTATCCAATCGTTGTGAAATATACAACAATATATTCCTGTATTGTGTCTGTAAAATGCCAAAAGTATCTGAACAAAAAAAGATAACAGGAAGTTTGCTTTTTCTATCAGTTGTATATTGCAATTGTAACTAATTGCAAATCATTTTATTGTCGCATGGGCGGATTTTTTCATCCGGAGACCCTTGCTGACGTATTAAAAAGTATTTAACCTACCTGCATACAAAATCCGACAGTAGCTCTTTCACCGTTTTTTGTAGTACAGGGTGCACCACATCCGGCGCTATTTCACATAAGGGTTCCAAGACGAAAGGCCGCAGATGAAAAAGCGGATGGGGAATATTTAGGTTTTTTGATTGGAGAATCAGCTTGTCGAATAGAATCAGGTCAATATCTATCAATCTATCCCGGTAGGCGTCTTGGGTTTTCTCCGAGCGGCCGATTTCTTTTTCAATGATTTGTGTGGCTGACAGGATTTCCTGCGGACTTAAACCGGTTTCCACACAAATCACTTGATTCAGAAAATCATTCTCCGAATCGAATCCCCATGCCGGTGTTTCATATACGGAAGAAATAGCTGAAATGGCGCCTATTTTATCGGCAATCAGCGCAATAGCTTTCAGTAAGTTCTGACTCCTGTCGCCTAAATTGGCTCCTAAGGACAAATAAACAGTGTGCATCAAATCATCAACATGGCATCTCCGTAAGCGCCAAACCGGTATCCGTTCTTGATGGCCTGTTGGTAGATGTCCATTGTGAAATCAAATCCACCGAAGGCGGCTGTTTGCATCAACATGGTGGACAGCGGTAAGTGGAAATTGGTGATAAGACTGTTTGCTACAGTAAAGTCATACGGCGGGAAAATAAATTTATTTGTCCATCCGACGTATTCTTTTAAGTGTCCGCGTGTAGTTACCGCACTTTCAATAGCCCGCAACACGGAGGAACCCACCGCGCAAATCTGTCGGTGTTCGTCTTTTGCTTGATTGACAATATTTACCGCCTCTTCGCCGATAACCATTTCTTCCGAATCCATTTTATGTTTAGTCAGGTCTTCTACGTCTATTTCTCTGAAATTTCCCAATCCGGAATGTACTGTGATGAAAGCGAATTTAGCGCCCTTTATTTCAAGTCGTTTCATCAGTTCACGGCTAAAATGTAAACCGGCAGCCGGCGCAATTACCGCGCCTTCATTCTTTGCGAAAATAGTCTGGTAACGCTCTGCATCTTCCTGAGTTGTAGCCCTTTTTATATAACTTGGGATAGGCATTTCTCCTAATGCATACAAGGTTTTTTTGAATTCTTCATGAGAACCGTCGTACAAAAAGCGAAGTGTACGTCCTCTTGATGTCGTATTATCAATCACTTCGGCTACCATCGAATCGTCTTCTCCGAAATAGAGTTTGTTTCCTATCCTGATTTTCCGGGCGGGATCGACCAATACATCCCAAAGGCGCAAGGTCTGATTCAGTTCGCGGAGCAAGAATACTTCTATTTTGGCGCCGGTTTTTTCTTTATTCCCGTACAAACGTGCGGGAAAAACCAAGGTGTCATTGAAAATAAAAACATCTTTGTTTCCATAATAACTGAGAATATCCTTGAATACTTTATGTTCTATTTTTCCCGTTTTCAAATGGATGACCATCAAGCGGGATTCATCCCTGTTTTTTGCAGGAGATAAAGCAATTTGCTCTAGGGGTAAATTAAATTTAAATTTTGACAGTTTCATTTTGTGTTATTTTATCAATATCTTCTATTTTTAAGCACTTATCCAAGGTAATATCACCTATTCGTGTGCGTTGCAAGGCCGTCAAATGCGCGCCCGATTGCAAGGCGAAACCGATATCCCTGGCCAAAGCGCGGATGTAAGTTCCTTTACTGCAAACGACCCTGATTCTTATTCGGCTAATGCCGGAACCTGTTTCATCCGGCTGATAGTCCAAAAGTTCTATTGCCTCAACGACCAACAATTTGGGTTTCAATTCCACTTCAATACCTTTCCGGGCTAAGTGATATGCCCTGTCTCCATTGACTTTGCATGCTGAAAAAGCAGGCGGTATTTGCTTGATTTCTCCTATAAACTGAGGTAAAGCCTTTTCTATTAATTCTTTCGTAATATGCTCCGTATTGTAAGTCGCATCTATGTCCGTTTCCAGATCAAAAGAGGGAGTTGTGGCCCCTAACCGAAGTGTCGCAATATATTCTTTCGTCTGATACTGAAACTCGTCTATCCTTTTTGTCGCTTTACCGGTACAGATAATCATTACCCCTGTTGCCAAAGGATCTAAGGTTCCGGCATGCCCCACCTTGATTTTTTTTACTTTTAAGCAACGGGAAATTCTATACCTTAACTTAGAAACCACATCAAACGAAGTCCAATGTAGCGGCTTGTCAAAATATAAAATTTCTCCTTCCTGAAAATCCATAATCTGCTTATTTAACAAATGAAAGCACGATAGTTGCTGCGCCTGCTATCAAACAATAGTATGCAAAATAAATCAATTTTCCTTTTTTTACAATGGAAAGCATCCATTTACAAGCGATTGTTCCGGAAATAAAAGCGGCAACAAATCCTACCAGCAACGATACGGACGAGATTCCGGATGATGAAAATTCTCCTTTTACCAAATCCAAAAGATTTTCGCCCAAAATCGGAACAATCACCATCAGGAATGAAAACTTTGCAATGTTTTCTTTCTTATTCCCCAGTAACAATCCGGTCGAAATGGTTGCACCAGAACGCGATAATCCCGGAAGCACGGCTATCGCTTGAGCAATGCCGATAATGAATGCATCCCGAAAAGAAATCTGCTTTTTCCGGCGGGGTTTTGCATAATACGAAAAGCCAAGTAAAACGGCTGTCACCAACAACATACATCCGACAATACACAATCCGCTGCCAAAAATTTCTTCGACATAATCTTTAAAGAAAAGGCCTACAATTGCAACAGGAATCATGGAAATCAAAATTTTGGATATATATTGCGTTTCATCATTCCATTTGAAATTGAACAAACCTGCCAGTAAATTGAAAATCTCTTTCCACAAGACGACAATCGTACTTAAAATAGTAGCTGCGTGGACTACGATAGCAAATATCAGGTTATCTTTTCCGTTTAATCCGAAAAGAGCGCTTCCGATAGCCAAGTGGCCGCTACTGCTGACAGGCAGATATTCGGTCAATCCCTGAATAATACCCAGAATAAGCGCTTGAAGCCAATCCATCCTTTATTGTTTTTTAACCGTTTGGGTTTCTTCATCTTTCGGTTTTTTAAGAATCGCCCATACCACCAAGCCGAATCCGATCATCGTTACAATCGGCGCAATGACTATTCTCCGGGCATCGAATATCCGCGGGTCAAATCCGGTTTCTTCCGTAGTTTTTGCTCCCGACATCAACCAGAATCCGATAATAATAATTGCAATCGAGATACCCAGCATGATAAAGTTTTCTTTTCCAAATACAAATTTTTTTTTATCCATATATTTATTTTTTAATGTAATACCGAATCAAATATAGTATAAATCTCCTTCGTCCATACGAATATATTTGTTTACCGCAAAAAATGTCGCTGCCATAGAAATAAGAATACCTAAAACAAAAACACATCCGAATACAATATATAAGGTGTTTGCGTTCACCAATTCCGACAGATTTCCCAAATCTTTTGCAATATAATACAATAGCCAGAATAACAGTCCATTAGCAATGATGGCCGCTATAATTCCTGCTATAACTTGCGCCCGGATAAAGGGTTTCCGGATAAAACCGGCAGTGGCGCCAACCAATTTCATCGTATGAATCAAAAATCTTTTGGAATAGACCGTTAAACGGATGGTATTGTTGATTAATGCAAACGAAATAATAAGCAGGAATGTCATCAATCCCAGCAGAATAATGCCTGCATTTCTCAAATTGTCATTGACCATTTCCATTAACTCTTTCCTGTATGCTATGTCTTTGATATTTGTCGAGAATCCTTTGATTTGGCTTTCAACAACGAAAAGACTGTCTGTATTCGCATACTTGGAGTTCAAATGTACGACTATCATCGCCGGAAGCGGATTGAATCCCAGAAAATCTTCCAAATTCTGTCCCATGTCTTCTTCCAATTGTTTGGCGGCATCTGCTTTTGAAATATATTCAGTCGATTTTACAAAAACAGTTTTCTCTAACTTTTTTATTAAATCAGCCACTTGTGCATTCTTTACCTCTTCATTCAAAATGATGTCGAACGAGAAACGCTCCTTTACATAAGACGAAAGATTCCCTGCAAATAGGGTGAGCAAAATGATTAATCCCAATAAAAAAAGCACTAACGAGATGCTTATTGTAGCCGTTACTCTTGAACTAAAAAAAGTAGTTGCAGAAATTGTTCGCTTATTTTTCATTACTTTAGTCACTGAAACATTTTTGTCAAAAGGACATATAATACCCAAATATGGCGCAAAATTACAGAATTAATATGGACTTTTCTATGAATTAGTTTTTTTTAACTAAAAATTATCCGCTTCTCCAAACAATGTTGCTGCGGAAGCCTCTTTAATACGGACATTTACAAAATTTCCTACCTTGTGCGTTCCCTTATTAAAGATGACTACTTTATTTTGAGAAGTTCTACCGAATAATTGTTCCCGAGAGCGTTTTGAGAAACCTTCAACTACTACTGCAACCGTTTTACCGATATCTTCTTTGTTTCGCTTCAGCGATAATTCCAATTGTAAGGCTATAATTTCTTCCAATCTTCTTATTTTTTCAGCTTCCGGAACATTGTCCGGCATGTTTTTGGCGGCATAAGTTCCCGGACGTTCCGAATATTTGAACATGAAAGCCGAGTCAAAACCTACTTCTCTCATTAAGGAAAGCGTTTCGAGGTGGTCTTCTTCCGTTTCGGAAGAGAATCCGCAAAACAAGTCAGTCGAAATGGCTGCATCCGGTACAATCCGGCGAATAGCCGCAATCCGGTCGAGATACCATTCTCGTGTATAGTTGCGGTTCATGGCTTTCAGTATTTTTGAACTGCCCGATTGAGCCGGCAAATGGATATGTTTACAAATATTATGGTATTGTGTGATGACCTTCAGCGTTGCATCACTCATGTCTTTCGGATGGGATGTTGTGAATCGTATCCGCATTTCAGGCGCTTCTTGCGCCGCCATTTCCAATAAACGCGGGAAATCTATCTCGCCTTTCCATAAATAAGAATTTACATTTTGTCCCAACAACGTAATCTCTTTGTAGCCCTGATTTTTCAGCGAACGCACTTCGTTCAGGATACTTTCCGGTTCCCGGCTTCTTTCTCGTCCGCGCGTATAAGGCACCACACAATACGTGCAAAAGTTGTTGCATCCGCGCATGATGGAGATGAAACCGGCTATTTTGACGCCGGATAATTTCAATGGGATGACATCTTTATAGGTTTCCGTAGAAGACAGCGCTACATTAATGGCTTTATCTCCGCTTTCGACGCTCCCGATCAAATGGGGCAAATCTAAATAGGCGTCGGGGCAGGCTACTAAGTCGGCATGGTGACGCTCAATCAGTTCGTCTTTCACCCTTTCGGCCATACAACCCAATACGCCGACGATTAATTTTTTGTTTTTTTTCTTTAAGGACTGAAAATATTGTAGTCGAGATAAAACTTTTTGTTCCGCATTATCCCGAACCGAACAGGTATTCACTAAGATTGTATCGGCTTCATTCATGTTTTCAGTTGTTTCAAACCCATCCATTTGCATAATTGATGCCACAACTTCACTATCGGCCACATTCATTTGACAGCCGTAAGTCTCAATGTATACTCGTCGTATTCCATTGTTAGTAACAGATTTAAAGTCTTTTTTTTGTTTCTTATCCATCGCAATTATTTTAAGTAAATTAATTATTAACAATATTTAACGCACAAAAACAGCATATTCTTTAAAAAAAATTTGGTGATTAAAAAAATATAGCTACCTTTGTCAGTGAAAAACGTAAAATTTTTTCATAGTTAAGGTTTTGGTTAAATGGGTTATGAGTGGCTGTGAAGTCACTCATAATAATTTTAAAGCATTTATTTGTTTGTTTCATTTATTCTTCGTAAATTTGGACTGCAAAATTAAGCATAATTTTATGGATAAGTTATCAGATTATCTACCTTTAATAATTATTATCATTTCAATTCTTTTTTCTCTCTTAAAAAGAAAGAAAAAGAAGGAGTACGGGCACGAAACTACATTGCCGGGGAAAATGCCGGGAGAGCCTATACCCGTTGCACCGAATATTTTCGATGCAACAAGACGTGTTTATCAGGCGTCCGTATATGATAAACCAGTTGAAAAACAGGTGATTGGGAAGACACATCAGTCTCATCAAAAAAACCAGATTCAGCCTTCGGAAGACACTTTTATACAGGAAGTAGAAGAGGAGCCGAATGAACCGTATTTGGATATTTCCAATATAGAGGAGCTAAAAAGAGCTGTTGTCTATACCGAAATTTTCAATCAAAAGTATTGTTAAATTGTCATTCATCAAAATAATTTTTACTTAATTATGTTTTTTAGAAAGAAAATACTACCTTTGCAAGCGAAAAATAATCATAATTATAAATTTAAATAACCATGAGTTATCAAAAAATTACAGCAGAAGAAGCTGCCCGTTTATTGAAAGACAATGATGTTATCGGATTCAGCGGTTTTACGGCCGCCGGTTGTCCAAAAGCAGTAACGAAAGAATTGGCGAAAATAGCCGAAGAAGCGCATGCGGCAGGAAAATCGTTCAAGGTAGGATATTATACCGGAGCTTCGACAGGTGATTCTATCGATGGCGCTTTGTCGAGGGCGCATGCCATCAAGTTTCGTTCCCCATATCAATCCAATGGCGATATGCGGAAAGAGTTGAACAACAGAGATGCACATTATTTCGACCTGCATCTTTCAGAATTACAGCAATATCTACGTTACGGCTTTTTGCAGAAACCGGACTGGGCTATTCTGGAAGCCTGTGACATAACGGATGACGGGAAAATTTACCTGACTTCAGGTGTAGGTATTGCGCCGACCATTGCCCGCTTGGCCGATCGCATCATCATTGAACTGAACAAATATCATCCGAAAGAATTAGCGGGTATCCATGATATTTACGAACCGGCTGACCCTCCTGTCCGGCGTGAAATACCGGTTTACAAACCGAGTGACAGGATAGGCCTCCCCTATATTCAGGTAGACCCTGCCAAAATTGTGGGTATCGTAGAGACGGATTTTCCCAACGAAGTAGGCGCTTTCACACCTTCGGATGAAGTAACCAATCAGATTGGCCGGAATGTAGCCGAATTTCTGTCGAGAGAAATGAAAGTAGGAAGAATTCCTGCTGCTTTCTTGCCCGTTCAATCAGGGGTAGGCAATGTAGCAAATGCGGTTTTGGGTGCGATGGGCGCCAATAAGGACATTCCGCCCTTTGAAATATACACCGAGGTTATACAGGATTCGGTTGTAACACTGATGAAAGAAGGCAATGTGAAATTTGCCAGTGGTTGTTCGCTAACCTTGAGTACGCCTGCATTGGAAGAGATTTACAATAATTTGTCCGAATTCAAAGCAAAATTACTGCTTCGTTCCCAGGAAATTTCCAATTCGCCGGAAATAGCCCGCCGTTTGGGCTTGATTTCCATCAATACGGCGCTGGAAGCTGATATTTTCGGAAATATCAATTCTACACATGTTTTGGGAACCAAGATGATGAATGGAATCGGCGGTTCGGGCGATTTCTGCCGGAATGCTTACTTGTCGATTTTTACAGCTCCCTCTACCGCTAAAGACGGGAAAATCAGCGCTATTGTTCCGATGGTTTCCCATATGGATCACAGCGAACATTCCGTTAAAATTTTAATTACCGAACACGGTATTGCCGATCTGAGAGGCAAGTCGCCCATACAACGCGCCGAAGAAATAATCAACAATTGCGTAGATCCGCAGTATAAAGGATTGTTGAAAGATTATCTCAATCTCGGCCAAAAAGGTCACACACCCCAGAATATGGCAAGCGCTTTAGCCTTCCATGATACCTTTAATAAAAAAGGCGATATGCGGCTGACGGACTGGACGGCTTATCAATAAGACCCTCTTGTCATTGCGGGCAACGACCCGCAATCTCCTATAACCGTTACACCTGTAGAGACGTTGCGCGCAACGTCTCTACTATCTTTGTCTTAAATATTATTAAATAAACGGATGCCATGCAACGTTTTTAAGATTTTTTCCGTCTTATTAAAAAGCGGTTCTATAATTAATTTTTAATACCTTTATTTTTATGAAACAGTCAGGTTTATTTTTATTTTTTACCGGTCTTATGTGTTTGTTTTCATGCGCCAACGATTCCTTGCAAAACACAGACGATGCGCAATTTAAAAAGGAAGTTTTGCTGCATGACGATAACCCGGTTATCGAAACAGTGGTAGATGACATTCGATTTAAATTTTGTTTGCTGGACAAAGACAATGTTCCGGCAAATTCTTTTAAAGTAGGCGAAAATTTTAGTTTTTGCCTTGAAATGGAAAACCAACAGGATGCAATTGATTTGAAGATAGTTAAGGATTTTATTTACGAATTATCAGTCGATGGTTTTGGAAAAGTGATTTCTCCGACCAAAGGCGTTATTGGAAATCCTTTTGCAGAAGTTAATTGTACAGAAGAGTTTAGAACATTTCCTTTTTTTGGAGAAGATAAACTGTGTAAAATAGTCATTCCCTGGATAGATAGAGAGCGGTTATTTTCTCCTTTTCCGTTCTGTTTTGGTATTTCTCCGCAACCGGCATTAGCGAAAGGAGTTTATTATACTGAAGTTTCACACGAATTCAGTTTTTATGTTCCGCCAAAAACACCTGAAGATGGATGGTCATGGTTACATATAGGCCCTCTCACTTTTAAGATTAATTTTGAAATTAACTAATTAAAAATCAAATTATTATGAAATACTTATATGTGTTATTAATATTTTTATACTACTGACATTTTCGATCGGTTTGTCGGCTCAAGTTTCTTCTACTTTTTTTGAATCGAAAGATGCATTTGAAACTTTTCCTACATTAAAGCAGAAAATAATAAAAGCCATTCCGATAAAGACAATGCAACAGGTAAATGTAGCCAAATTGAAGGGAGAGGATCAATCAAGGGAAGGAATGGGTGATGTACCATTCCGTTTCGGTTATGGGTTCGATGTGAATTATACATTGGAAGATGGGACATGGGAGAAGCAGGATAGCGTAAATGTTTGGAACTTAAAAATAACTTCACCGGGCGCCTATTCTCTTAATTTCATCTTTGAAAAGTTGTTTTTATCAGAAGGAGCAGAACTCTATATTTTTAATCCGGATGGCTCAATGGTATATGGTCCGGTAACGGACGCACAAAACAAATCAGGAGAAACCTTTCTGACGGATCTTGTTGCTGGAGATGAAGCGGTTATTTAACTAATTGAACCAAAAAATGTCGTACAACAGTCTTTTTTGAAAATTTCCAAGGTAGTACATGCCTACTATAATTTATTTTCTCCAGAAAAGCTCGGTGATTCAAATCAGACTTGTCACAATGATATAAATTGCTATCTCAATTGGAAAAACGAATCGGATGCCGTAGTACTTGTTTTATTAGCAACTGGGACAGAATGGTGTTCTGGCTCTCTGTTAAACAATACCAAACAAGACTACCGACCCTATTTTCTAAGCGCGTTTCATTGTATTGACACTAATGACAATGGTACATTGAGCAGTACGGAAATCAACGCTGCCGAGAATTGGGAATTTCGGTTTCAATTTAAAAAAATCGTGTGTAATGGAAGTTCTGTGACAAATTATATTTCATATAATCATGCTACTTTCAGGGCAGCATGGGTCAATACCGATTTTTTATTGATGGAATTAGTTGATGCTGTCACGAATGCTTCTGGACAATTGACGCTTTTGGGCTGGGACAAAAGTGGAAATACGCCATCTTCCGCTACAGGCATTCACCACCCGAGTGGTGATGTAATGAAAATTTCGTTTGACAATCATAGTCTTGGTACAAATAGTAGTGTAATTAATTGGACGGGAAGCCCAAGTTCTCCATCCAATACACATTGGGTTGTAGGATTCGATAATGGAACTACGGAGGGAGGATCCTCCGGCTCACCGTTGTTTGATCAAAACAAAAGGGTAGTTGGGCAACTTCATGGAGGCGCTACCGGTTGTGCCCCTATTACAAAATATTATGGTAAATTTAATCTGTCATGGACAGGAGGTGGAACCGATTCTACTCGTCTGAGTAACTGGTTAGACCCATCTCCGAGTACAAGTGCAACAACAGTTAATACTATCAGAACGCCTGTTATTTCCGGGAATTCTTATGTCTGCACTAATGGCAACGTTTTCACTTTGGAAAATTTACCTTCCGGCGCTACTGTCCAATGGAGTGTATCCGGTACGGCATTCACTTTGTCTAACCAAACAAATTCTTCCGTAAAAGTTACCAAAACCGGATTGAATGAATCGCAGGCAACGCTTACAGCGCTTATCAACAATTCCGCAGTTGTCACTACAACATTAACACCTTGTCAATTATATATTTATTCCTACTCTCCTGCGCTTTGCTCATCTGCTGTTTTCAGCATTGCCAATCTACCTTCGTTCATAATAGGAAGTCAGATTAGTTGGTCATGTTCCTCTAACTTGTCGCTTGTAGGAGGCACTACCGGTTTGACGAAGACGGTGAATGTACTGTCTGTCGGAGATGGTACGGGTTGGGTAGAAATAAATGTGAACCAGCAGCTTGTCAAACGGTCATATCTTACGATATTACAACCGAATAATAATGCATCTATCAGTGGACAGAGTAGCATCACGCAATCTTCTTCCGCAAACTATACTTTGTTCAGTATTACGGATCCGATAGAAACGTATATTCCGAATTCCGGCACTGATTTAGAATCCTGTAGTAATGTTACTTGGACCAGCAGTTCCAATTTGAGTATATCGCCGGGAGCGCAGGGAAGCAGTGATCCGGATGAGGAGATAGACTACCGTATTCCGATATCGGTTTATGCTTCCGGTAGCGGTTCAGGATGGATAAAAGCGCAGATTACAGTGAATGGCAGCACTTTGTACGTGCAAAAAAACATACAAATTGTGCCCAATTCCATATCGGTAAGTATTACGGATCACAATTATTATTTCCATGCAACGACCTCTCCTCAAGCGAATTTATATACATGGAGATTCAATTCGAATATAATCGGAGTGGGTAATTATGCCGATTTATACTATTTCCGCGAAAATAACAATTCGTCTATTGTCAATACGCTGCAAGTAACGGTAAGCAACGGAAGTCTTTCCGGCGCAAGCCAAATCACGGTTTACGGGTCTATTGTTGTAGAATCAGAAGAAGTGGAGGATTACATCTCCTGTTACCCGAATCCTGTCTCTTCCGGTAGCATGCTCAATATCTCAGTCGATATGACCAAATACAGCAAATCCAGGAACTATCTGCAAGCCGCCGCCGGCGATAAATCCAAAGTACCGGCTTTCAGCGTGAAACTCTGTAGCAATGCAGGTATTGCGCTCCGTCAATCCACACTTGGAAACGGAAGCACACAATTGAATGTCAGCGGTTTGTCGCCCGGTATTTATTTCCTGTTGGTCTACGATGGGCTAAATACGAAACCTACGATGCACAGGATTGTGATAAACTAAAAGCCGCCAACCGCTCTTCCAATTGCGCATACTGGTAGTCTTTGATGAAAGAAGTGCAGACACGGAGTCCTTCCTGTTTGCTGCCGGTGGTGGTTAGTGAAATGGCGCTGATGCCAAATGGTATCAGCGCTCTCATTAATTCCCCGCCGGTCATTTCGGGATAGCGGATAGTGAAATAAAAACCGTCGGCTATATCTTCGTCCAAATCTTTGGCGTATACAATTTCAAAACCGTGTTTCAGGAAAATAGTTTTCATCTTTTTGGCCCTTTCTCCATATTCTTTTATCTCTTCTATGAAATTGTATTTTCCATCCGAAGCAGCTCTGAACATGGCAGCCAAGGCATATTGCGCGGAATGACTCGTCCCTGATGAAATAGCATACAAAGCCCTGTGTATAAATACCCTGCCAAATGTACCACCTCCGTATCTTTGTGTCAGTCCGGGGAAAGCGCGATGGTATAATTTATCCGATATGGCGACAATTCCTATGCGTTGGCCAGCGTAACTAAATGCTTTAGAGCCGGATATAAGTAGAAGGTAATTCTCCGTATATTTTCCGACGCTGGCTTGGAAAGGCGCTTGAAATGGAGTGGACAAATCTTTCCGAAAATCCATGGCAAAATAAGCCAAATCTTCCAGCACAATGGCGTCATATTCGGTAGCCAGTTCTCCAATTATCTGTAATTCATTTTCTTTCAGGCAAATCCATGCCGGATTATTGGGATTGGAATAAATGATACAGGCAATATTTCCTTTGGTAAGGTATTCTTTCAATTTTTCTCTTAAATTTTCTCCCCTGTAGTTGTATACATCAAAAGATTCGAATTTATAGCCCAACACCACCGCCTGTTGCTTTTGAACCGGGAAGCCCGGGTCGATAAACAGGATGGTATCTTTTCCCGGAGTGCATTGTCCGGCAATAAGAAAGGAAGTGAATGTTCCCTGCATGGAGCCGACAACAGGGACGCAACATTCGGCTGCGATATCCAAGTCAATAAAGGCTTTAACAAACCGGGAAGCCTCGTTTTTCAGTTCCGGAAGGCCATCGATTATGGGGTAAATAGATGCGACGCCGTTTTGAAGCGCCTCTATTTCCGCCGCTACTCCTACAGTTGACGCAGGTAGTCCGGGTACGCCCATTTCCATCCGGATAAATTCCAGTCCGGTTTCTTTTTCAATTTGCCCTGCAATGGCGACTACTTCCCGAATGGTAGCTTTTTCAAAATCTGTAATCTGCAAACCGGCAACTGCCTTGTTCACTATCTTTTCATCAATAGGAATGTTCATGCGTCCGTCTTTTTAATAGGTATTTCCCAGCGCCAGATCCCATGCTTCTCCCATACGGATAAAAAGGTTCTTTTTCTTTGCCGGTCTGTTTGCATTCGGAAATAAATCGGCAATTTCCTGTAAATCGGTTGTTCCGTATTTTACCATTTGGTAAATAATACCCCAATCCGGAACTCCGCCAAGATTTTTATCATCAATAAACAGATCGGCAGCTAATTTCCGTGGACTTTCCTCAAGGATTTCTTCCGGATAATTCCTGTTCGCAGCAAAAAATACAAGCCCGTTTTTTTCACAGTAGGCCAAAGCTTCTTGCAAGAATTCATTCTCCCTGACTGTCCAAAGTATCAAGGTGTGATGTTCTTCTTCCTGTAATTTTTTCAACACATCAATGGCAAACGGTATAGGTTTCCCAATTTTAGGATAAGCGTGTTCTACTATAGTTCCATCAAAATCAACAGCTATTATCATAATTTTTATATTTTAAAAGAGTCATTAAAATTTGTTCTGTTCAGAATTGACCGACCTAAAGTTATCTCGTCGGCGTATTCAATCTCGTCACCTACAGAGATACCTCTGGCGATAAGGCTTATTTTTACATTCAGACCGGCTAATTTTCTGTAAATATAAAAATTAGTCGTATCTCCTTCCATTGTCGAACTCAGCGCCAGTATAATCTCACTTATTGCTTCGCTTTGTGCCCGTTGAATCAGGCTTGCGATTTGTAAATCATTAGGTCCGATACCATCCATCGGGGAGATTATTCCACCCAATACATGATATAAACCGTGAAATTGTCCGGTATTTTCAATCGCCATGACCTCCTTGATGTTTTCGACGACGCAAACCAAGCTCGAATCCCTGTTGGGATTGTTGCATATCTCACAAATCGCTTCGTCGCAAATATTATGACAAACCCGGCAGTAGTTTACCTTATTGCGTAAATCTACAACCGACTGTCCCAGAAGCGAAACTTCTTCAGGAGATTTTTTTAATGTGTGAAGCGCCAAGCGCAATGCCGTTTTTCTTCCTATGCCCGGTAACTTTGCCAATTCATTAACTGCATTTTCCAGTAATGCGGAAGGGTATTTTTGTATCATCAAAAACCGAATGATTATGATGCAAATGTAGTCATTTTAATTGAAATTTTTTACTTTTTCAATTAAAAAAAGAAAAAAACCACTTATACATGCATATATTTAAGGTTTATATTTCGATTGTTTCAACATTTCATTGTAATCAATTCTATCTATCAACTCTTGCAAACTTGTATGGGGATTCCGTTCCATAAAAGCGTTGATTATCCTGTAACCCAGCCATATTCCTACTTTTCCGGGAGATTCGACCGAAAGAAATGTGGTATGCTGCGATTCACTTAAATATTGAATAGTTGTTAAATAATTAGCCGAAAATAAGTGTTGGTTTCCTAAAATAGTTTTCCATATTTGCGAGGCGTTTTTATTACACCAAGCATATTGTTCTTCCGTATAGGCTACATATTCACAAGCTTGCCTGTTTGGCAAGAGTTTTGCGAGTATATAACGCAATTTTCCTTCATACAATATCCTGTCTAACAGTATGTCTTCATTTCCTTTGAATGGAAAATTAGCCATCATAAAACCTATGAGGTAATCAGGCGTTATTCGGTTGAGTGTCATCTGCTGTCGTTGGTAATCATAGAAAAAATTTTCGTATAAAGGATAATCCGTTCCCAAGTATTTATCGGCAGACAAGGACAAAATGCTATCTGTAAGGACGATGTTCTGATATAAACCGGATACATGCAAGTATATTTTGGGTTGTTGAATTTGCGGAAAGTGTTCGCAAAAGATACCGAATGCTTGCGATAATTCGTTATCAATGGCAGAAATATCGTTGAATGAATTTTGTTCATCTTTGTACAGATTCATCAGGTTAGGCTCGGAGAAATAGGTTTTCAGCCGGGAATAAAATCCGGCAGAATCGGAATTGCCGATGCCGAAAATATTTTCGCCTAAGAGATTCAGGATTTCCTTGTGTTTCTCCAATACGCTGTCCGGTTCTTTATGAATAAGGTATTGGTATAAATCCCTGTCGAACCGGATAATCTCAAATCCGGAACGTTGTTCATCATACATTTTACGTCCGGAACAACTAAAGCACAATGCGCTCATTATAAAGACTATAAAAAATCGTATGCTCATCAAATAAAAAGGGATATTCAGTATAAAGAAAAAAGGGTAAGCTTACTACATCGCGCCGCTACAACCAACTACCCTTGCTGCGGTCAAGCCCTGGGGGATTTGAAGGGAGCTGACCGTGTAGGACTTACCCGGACGCAAAAGTAGTATATTTTCTTTAATTTTCAAAAACAGATTTGAATAATTTTAGTAAGAAATTGAATAGCAGGCAGATATTTTTGTTCGTAGTGAGAGCCTTCACCTTCTATTTAGCAAGAGATGTCATAGAAGGATAAGTTTTACAGAAAGTTTTCAGTTCGCAGTTTTCACAATGCGGTTTGCGTGCCATACAGACATAACGGCCATGCAGGATGAGCCAGTGATGCGCCGTAGACCACAAGTGCATGGGAATGAATTTGTTTAGTTCTTTTTCGGTTTCCAAGGGCGTCTTGGAATTTTCGGTTAAGCCGATGCGGTTGGAAACCCTGAAAACATGGGTATCAACGGCTAAAGCAGGTATATTGAATACGATAGATGCAACTACGTTAGCGGTTTTCTTGCCTACGCCCGGCAATTTCATCAGGTCGGCTACTGTAGCAGGTACTTTCCCTTTGAAATCGTTTATGAGCATCTTGGCCATTTCCACTAAATGCTTGGCTTTGTTGTTAGGATAAGAAACGCTCCTGATGTATTCGAAAACAGCATCTTGATTGGATACAGCCATGGCTTCCGGATTCGGATAGGCTTCAAATAGTGCCGGTGTAACCATATTCACCCGTTTATCTGTGCATTGGGCTGCCAATATTACCGAAACCAGCAACTGAAACGGGCTGCCATACTGTAATTCTGTTTCCGGATGCGGCATGTTCTTCAGAAACCATGCAATCACGCCTTTGTATCTTTCCTGTTTCGTCATGACCAGACAAAGTTTTAGGTAGCCGCTTCAAATTGCCTTAAAAATCGGACATCATTTTCGGAGAACAGGCGCAGATCTTTGACTTGGTACTTGAGGTTCGTGGTTCGTTCAATTCCCATTCCCAAAGCATAACCCGAATAAATTTTGCTGTCTATTCCGCAGTTTTCCAATACATTGGGGTCTACCATACCACAACCTAAAATTTCCACCCATCCGGTATGTTTACAGAAAGGGCAACCTTTACCGCCACAGAGATTGCAACTGATATCCATTTCAGCGCTGGGTTCGGTGAACGGGAAAAAAGACGGACGCAGGCGAATATTGGTATTTTGCCCAAACATTTCTTTGGCGAAAAACAGCAAGACTTGTTTCAGGTCGGCAAAAGAAACATTTTTATCTATGTACAAAGCTTCTACTTGATGAAAAAAACAGTGCGCACGGTAAGAGATAGCCTCGTTTCGGTAAACGCGGCCGGGGCAAATGATGCGGATAGGCGGTTGGGTTTTCTCCATCACCCGTGTCTGAACCGAAGAGGTATGTGTCCTTAACAGAAGGTCGGCGCCATGCTGAATGAAAAAAGTATCTTGCATATCGCGTGCCGGATGGTCTTCGGGAAAGTTCAGCGATGAAAAAACGTGCCAATCGTCTTCAATTTCCGGGCCTTCTGCAATGGAAAATCCCAAACGTCCGAAAATATCACAAATATCCTGTTTCACAATGGAAAGCGGATGCCTTGTGCCAACATGATACGGATACGCTGTACGGCTCAAATCAAAACTATCTTCCGATGAACTTTGATTTTCGAAACTTGCTTTCAGTTCGTTGATTTTTTCTATGGCTTTCTCTTTGAGTTCATTCAAATGTTGGCCGATAGCTTTTTTTTCTGCGACGGCCACATTGCGGAAATCGTTCATCAAGGCAGCAATTTCACCTTTTTTACTCAGGTATTTGATGCGTAATACTTCAATTTCTTCGGCATTATTGGCTTTCAAATTGTGAATATCAGCGCGTAAATTATTAATTTTTTGAATCATATATGGATGAAATTTATTCAGGTTGCAAATGTACAAAAAAATCCTTGAAAACATTACTGAAATTCTCAATTACTTTTTGTACTTTTGTGGCATACATAAAATAATTCAGTTATGTCAAAAAAACCGTATAAAACCAAAGACAATGTTCAGACGACTGTTGGAGAGCCTATTGTGGCTTATGAAAGCAGAAATGCCCAAATTTCGTCATCCGGTGACTGGAATCCCAATCTTCCATTTCATGGCACACAGGAGGAGTGGTGGGAACATTTTCATCGAATAGAGCAAGGGTCGTTCTACACCATAGAGGAAGCTGATGAGGAATTTGAAATATGGAAGAAAAAATTGCTCGCAAGCCGTTTATAGTCAGTGAAAAGTTTAGGTCAAGTCGTAAAAATATCTACAATTACACACTTGATACATTCGGCTATTTTCAGGCTGAACGTTACTTGCAACAAATCAGACAATCCTTGTCCTCTCTTTCCGAATTCTATACTGCGTATCCTGAATGTCGGCATCTTGCCACCAAAAGCCGCATCTACCGCAACATCATTCTTGACGCGCACCTGATTATCTATCGGATTACGGACGAACGGATTGAAGTATTAGATATTTTCCATTCCGCATCAAGTATTCGTAAGATTCGCGGAGTCCGTAACATTCGCTTGTAATTTAGTTGAAAATTAGCGGAAAACAAAATGTCCCTTCAAGCTAAAATATCCATATAAGTAAATTTAAATTTTTTTATTTCACAGATACAGAATAAAAAGAACGGGAGGCAAACATTGAAATAAGACTTGTCAAATTCATCTTCGAATACAACAAAATATAAATCATCGTATTTCAAATAGACGCCGACACCTACCGAAAAAACAAGCGCAAACAGGAAAAATCCCGCCCAAAAGAAACAAGTCTTCATCTTATCCCAACTGAGTGAAGCCAAGACAATAAGAATGCCGCCTATTATTAAGGTCAGGATAGACCCTTGCCTCGTTTGTTGCAGGAATGGATTGTATTCCGGATGGTTAAGGATACTGTGTTCCCCTATCATAAACGGAATAAAAGGGAAGACAAACCCGGCAATGACGATAACAGCAAACAGGATTTTTTCTTTTGTCTCGTATCGCAGGAATTTTGGGAAGAAATAGAGAAAAAGCGGAATAGCAACCAACATTTTTGTACACAGGAAAAGCCCTGTAATCAAGGCAGCAAGATATTTATGCTTCGCCCA
>JAITNQ010000274.1 GCA_031290435.1 Candidatus Symbiothrix sp. | reverse complement strand
TTTTGTCAATTTGTCAGTTTTTAATTTTTGGCACAAAATTCGCAGGGAAAAGGACAAAATACATAATAATAACAATAAAAATTATAAATTATGAGCATTAAGCCATTAGCAGACAGAGTGCTGGTTAAACCGGCAGCTGCAGAAGAAAAAACAGTCGGCGGGATTATCATTCCCGATTCGGCAAAAGAAAAACCCTTGAAAGGGGAAGTCATTGCAACCGGCAACGGAACTAAAGATGAAGAAATGGTACTTAAACCGGCTGACCATGTCCTATACGGCAAATATGCCGGAACGGAAATTGAGTTGGAAGGCGTACAATACCTGATTATGCGTCAATCGGATGTTCTTGCAATAATTTAACAATTAAAAAAACAACAAATACTATGGCAAAAGAAATTAAATTTGACATTGATGCACGCGATTTACTGAAAAAAGGAGTCGACGAGTTGGCAAACGCAGTAAAAATAACTTTAGGTCCTAAAGGTCGTAATGTTATTCTTGATAAGAAATTCGGTGCGCCGCAAATCACCAAAGACGGTGTTACGGTTGCGAAAGAAATCGAATTGTCCGATTCTTTCCAAAATATAGGCGCTCAATTGGTAAAGGAAGTTGCTTCCAAAACCAATGATGATGCGGGAGACGGAACAACTACCGCTACGGTTTTGGCGCAATCCATTATCAGCGTAGGTTTGAAAAATGTGGCGGCAGGAGCGAATCCGATGGATTTGAAACGCGGTATCGACAAAGCGGTTACAGCTGTTGTAGCTTCCTTGAAAGAACAATCTCAGGCAGTAGGAGATGACTTCGGTAAAATAGAAAATGTGGCTAAGATATCTTCCAATGGCGATGAAACCATAGGCGCCCTGATTGCAGAAGCCATGCGGAAAGTGAAAAAAGAAGGCGTTATCACGGTGGAAGAAGCCAAAGGTATTGATACTTACGTAGATGTAGTAGAAGGTATGCAGTTCGACCGCGGTTATATTTCGGCTTATTTTGTCACCAACACCGAAAAAATGGAAGCCGATTTGGACAATCCTTATATTCTTATCTACGACAAGAAAATTTCCGTACTGAAAGATATGCTGCCCATTCTGGAACAAACCGTTCAAACCGGACGTCCGCTCTTGATTGTTGCTGAAGATATCGAATCGGAAGCCTTGGCTACTTTGGTGGTAAACCGTTTACGCGGTTCCCTGAAAATTTGCGCCGTGAAAGCGCCGGGATTCGGCGATCGCCGCAAGGAAATGCTGGAAGACATTGCCGTACTCACAGGCGGTGTTGTTATCTCTGAAGAAAAAGGATTGAAATTAGAAGGCGCTACCATTGATATGCTGGGTACTGCCGAAAAAGTAAGCATCAGCAAGGACAATACGGTGATTGTAAACGGTTCCGGTGACAAAGGCGCCATTGCAGCACGTGTAGGTCAAATCAAAGCGCAAATCGAAACAACCACTTCCGACTACGACCGCGAAAAATTACAGGAACGTTTGGCCAAATTGGCAGGCGGTGTGGCTGTCCTTTACGTAGGCGCTCCTTCCGAAGTGGAAATGAAAGAAAAGAAAGACCGCGTAGACGATGCCTTGAGCGCTACCCGTGCGGCTATCGAAGAAGGTACGGTTCCCGGCGGCGGTGTTGCCTACATCCGTGCAATAACTGCTTTGGAAACATTGAAGGGCGATAACGAAGATGAAACAACCGGTGTTGAAATCGTAAAACGCGCTATCGAAGAACCGCTTCGACAAATCGTTGGAAATGCAGGAAAAGAAGGCGCCGTAGTCGTTCAGAAAGTAAAAGAAGGCAAAGGCGATTTTGGTTACAACGCCCACAAAGATGTTTATGAAAACCTCTATGCAGCAGGTGTTATCGACCCAACTAAAGTGACACGCGTTGCCTTGGAAAATGCTGCTTCTATTGCCGGTATGTTCCTGACAACAGAATGTGTTATCACGGATAAAAAAGAAGACAATCCTGCTCCTGCCATGCCTCCTATGGGCGGCGGAATGGGCGGCATGATGTAATCTTTCTCAGCAATAATACCTTATTGTATTTTGTACGATAAGGTCTGCGTGAACAAAAAGTCATCGAAAGGAAATCTATAAGCCTTTTGATGGCTTTTTTTATTGACAAGCCTTTTCATATGTAATAATTTTTTTTGTCAGTTTTTTTTTATTATTTTTGTCGTTCAATTTGATGAATGCATGAAACTCTATAACGAAGAAGAAATACTCAAGCAGTTAAGAAGCGCAGACCCCGACTTACAGCGGAAAGCTTTTGAATTGGTTGTTTCTTATTACAGTGAAAAACTGTACAGGCAAATCCGAAAAATGGTAGTTTCGCATGATGACACCAACGATTTGCTGCAAAACACATTTCTCAAAGCTTGGATGAATCTTGATTTTTTCAGGGGAGAAGCCAAATTGTCGACATGGCTGTACAAGATTGCATTCAATGAATCCATCACCTTTCTGAACAAACAACATACGCAGAACAATGTCTCCATTGACGACCAAGATGCTTTTCTGATAGAAAAATTGGAAAGCGACGAATATTTCGATGGCGATGAAATACAACTGAAACTTCAGAAAGCCATCATCTCTTTACCCGACAAACAAAAGGCGGTCTTCAACTTACGTTATTATGAAGAAATGCATTATGAAGAGATGTCGGAAATAATGGGGACGTCGGTAGGCGCCTTGAAAGCGTCTTACCACCATGCGGTAAAAAAAATTGAAGAATTTTTAAATCGCGATTAAACTTTTTTGGATTTCAATAGTCTATAATTATATAAGCGGGAGTTATGAACAAAAACACAGTGAAATTAAACGATTTAGCAAAGGTCGACCCTTTTAGCGTTCCGGAAGGATACTTTGAAGGATTGACCGCTGGCATTATGTCGCAATTACCTGAGCGTATTCCGGAAAAGCCAAAAACGGTGAGTTTGTGGCAGAAGGTACAGCCTTGGGCATATATGGCTGCCATGTTTGTCGGAATTGCCCTGATTATCAGGATTTTTGTAGGAATGCCTCGTCAAACGGGAGTTTCTGAAGGACTTAATTTGAGTTCTTCATCGGATATTGAAGATTTTTACAACTATTATGAAGACGGATTAGCAAAGATAGCGTATGATGATGCTACTTTCAGTCTGGCTAATTATTCGGAAGGGTTTTAATAGAAGAAAATTTTAACATTATTAAAATGACAAAGAAAAAATTAATGCTGCTATTTTTCGGATTGGTAGGAATGAATGTTTTTCTCTTTGCCCAACAAGAGGACAAGCGGAGACAGGAGTTTGAAAAATTCAAAGAAAAAAGGGAGGCTTTTATTACCAAAGCAATGAATTTGAACACTGAAGAGGCTAAAGATTTCTGGCCGTTGTGTGATGAGTTGCAGGGGAAAAAATTTGAATTGAACCGGCAAGTCAGGAAAGCAATGCACGAATACAATCAAGCTAAAAAAGAGGGCAAACATTACGCAGAAAGCGAATATAAAAAACTTATCGAACTTTGTGCAAATATCAGACAAAAAGAGGTACAATTGGAACAAGAATACTATACGGTTAAGTTTCCCAAGGTAATCTCAGCTGAAAAAATATTCTTGTATATCCAAGCCGAACAACAGTTTGCAAGACAGATACTGGAACAGAGGGAAAGAGGTAAAGAACAAAAATTCGATGACGGCAATCAGTCTCCTGCCGGTAACAAGCCGAATAATCGGCGGGATTAGGACAGCAATAACAGGCGTTAAATCAGGGAATTTTGTAATTTTTCAATTCTTTCTGAAACATTTTGGCTTTCCCCTGTGTGTAGCTATCCAGCAGTTCCCAAAAAGCAGGACTGTGATTCATCCGGACCGTGTGGCAAAGTTCGTGCAATAACACATACTCAATTAAATAATAAGGCAATAATAGTAGGTAAAGAGAGAGGCTTATCGTTCCCCTTGAAGAGCAAGACCCCCAGCGGGTCCTGCTCTTTCTTATCTTAACGGATTGATATTCAAATCTATGTAACTTAGCCAATTCAGCCAATTTAGACGGCAAATAAGCCTGTGCCTGTTTCCTCAGATTCGCTTCATCCACAGGGGAAACTGTATTAGCTGACAGTTCAGCTACCTTTTCCAATAAAAAATTTCTGTTTTTCAAGAAAAAACGCTCCGCTTCCTTGTAGGTTCCTTTGTTTGGGATCGTAACATATACCGCCTGATTTTTGATCCGGATTATGTATTTTCGCGCCCGTTTGTTCCTTCGAAAAACGACCTCTCCCAATTGTGTATCGGATAAAATTCTTACCTGCTCTATCATTATTTGACCGTTAATGAAGCGCAAAGATAATAAAAAAACGGATTTTTAGGCTGTCCGATTCCGGACAGCCTTTTCTATAAAATTTAACAACTGATTATCACCAAAGGTTGAAATCTTCATCTTCAGTAAATCCGGTACGTCTGTGACCTACGATTCTGTAAATAGTACCCGGATCATCCGCAAATTCAGCTTCCATATAGATACTATCCGTCACATGTCCGCCTACCGAATGAGCGCCTCCTTGTAAAACTTTGCCGTTTTTTATCTCAAAAGGAATTGTCTCATCATACAAGTTTTCTACTTGTTTCCCGTTTGTGTTAAAAGTCAAGCTATTTACATCACAGATAACTTTTCCTTTGAACGGCCAGAGATTTTCTGCGTCATCAATAAACATTTCGTTATTATTGGCAGCCGTGTTATATGAAGTCATCAAAAAATAATCATAACCGTACAGGGCTAAAAGGTTATGCCACTCTCCTCCATCTTCATATTGGAATTCACAATACCAATCGCCGGCCAGTTTCTCCACAACCGTTCCACCCGGATCAAATTCTTTTTCACAGGATTGGACGGTAAGTGCAAATATTGCAATAAATATTAATATATACTTTTTCATAATTTTCAAAATTATTATTTGCTTAGTTTGACATTAAAAGAATACGCTCCGGCATAAACTGCACCCCATTCAATAACGCCGGATTGCGGGTCATATGAGGCGTTTTCCAAATCATCAAGCGCGTCACCCCAGCCATTTACATGACTGTCTAATAAATCGATGGTATTATCTTCATTCAAAGAAAAATAACCGGTCATGGCATAATTAGCGCCATATCCGGCACGAACTTCGTAATACCCACCGAAAAAATCGCTTACGTAGAATATACCCGGAGCTACTTTGGAAATACGTACCGGATAGCCGCTGTATGCTACTTGTGCGCCGTTAGAAAATGCCAAACGGTGTGTACCTGATGCTACGGTATAAGCGCCTGCAACATCCGTTGTAACGGCAGGATTATATACAAAAACGGTTCTTGCGGCAGAGGCGGAAAATCCATCTACATTGACAGCCGAATAGGTGATGTTATATAAACCTATTTCGCCGGTATTGACAGAGCCGGTTATTTTTACTCCTGCGCTAACATCCAGATCACCTTCGGTAGCTATCACGCCCGGATCCGTAAATGTATCGCCTACTTTGACAAACATTGTCCGGTCTCCTTGCAATTCAAAGCTTACATAATACGTAATTTTTGAAGGATCCTCCGATGTTATTTCATGACAGCCTGCAAATGCGATAAGGCTGCATACTAAAAATAAACTATAAAATATCTTTTTCATATTCATTTCATTTAAATTATTTTTTATCCCACCACACTTTATCTGTTAACTTAATATTATCTGTTTTAGGTGTATTGAGATTATATAATGTTGCCGATTCAGGGAAAAATACCCTTTTCGGAAAATTACCTTTACCCAAAGCGTTTATCGTCGGAGAAATCAATTGTCCGCTGGTGTAGAGGGTAATATTATTATTAATCTCGCTACCGTCATAAGGAGAGGCTTTTGGAATACCGGTTCTACGAATTTCCGCCCAGGACTCAACATTATTCAGCATAGCAGATCCTACCCATTTCTGCATTCCGATCAATTCCAATTTGTTATTCACATCGCCTTGCCATTTGCAAGCGCTGTTTTCATAAATTACTTCCGGAGAAGAAAGACCCCGTGTAGCAAAATTTGCGATAATACCTTCTTCGTAAGCTGCTTTTGCCTTGGCGTCATCGTTATAAAAACGAAGATATGCCTCTGCCAAGAAAAATTGCAATTCACTTTGCAAGAAGAAATAAACAGGCGTTGTAGGGCCTAAAGCCGGTTCACTGAAATTGGCTTTTTTCAAAGCATTGCTTGCATCTGCAACCCTTGCTCCCGGAATAATTCCGGAATAATCGCCGCTGCCGGAAGCTTTTTTAAACAAAACAGCCAAACGCGGGTCGCCGGTTATTCTCAAATAAGTTACCAGCGGGTAGCTTGCAGAAAGATTTTGTGTATTCAACGAATTGACATTGATCTGGTACCATGGATGTCTTTTGGCGTCTTCATCTGCGAAAGCCGCAAATTTAACGTCTCCAGTAAAGAATCCGCCTGCATCTACCAATGCTTTTATTCTTGCGCTATTGTCCTGTGCATAAGAACTTCTCATCAAAATGCGTAATTCAAGCGCTTTTGCATAACCGATCCATTGATCCATATCATTTTCGAAGATTAAATCGCCTATTTCAATTTGGTCTTCAGGTGTGATGGATTCCAATGCTTCATCTAATTCAGCCAAAATACCATCATAAATATCTTTTCCATTTTCCCATTTAGGAGATGGAATGTCAAATCCCTCCAGCGCTTCCGAATAAGGGGCCTGATCCATTTGATCGACAATTACCTGAAAAATATTTGCCCTCAATACCGTAGCCACAAATTTTTCGGCTTTGGTAGCAGTTTCACTTTTCAGTACAATGCTCAAATCCTGCAATGCAGCTGCATATAAACCGGAATAGCTGCGGTCGAACAGGTTGGATGAAACTCTGAGATTGTATGTTGTTTCGTTATTGTACTGCATACATTCAGGGAGTTGGTCAATATATTGGGAAAAGATTCCGCAATAGTTATACATGATACCTCCAATCTGAGCAGTCATTGCACCCTGTGCCGCCGGAATCAATAAAGTCGGAGTGGCTGTATTCGGATAGTTCGGATCTTTATTGACATCCAACCAGTCACTGCAACTAATCAAGCATCCTGCGAATGCTACTATAAATAATATCTTTTTCATATAATTACAAACAATTAAAATTTAACCGATAAGTTCACCCCAAATTTGCGCGTAGTCGGATTCGCCGAAAATTCGCCGAATTTACCTTCCAAGTCGGTACCATAAGTGGTAATTTCAGGATCAATAAATGTATTACTCTGCGGTGTCCATACAAATAAGTTATAGCCAAAAGCAGAAATTTTTACCGCTTCCAAAAAAGTATTCTTCAACCATGATTTAGGCAAATCCCATCCCAAAGAAACAGAACGTAGCTTGACATAAGATTTGTCAATCAAAGCATACGATCCCATATCTGTAGCTCCTGCATCCCAATAACTGCCAATTGTACCGGAAGCAATTGGGGTTGTATTTTCTTCCCATGCATTCGGCTTTCCGGCGGCGTCATATCCGGAAATAATGACAGAACCCGGCACAATAAATGTATTCCGGTCGTTATAAGCTGTTTGGATAGCATTCCCTACAAAATAGTTGATGTCTTTTGTCCGGGAATACATGATACCTCCCTGACGAACATCCAGGTCTGCACTTAATGTAAGGCTTTTGTACCTGAAAGAAGTGCCGAATCCCATTTCGTAGTCATAATTCATATTGCCTACATATTGGTATTCACTATCGGCTACCGGCATACCTGTAGACTGATTAACGACAATATGACCTTCCGGATCTTTCAGCGGAACCTCCGCCTTGAACATACCTAAAGGCTGTCCTACAACAGCATCCATTGAAACACCACCTGTAAACGCCCAAAGCGTTGCAACGCCGCCTAACTCTTCAGGTAAGCTGATTACCTTACTTTCATTTTTTGTATACGTCCAAGTTATATCCCATCCGAAATGTGGCGTATCAATCGGTTTTACATTGACCAATAACTCGACGCCTTTGTTGCCGATCTTGCCCAAGTTAATATTTTGGGCGGTGTATCCTGTGGCAGCATCCATATTCAGACTAAAAATTTGTTTATCCGAAACCCTGTCATAATAAGCCGCATCAATCGCAATACGGTTTTTAAAGAAAGACAGGTTTGCGCCCACTTCAAATTCCGTAGTAATTTCAGGACTAAGATTCGGATTAGCCAATATATTACCTAAGGTAAAAGCATTTACGCCACTTAATGGGAAGTCAAGGCGACCAAATCCTAAACTATAGCCTGCTCTATCATAATAGGGATCGGTTTTATAAACATCAGCGTCATTTCCCGTTTGTCCCCATGCTACACGTATTTTACCGAAAGTAAAAACATCTTTGATGCTTTGCAAGTATTCGGAGAAAATAAAGCTACCGGTAGCGCCGGCATAAAAATAGGAATTGTTTGTTTTTGGTAAAGTGGAGGACCAATCGTTACGGGCATTTAAGGTCAGATAGTATATACTTTTATAACCCAATTCGAGCTGCGCCATAAGACCTACCAAACGGTGTATACTCTCATATTCTGCGGTAGAAGGCGTTGACGCCGAATTTGCTATATTATACCAAGTAGGAATGTCTAATCCGGTAACCGAAGAATATAGCCTGGAATAAGTACGTTCATTGGCATTCAGTCCGGCCAAAGCATTGAAATTAAAATCAGAAACAATCTTATCATAAGTCAATAACAGATCGTGATTCAGTTCTTTTCGGCGTGCCATCCGTTTTTCAACACTGCCTTCCGGAACAGTCTCTCCATAATTTGCTGATCCGGGTGCATAAACAATTTGCGCATTGGCAAGTTTATATTCGCTATTCAGTGCATCCAAACCCAAGCGATAGGTGAAATTGAAATCATTTAAAAATTTGTAATCCAACTGAATTTTTCCATATACCTTATCCTCCTTATATTTATCTTCATTTACAGACAATAAATAATAAGGATTTGTTACGCCATAAGGCGTATAGTAATAATCCGGTGTATTGAAAGGATCATTTAAGTCTTTCAATCCTACAATACTGATGTCTCTTGCCATTTGGTACAGTGAATTTACCATTGTAAACCCTTGACCGGTAGGCGCAAATTTATTTACCGATGTTGAATAATTCACGTTGGAAGATAATTTCAGATTTCCTTTTGTATGACTGGCACGGGTAGCAAATGTGTAGCGATCATAAGTGTCGGCATCTGTTGGTAAAATACCATTATCACTTAATTGTGAGAAAGATACAAAATAATCGCTGTTATCAGTTGCACCGTTATAAGAAACACTATTGTTGTACCGGAAACCCGTATCAAAGAAATCCCTGACATTGTTCTCTAAGGGAGAAAAGGGTTTTAATTTTTGGGAATTGTTGTAAACCGATCCCCATAACTGCATAGAGCCATCGAAGCGGGGTCCCCAGCTACCGTTTTCAATCAAAGTATGTGTGCCGTTCCATCCCATACCGAATTCATTTTGCATTTCAGGTAAGCGTAAAACCGATGCCGTTTGTATTCCACCATTGTATTCCACACCCAACTTTGCTTGTTTTTTACCGTTTTTGCTTGTAATCAGGATTACGCCATTTGCAGCACGGCTGCCATAAAGAGTTGTTGCGGCTGCTCCTTTCAGGATCGTCATGCTTTCAACATCCTCCGGATTAATTGCATTTGCCCCGTTTCCAAAGTCAAATGAAGAGTTCAAGTGGTCGATAGAAGTCACAGAATTATTGATAACAGGCACTCCATCAATAACAAACAGGGGTTGATTTTTCCCGTTCGTCAACGAACTAAATCCCCGAATAGTGATAGATGAAGAGGCTCCCGGGTCGGAAGAGTTCGTGTTAATCTGCACTCCTGCAATCTTTCCGGCAAGTCCTGAAATAATATCGGAAGTTCTTGCGGCCGTTATTTCCTCTGCATTTACGGTAGTGGCAGCATAACCGATGGCCTTTTCCGATCGTTTGATACCCAAGGCCGTAACTACTACTTCACTTAGTATTTTAGCATCCGGTTCCAGTCCGATGGTCACATTCTCCGCTGCCGATGCTTCCGCATCCACATATCCTACATACTTTACGACTAAAGTTCTTACATTTGTCGGAACCGAAAATACGAATTTCCCGTTAATGTCTGTCGCTTTGCCGATAGTTGTTCCCTTAGCAATCACCGAAGCGCCAACCACAGGCTCTCCGGTTTCGTCCAATACGATTCCCGATACCTGTTTGTCTTGTGCGATCGCCAATCCCATGCTTATAATAAAGCATGTTAGTAACAAAATCATTTTTTTCATACGCTTTTCATTTAATTAAACTTTAATTTTTACTATCTCTTTTTTATGCAATTTAAATATCATTTATGGTATTTCTAAAAAAAT
>JAITNQ010000107.1 GCA_031290435.1 Candidatus Symbiothrix sp. | reverse complement strand
TCTATTCAGGAAATAATTCATTTATACAAAAGAGGCAAAATAAAAACGACATGGAAAAAAGCAGAGGATATTTTGCCAAATATTGAGATGAGTTTTGAAATACTGCCGGTAAAGAAAGAACATCTTGTTACTTATTCCAAATTATCTATGGCCGAATCACATAATGACCCAAACGATCATGTGATTATTTCCCAAGCGATTACCGAAAAAATCACCTTGATCAGTTCCGATCATAAATTTGAAAGTTATGTGAAGCAAAAATTAGACTTTATCTTTAACAGCAGGTAAATCTCCTAATCTTTTTCAAAATAGTAAAAGCGTGTAAACCAATACTCAAAAGTTTACACGCTTTTTTATTTATAAAAAAAACAAATAATTAATTAATATGAAACAATATGAAAAGTACCCGAACGCCCTTTTATGGGAACATTTCGGGTACTCTTACTGAAGGTTACTTATAACAAAAAAATTCGTGGAGCTGGAGGGATTCGAACCCTCGTCCAAACGAGGAACTAATTTGCTTTCTACATGCTTATCTTTGCCTAAATTTTCGACTCAGTACAAGACCAAAGCCACCAATACTGAACTTATTCTCTTAGTTTTCATCCGTAGCCCAAGACTTACTGCGGACTATCTCCGATTTAGCTGCACCACCGTATCGGACTGCTTCGGAGCCAGAGCTTCCGGGTGATGTCTCGTTCCGATTCCTAGAACCGGAATTAAGCTTAAAATCTACTATACTTCGATCAAGCAGCAAGAGCGTAATTATTTTCGCCAGTTACTTGTTTGTTACCAGAGATTAAAGTGCTGTGTAACTATGCACTGCATGCTTACAAACCATTTCTGCCCGCTGTCAAAACCAGTCAACCCCAATGATTCGATATGCAAAGGTAAGAAAATAAATTTATACTTCCAACCATTTCACTAAAAAAAATACGCACATTTTATTTTTAATGTTAAGGTAATTTTGTACCTTTGCCCGTTCTTATGCAAGAAATGGATACAAAAAAACAATTCGATTATCTAATAAACGTATGCCGTACTCTTTTTGAAAAAAAACTCGAAGATTACGGTGCATCGTGGCGCATTATGCGTCCCCAGTCTATAACCGATCAGATTTACATCAAAGCCAACCGCATCCGGAGTCTTGAAACGAAAAAAGTAAATCTGATTAACGAAGGCATACGTCCCGAATTTATTGCGATCGTTAATTATGGCGTCATCGGTTTAGTCCAAATAAATTTAGGCTATTCGGAAATAATAGATATTGATAATAAAGAGGCTTTATTGTTGTATGATAAATTTATTACGGAAACCAAGGAACTGATGTATGCCAAGAATCACGATTACAATGAAGCATGGCGAAACATGCGAATTAGTTCTTATACGGATATGATTCTGACAAAGATATACCGGGCAAAACAAATTGAGAGCAATGAAGGTGTGACACTTGCTTCGGAAGGTGTAGACGCTAATTATATGGATATGGTCAACTATGCATTGTTTGCATTAATAAAATTAGAATATGGCGAAAATACGTATTAAAAAAGTTATTGTGGAAATATGCCGGGCTTTATTGGGTCTGGTCTTCGTTTTTTCAGGCTTTGTGAAAGCGGTTGATCCTTGGGGAAGCGCCTTCAAGAATCTGGAATATTTTGCAGCTTTCGACATGCATGTTACGGATTCTTTCGCAATTATATTTGCCTTTATCCAGATAGCAGCGGAGTTTGCCATAGGCGTTTGCCTGCTGTTGGGCATTTACAGAAGATATTCTTCTTTTCTGGCCTTGCTTTTCATGATTGTCATGACTCCATTGACTTTGTATCTTGCTATTGCAAATCCGGTTACGGACTGCGGTTGTTTCGGAGACGCCTTAGTCATTACCAATTGGCAAACTTTTTGTAAAAATCTGTTCTTACTGGCTGCCGCTATTGTGTTGTGTCGATGGTGTCGTTCCATGACCTCTTTTTTTACATGGAAATCTTATTCTCTATCGGCGCTGTGGATTGTCCTATTTATTGTAGGTTTCTCTTTTTATTGTTATATTTACTTGCCTATAATTGATTTTCGTCCGTACAAAATCGGAGCTAACATCCCTCAACAGATGGAATTTCCGGAAGATGCCGAACAGGCGGTTTATAAAACAACTTTCACTTATGCAAAAAACGGAAAGCAACAGCAATTCTCAATAGATAATTATCCGAAAGGCGATGATTGGACTTTTGTCAATTCTGAGTCCAAATTGATTAAAAAAGGATACGAACCGCCTATTCACGGATTTTCCATTACGGACAAAACCGGAGATGATGTGACGGATAAAGTCCTTTCCGATACCGCTTATACTTTTTTGTTGATAGGATATAAATTGGAAAAAGCAGATGAAACGAATGTAGATAAAATCAATGAAATATATGATTTTTCAAAAAAATATGGATACGGATTCATGGCTTTGACCGCTTCGCTTTCGGACGAAATAGACAATTGGATTAGCAATACCGGCGCTGAGTATTCGTTTTATACCGTAGATGATATTGCATTGAAAACAATTATTCGCTCCAATCCGGGTTTATTGTTGATAAAAAAGGGAACTATTATCAATAAATGGCCGAACAGGCGTCTTCCCGGAAATAAAGAACTCGCACTATCACTGGAAGAAACAGCCTTAGGAAAAATTCCGGCTCAACAAAATGCCTTGAAAGTTGTGTGTTCGGCTTTTATACTTATTATTCCATTAGGTGCACTCTTTTTATTTGATTTCTTTTATACAAGGAAGAATTTAAAAAGCAAAAGAAAAGGCAAAAGAAAAACAAAAGTAAAAAAAATATAAAATAAGAAATATACATCGGCTTAAAAAATAACAATAAAATGAGAAAAAACATTGTCGCAGGGAATTGGAAAATGAACAACAGCCTGCAAGAAGGATTAACTTTGGCAAAAGATTTGCAAAGTGCATTGAACGGTAAAACCGTAAATTGCGAAGTGATTATATGTCCGCCTTTTATCCATTTGGCGCATATAGCCGGGGAAATCAGAACCATTGGTTTAGGCGCTCAAAATTGCGCCGATAAAGTTTCCGGCGCCTACACAGGAGAGGTTTCAGCAGCTATGATAGCATCAACCGGCGCCCAATACGTTATTTTGGGCCATTCCGAGCGCAGAGCTTATTATGCTGAAACCAATGCCGTCTTAAAAGAAAAGGTATTATTGACCTTGGCAAATAAATTGAACCCCATATTCTGTATTGGCGAAGTACTGGCGGAACGGGAGGCAGGAATTCAAAACCAAGTGGTTGAATCACAAATTTGCGAAGCCTTGTTCGATTTGTCGGCCGAAGATTTCGGGAAGATTGTATTGGCCTACGAACCCGTTTGGGCTATTGGAACCGGTAAAACAGCATCTTCGGAACAAGCACAGGAAATGCATGCCTTTATCCGCAAAACCATAGCCGGTAAATATGGCGCTCAGGTAGCGGACGAAACATCCATTCTCTACGGTGGAAGTTGTAATGCCGGAAATGCCAAGGAATTATTCTCTAATCCGGATGTTGATGGCGGTCTGATTGGCGGCGCTTCTTTGGCGGTTGATAAATTTCTACCGATAATAGAAGCATTCTGAAATATTTCTATTTATGAATTGCAAATTATTTATACTCGCAAGCTGTTTGTTTTGCTTTTCTGCAATGCATGCACAGATAAATCCGGTCAATATTATCCAAGATTTGGAAACGCATGTTCCGGGTCAAGGACTTATCAGCATAAGGTCAGATTCTAAAATTACGAATTTGTTGGGAAGTCCTCTGCAACAGGTTAATGTGGATGAAAATTCTTATACCAAAGTAAATGGTTTCAGGATTCAGGTTTTTATGAGTAACAATCCCAGAACGGCAAGAAATGAAGCGAACCATAAGGAAAGCCAGATAAGAGAAATCTTCCCGGAATTAGCGACTTATGTCAATTACGAAGCGCCAAACTGGAAATTGCTTGCCGGAGATTTTATGACAAAAGAGGAAGCCGGCGTTTTCAGACAGAAAATACAAAAAGCCTTTCCTGAATTTGGAAAAGAAATATATACGGTGTCCTGTAAAATCAATGTTCCGAAAAACAACTGAATCATGGATTGGACGCCTGAAGAAATCAAAAGAAAAGAAAATATCGCTTTTCATTACAGTAAAATCTTAGAATTATTGGGCGAAGACCCGAATCGGGAGGGCTTGCTCAAAACACCTGAACGTGTAGCCAAGTCATTGATGTTCTTCACAAAAGGTTATCATCAAAATCCGGCTGTAATACTATCATCAGCTGTGTTTATCGAAAACTACAAACAAATGGTGATTGTGAAAGATATTGATTTCTTTTCCATGTGTGAACACCATGTGTTGCCTTTCTTCGGAAAGGCGCATATAGCTTATATTCCCCGGAATGCCGTTACCGGCTTGAGTAAAATTCCCCGGGTAGTGGAAGTATTCGCTCGCAGGTTGCAAATACAGGAACGGATGACAACCCAAATCAAGGATTGCATCCAACAAACTTTGAATCCTTTAGGTGTTATGGTCGTTATTGAAGCGCAACACATGTGTATGCAAATGCGTGGCGTTGAAAAACAAAACTCTATAACAACTACTTCTGATTTTACAGGCGTATTTGAACAAGCAAAGACAAGGGAAGAATTTATATCACTCATCAGAAACGGACGATAGGAACCGATTGTTTATTCCTTGATTTCTTCGAAATCAACATATTCTCCTTCATCCGGTTTGATGATTTTTTGCTGAGTGGGTTTGGATGAGGACTTGTTTGCCGTTTTCTGACTTTGAGACGCTCCGCTCTTGTTCCGGTTTTGCCGGGGCGAAGCTCCCAGCAGAAAACGGGATATGGAGAACCCGAAAAAAAGGCCGATAAAAATAAATAGCAATATGATAAACAGAAAAATTTTGACAATCATTGAATAACATAAGTTAAAAATTCAATGCAAAGATAATAAAAAATTTACAGTATATGCAAAAACCATCTATTCCAAATGGTACAAGAGACTTTTCGCCCGAAAAAATGGCGAAACGCAATTATATTTTCGATACAATCCGTAATGTATTCCATCTCTATGGTTTCAAACAAATCGAAACGCCGGCGATGGAAAATCTTTCTACATTGATGGGAAAATACGGAGAAGAAGGCGATAAACTTCTTTTCAAAATATTGAATTCCGGAGATTTCTTGTCGGGTATAAACGATGAAGAGTTGTTGAACCGGAATCCGCTCAAACTCACTCACAAAATCTGCGAAAAAGGTTTGCGCTACGACCTGACCGTACCTTTTGCCCGTTATGTCGTCATGCACCGCAACGAGATTACTTTTCCGTTCAAACGCTTCCAGATTCAGCCGGTATGGCGTGCCGACCGGCCGCAGAAAGGGCGTTACCGTGAATTTTATCAATGCGACGCCGATATGATTGGCTCCGATTCGTTGCTGAATGAAGTCGAATTGATTCAAATCATGAACGAAGTTTACAAACGGTTCGGAATGCGGGTGTGTATCAAAATCAACAACCGTAAAATATTGAACGGAATTGCCGAAATCATCGGCGCGCCCGACAAAATTACAGATATCACCGTAGCCATAGACAAATTGGATAAAATCGGATTAGAAAATGTAAATGCAGAATTACTCGGCAAAGGAATTACCGAAAACGCTATTGCCAAGTTGCAACCCATCATCCTTTTATCGGGTTCGAACCGGGAAAAATCAGCTGTCCTGAAACAAACGCTGCAAGCATCGGAAATCGGACTGAAAGGTGTGGAAGAAATAGAAATAATCCTCGACAAAACTGATAAATTAGCGCTTACATCGGACTTGGAGTTGGATTTAACCTTAGCCCGCGGCCTGAACTATTACACCGGCGCTATCTTCGAAGTGAAAGCCATGGATGTGGAAATCGGCAGTATAACCGGTGGCGGCAGATACGACAATCTGACAGGCGTATTCGGAATGCCCGCTATTTCGGGAGTCGGCATCTCTTTTGGCGCCGACCGTATTTTCGATGTTCTGGACCAATTGAATCTCTATCCCGAAAATTCAATGCAGCAGACCAAGCTGCTGTTTATCAATTTCGGAGAGAAGGAAGAGTCTTATATCTTTCCTTATCTCAATCATTTGAGAGAAAATGGAATCCCTTCGGAAATATATCCTGAGGCCGCCAAACTGAAAAAACAATTCGCCTATGCCGACACCAACAAAATCCCGTTTGTCGTAATGGCAGGGGATGATGAAATTGCAGCGGAAAAACTGACATTGAAAAACATGCTTACCGGAGAGCAACAAATGATTCCAGCCGGGGAATTGATAAAAGCGATTGCGATTGCGAATGTAAATTTACATAAAGATGTATAATTACAAAAAAAATAGTATATTTGCACAAATTCAAATAAAAGAGATATGAGTACATCTGCTCAAAAATTAAGTTTAATTCGTTGGATAACAGAACTTAAAGATGTGGAAACATTAAAAGCTATTGAGATTATCAAGGATAGCAATATTCAAGATGATTGGTGGAATAAAATTTCTGTTGTAGAAAAAATGTCTATTGGACAAGGATTGTCGGATGCTAAGGAAGGTAAAACTACGTTACATTCAGACGTTAAGAAGCGTTACGAAAAATGGCTCCTATAATAGAATGGACACAAAATGCTCAAAAAGAATTAAATACTGTGTATGATTATTTAGAAGAAAATTGGACACAACGCGAAATCGTAAATTTTTCTCGACAATTAGAAAACATTTTATCAATCATAATTCGCTTTCCATTTATTTATCCGTCAAGTAAACAGAGAGATACAGTTCGACGTTGTGTAATTTCCAAACAATCAAGTTTGTATTACCAAGTAAATATAGAAAAGGAAAAGATAATTATACTATCTTTTTTTGATAATCGTAGAAATTCCAATAAATTGAAAATATAAAAAAATTACATGACTTTTTCGTAAGTACATGGTTTATTTTTTTTGTCAATTTGTCAGTTTTTAATTTTTGGCACAAAATTCGCAGGGAAAAGGACAAAATACATAATAATAACAATAAAAATTATAAATTATGAGCATTAAGCCATTAGCAGACAGAGT
>JAITNQ010000090.1 GCA_031290435.1 Candidatus Symbiothrix sp. | reverse complement strand
ATCGTACTTTTGTCCTTTATACAAAAGAAAAAACGGCCCGTTTGAAGCGGTGTAATCTTCCCGTTTATTATCAACAACATGGGCGTTGTTTCCTTTTCCCGCAATCGTGTTATAATCGTAAATAGCTGCATACGAATTTCCGATCACTTCCAATGTGTCACGTTGAACAAGAATAGCTGCCGTTTCGTCCAAACCGATACCGATCAGTTCAGGTGAATTTCTGATAAAATCAATCAAATCAAATTCCCGGTTTCTCCGCAAAAGATGCTGGTCAATCACCGAATTTTTCAGGAATCCCAAACCTTGGGTATGATCGCCGATTAAGATATGCGGGCCTTCCGTATCTCCTCGCCAGAGAAAAGAGCCTTGGATGGATGCGCCCGCCGACCCGCCGATGATAACGCCTCCCCGGTCAAGCACATCCAAAAAGGCTTGATGGGTAAGCGTGTTGAGGTATGCATCCGCTGTATGCCATTGACGGCCGCCTTCAAAATATACGCCGGTAGCATTTTTCAGGGGTTCGATGAATTCTTCGCTATTGGCTATTTCCAGATTCTTGGTATGCAAGGTCGTTACATGCTCAATGTCGAAGCGCCGTTTAATTCCTTCGGCAGTCCGGTTGCGCAAGGCAGCCGAATCACCGGCGGCAGCGCTAATAACCACAATATTGGCCTTTTCCTTGCCTCCGGCTAATTCCAGAAATTTATCCCAGACTTCGGGCGTAAAGCCGCTACCGGCAATAATCAGGGAACCTTTTCCCGGTCCGTGCCGGGTATCCGATTTTTTTATCGTGATGGGAGATACGCGCGCAAATGTTTCCGAGGAAGGGGCAGGCGCTGTAATGGACTGAAGATTCTGTCCATGGACAGGCGCCGGTGTCTGCAACGAATCGGGGCGGGCAGGAGGGGCGCCGTTGAACGTTCTCGGCGGTAAGGGTATCACTTTCCGGTCGGCCAGATCGTATTTCTGCCCTTCATGTAAAAAGAAGAAAGGCCCGTTGGAAGCGGTATAATCTTCTCTACTGTTGTCGATAACGTGCCTGTTATTCCCTTTCCCGATAATTGTATTGTAGTCATAAATAACGGCATACGATTCTCCAATTACTTCCAGCGTGTCACGTTGAACAAGAATAGCCGTTCTTTCATCCAAGCCAATGCCGATAAAATCGGGCGCTTTCCGGATAAATTCCACCAAATCAAATTGCCGGTTTCTTCGCAGTAAGTGCTGGTCGATTGCCGATTTCTTCAGGAAACCCAAGCCTTGGGTGTGGTCGCCGACCAAAATATGCGGCCCGGCCGTATCCCCTCTCCAAAGGAAAGAACCTTGTATAGATGCGCCCGCCGATCCGCCGATGATAACGCCTCCCCGGTCAAGTACATCCAAAAAAGCCTGATGCGTTTTCGTATTCAGGTACGAGTCGGCTGTACGCCATTGTCGGCCGCCTTCGAAATAGACGGCTGTCGCTCTTTTCAAAGGTTCGATAAATGCTTCGCTATTGGCTTCAACCAAACTTTTGGTATGCAGGATCGTTACATCTTCCACACCCAATTGCTCCTTAATGCGGTCGGCCGACCGGGTGCTGAAAGCTGCCGAATCGCCGATGGCTGCCGTGATAACTACAATATGGGCATTCTCTTTTCCTCCGGCCAATTCCAAGAATTTTTCCAGAATTTTAGGCGTAGAGCCTCCGCCGCCAACGATAATCAAAGACCCCTTTTCCGGTCCATGCCGGGTTTCCGATTTCTTTACTGTAATGGGCGCCGGTTGGGCAAATGTGGAATAACTTACTATTGCCAGCATGGCAACAGATAAAAATACAATAATATTCTTTTTCATCTTTTTCAATTTTTCATTCTCAATTCTCAATTCTCAATTAATTTATTAGTATCCCGGATTATTCTCCGTAATACTCGGATTGGCGTCAATCTCTCCTTGCGGAATAGCTTGTATTCTCCGGTGATCGCTGAGTGATACGTAAGTGTATGTATTGTAACTGAATGGTTGTTTCGGGCGAACAATTTCCAGATTCAGCCGGGTAAGGTCGAACAAGCGTAATCCCTCAAATGCCAGTTCTTTCCTTCTTTCGTTCACGATATCATCTATCAGTTGCTGTCCGCTTGAGGCGTATCCGGAGAAAGCCGGGTCGCGCAATTGGACAAGTTGGTTCAGATAGAGCCGGGCGTTCTCTTCGTCATTTGTTCGGGCATAAGCTTCCGCCAACGTGAGTATCACCTCCGCATAGCGGATAATTTTCACTTCGTCACGGTCGCTGTTGTTGCTGTTAGGATATTTGTTTACGACAAAGGCTTTTTGTGAATTTCCTCTACGTATGCCGTCTATTATCAAATTCCTTCTGGTATCGGTTTCAGCATACAATTGATACACTTCTGCATTTGATAATAAATCCCCATAGCCTGTTTGATTATACATCCAATCCAATCCGTTACCACCATTATTATTGGTAACGCTCATATTGAGTTCCCATATTGTTTCCACTTTATTTGTCGATGATGTATAACTTGACCAATAAGAAGAGAAAGCGCTGGGTGTGGCTGCTAATGTGTAACCGCCGTTTTTTACGACTTCCAGTGCGGCCTCCCTTGCATTCGGATAATCGCCCTTGTACAAATAGGCCCTGGCCTGTATAGCTTTTGCTGCATATTTGGCGATATAATTTGAGTTTACGCCATGATATTTCGATATGGCAGTCGTATTTGACAATAACAGAAAAGCGCTGTCCAAGTCGGCAGTGATGTGCTCATAAACTTCCGCAACCGTGTTTCGGGCCGGTTTACTGTATGGCCCCGTTAAGTATGTCGGCACAGTGACAATGGGTACGCCCGGTGCATTGGGATTCAAGGTATGCGGAGCGCCGAAGAAATTAACCAACACCAAGTAAGTCAAACCTCTTATGGCATAGGCTTCTCCTCTTATCTGGTCGACTGCCTCTTCTGAAGATAAATCGGTAGAGATGATCCGGTTGGCCTGTAGAATCACAAAATATCCCTGAGACCAGATGCCCGAAGAAGTTGCGCTGTTTTGAGAAAAAGTATAGGCATTATCGGTCAGAAACCGGCCATAATTGGAAGAACTGATAAAGTCGTTATCGGCCAGCAAATCACCTAATATATGTACGTCCCTTCCCAGAAATGAGGAACTTTTTGTAGCCGAATATAAACCGTTCACCGCGTCCGCCAAATCATTAATCGTTTTTATGGAAGTAGCGGCATCCACCGCCGTGGATGGAAACTGTTCCAAAAATTCTTCACCGCAGGACGAAAAAATCAACAGACCTGCTATCAGTATGTTAAATATCTTTTTCATTTTCATTTTTTATTAAAGTTCTACACTTAAACCGACCGTATAAATCCTGTAAATCGGAATACTTACATTTCCTGATTCCGGGTCGAACGGCAATTTTTCATCGAAAGTTTTTGTGAAAAGATTGGTTGCACGTCCGTATAAACGGAGTTTTCCGACTCCGGGAATCAAATGTTTTATGCTTCTCAATTTAATCAAATCATAGCCAATCGTAACATTTTTCAACCGGATAAAAGAACCGTCGTATAAAAACCTTGAGGAGAAAGAGTTTGAATTGGCTTGCGCGCCGCCCGCAGCGATGTATTTGGGAACATCCGTAATTTGTCCGGGGCTTGTCCAGCGGTTCCAATACTCTCTTTGATACTTATTGAAGGTATAGTAAGCCCCGTCGTAAAAACGGGTTGACCAACTGTCAATAACATAATTTCCGAAATTAAAATAAATATCGCCGCTTAAACTGATTCCCTTGTATTCAAAGGTATTTGTAAATCCGCCAAAGTATTTGGGCGAAGCCGATCGATAGGGTACGCGCTCTGCGGCATTGTAATCGGTTGTCGTCTCCGACCGGGTTCCGTTGGTGTACCACAAAGCCGTACCGTCGTCCGGATTAACTCCCGCGTAAAGGCGCGTATAATAAGTATAATAATCGTAACCTTTATCCAAATAATAGTTTCCGTTGGCTCCGGAGGCTTTGCCCAATTCCGTAACTTCGTTCTTGTTGAATGAAATATTGAAATTACTGGTCCATGAGAATTTTTTAGTCCTGAGAATATCCGCTCTAAGTGTCAATTCAAGGCCTCTGTTCTGCATCGCCCCGGAATTGGCATAAGGAACGGAAGAAAAACCGGTAGTTCTTGAAAGAGAAACCGATTGAATTAATCCGTCGATATTGTTTACATAAAAATCGGGCGTGATAATTAAACGGTTATTAAAAAATCCGAAATCGGCGCCGATATCGAATTTTTTCTGTTTCTCCCAAGTCAAGTCCGGATTTCCGATAGTGCCGTAATTCTGTCCGTTTCCGTTTGTGTAATTCGACCCATACGATGACTGCGGCATTGCAGCATAATTGGATATACCTTGTGCGTTACCTGTGGTTCCATAGGAAGTGTGAAACCTTGCACTGGAGAATATTTTCTGTTTGGTGAAAAAATCTTCTTCGTCAATATTCCATGCCCCGCCGACCGACCAGAAACTGCCATATCGATTATTAGCCCCAAATACCGAAGAACCATCTCTTCTGAAAGAACCGCTTATGGAGTACTTGTCTTTGTAATTGGTTCCGATTCTCGAATATACGGATGAAAAAGCATAGCCCGAATTACTTGAAGATGCACCCGTAATGGTTGCTGCATTCGATAAAACGATGAGCGATGGCTGTGTAAGCGGAAATCCTGTTCCCGAACCACTTAAACTTAGTTGTCCGGATTGTTGCGCTTCGTAACCGACAATAGCCGTTATGTAGGATGAATCTTCATTGCCCAAAAAATTGTAACGGTAATCCAACTGATTTCTGGTTAACCAGTTGGAAGTTCTTGAATAAGTTTGTGATGCAGAGCCTTGTGCATTCATTCCACCTCCCAGCACCGGATTTAGAAATTGAAAACTTTCCGAATTGTTGTAATCAAGGCTCGCGTAACCGGTATAATTCAGTCTATCCCAGATATTCCACTTTAGACTTATATTACCCCGTCCCCTGGTCTGATCTTGGGAACGGATGTCATTTTCCGCTATAAACAGCACATTGTAGTGGGCTACATATCCCAGATTACTGGAACTGTTCGTATTGTATGTTCCGTCTTCATTGTAGGCCATCTGAAACGGGCGCAATATCCTTGCCGCAAAAATAGGATTTCCCCATGAACCGGTACCCGAATCGGGCGTATGTTGAAATAAATTGGCGATATTTAATCCGGCGGTAAGGGTAAATCGTTTACCGATTTTTTGTTCCAGATTGATTAATCCGGATATTTTCCGCAAATCGGATTTCAGCGTGGTGGCTTCTTGTGTGAAATAGCCGGCGGAAACGAACAACTTTGTATTTTCATTTCCGGACCTTACCGAAACATTGTATTGTTGTTGTTGTCCGGTTTTATATACCAAATCCTGCCAGTTGTTGCTCCTTCCGCTGTTAAATCCGTAACTCTCGGATAAATCTGCGATATCTTGTTCCGAATAAGTTCCGGCGTTACGAAGACCTTCGATAAATAATTCACTGTATTGTTGTGCATTTAAAGGTTGTCCCGCATCGGGAAACGGGATAATATTGGTATTACCTACTTCTATATCAAAATTAACCTGCGTTTTTCCTGCTTTTCCCTTTTTAGTGGTGATGATAATGATACCGTTTGAACCCCTCGACCCGTAAATGGCGGTGGCGGCTGCATCTTTCAATACGGTGATGTCTTCAATATCATCTTGGTTGAGCGCTGTTAAAGCGTCCGAAGAAGTAATCATTCCGTCTATAACGTACAAAGGACTTGAACTTAAAGCCAACGACCCAAGTCCCCGCAGCAATACTTCCGGACTTGCTCCCGGTTGACTGCTGGGAATCGAAATATTCAAGCCGGAAACGGCCCCTTGCAGGGATATTAAAGGTGAAGAAACCGGTTTATTCGCATTTATAGCGCCGGTAATTACGGTTGAAGCGCCGGTATATTGTTTCCGCTCTTGCGCATAATACCCGTCGGAAACAATCACTACTTCATTCAGGCGGTTGAAGTCTTCTAAAAGCGGAATGTTTATTCTTTCTTCCGTCTTTTCGTAGATGTCGATTTCCTGCGGCTTATAGCCCAGATAACTGACCACAATGGTTGTCGGCAACGATGATACCTTCAGTTCGAAATTTCCATTCGTATCACTGGATATACCCTGATTGCCTTTCTCGCTTTTGAGTGAAATATTGGCGCCTATAATCGCTTCTTCGGTGCGTTCATCAATTACTTTGCCGCGTATTGTCGTATTTTGTTGGGCAAATACCGGTGATGAAAAAAACAATAATTCAAACAACGCAAAAAAAATAACCGGAAATCGCTTGCGATTTCCAAAATAAATTAATAAATTTGTCATGCCTAAAAATAAATTTTAGCGTGAAGTATCCCTCAATACCATTTAGCGTCGGAAGAGAGGGGTACTTGTTTTTTGATGGTAGGCTTACAAGATTTAATAAGTGTAAAATTTACACTTATTCAGCTTTGTAGTTGTTGAGCGCAAGTTGTTTTTTCGACTGTGTGCGCGCATTGTTATCCAAAGAGAGGAAACCGTATTCGCGGTTGTATTTTTGTCCGTCAGACAATATCCATTCGAGAAAATCCAGTATTTCATTGTTGTCGCTGTATTTTTCGGGAACGAGTAGTCCGAAATTCTCAACCGGAATCGTTTCGATTTTCGATTCTTCAAGCAAAGCTATCAGTTTGTCGATATCGTGGGAATCCAGTACCTCTTTCTGTACTGATTTGACGTTGAGCGGAAGAATGCTGAGATTGGATTTCAAGCGACGCGATTGCAGGTCGAAAGCATAGTTCAGCGTATTGAAAGTGATACCTGTTTCATCTTTTTGGATAGCGTTTAACAGATAAATTTCATCGCCGATAATCTTTTTTCCCCTGATTCTGTCGGGAGATTGGTCGAAGTATCCGGCCAAAACCGTTGTGACAGATGTTTTATCGCCTCTTGAATAAACGGTTGCGGTATATTTTTCTTTTTCGTCGGCGTCGTAATCTTCGGCTAAGATATCTTTTTCGAACAACAGGTTTGTGATGTCTTTCCTTTTCAATCCTTTGCCGGCTTTTTCCAAAAGCGGATTCTTTACATTGGCCAGTGGGATGAGTGCATAACGGCCTACATATACGACTTTGCGGTTAGCATCAGCCTCGTCTGAACGCTGTCCGGACAGGATTTGCAGGTCTGTTTGAGAAGCGATTTTGTGCTGAACGGTTTTCAGTTCAATCTTAATATCCGGATTTTCCTTTTGGTATTCGGATACCCATTTTTCGACTATTGGATGAAAAAATTTATCCCCGTCGATTAAAACTTCGGTTTTCCCTTGTGCAAAAAGGACAAAAGGGAAGAAAATCAGTGTAATTGTAATTATTGTTTTTGAAAATAAATAGTTCATTTTGTAATTATTTTGAAATTATTAAATTAAGTAATTTTATCTCTGATGATGGAATTACAAGCTAAGACATCGGTCTTTCCTTGACAACTGAAGGATAGACAACATCTTTCTGATTAGTTTCGAATAAATTGCAGCCATTGTTTTATGATGAATTAATATATTTGTCATTTTTGACGGGACAAAGTTAGGGGTTTATTATTTTGTAAAATATACCCTTTTAATGGTATTTTTTCATTATTGGTCGATTAATTTCAAAAAAAGATAAAATAAACGGAACCGTACTATATCATGTTGAATATGCAACGATCCCTAAAATTTGAATGCGGTATTGAACAGGATATTTATGGGCCGCAAATTAAAATGATGTGAAAAGATATTAGGCCCATCATATTGAATATAAGCGTAGCTTCTATGGTTGAAAATATTGGTACAGTCTAAGGAATAATCAATGTTCTTGGTTTTGCAAGTCAGTCCAATATCTGCGAAAAATAAGCGGGAATACGAATCGGCGCTTAATTGATTTTGATAATATTCCAACCGGGTTCTCATCATCCATCGTTTTGATGGAAATACATTAATGGACAAAAAGTGATAGATTTGATTCAAAGCCGGATTATCTATCTCAACCGATTTTATCCGCATCTTGTTGTTTGTAAAATCGACATTGTAAACAAAATTCAATTCATTACTAATTCTGACGTCAATTTTTGGACGTAACATAAATATCCTGTTTTCCGAGGTAAGTATAGAACCTTGTTGAATTTGTTGAGATGAAGCAACGATATAGTTCGACTGAATAGAAAAAGTTGTTTGTAAGGTACGAATATATTTACTGATACTTCCGGTAACAGTCTGGTATTCGCTGACCCTGTCCGACTCAACGGCATCGGACAGAGAATAAGTACCCCTAAAGTCCGTTTTGCTCAGCAAATTGGATTTGGTGCGCCTATAAGAAACACCTACATTAAAAAACAACGCTTCAATCGGGTCACGATAATTGATTTTGAACCGGTAAGACTGGCTTGTTCGATGTGACAGAATACCGCTTCCACGGTAAAAACTTCGGTAATTGTTCATAATATAAGCTCCGGTGAAATCTATAATATCACCGATATCATCCTTGTAATTGAAAGAAATGTCGGAATGCCAAAGTGGGGTCCATTTATAGTCAATCGAAACGGATGGATTGGCAAACAAAAAAGTGAAATTTTGTCGTGTATTCAACAATATATCATTGACAAACAAATCGTTAAATGAAACTGGAACAGATAAATCGAAATCCAATTTTCGACTTTTATAATTGTATTTAGGCGTAATTTTATAAATCCATTTGTTGAATTTGATGTGATTATCTATTTCGGAAAACAGGGGTGAATTTTTTACGGAAGAATTCAAGTCGTCTAAAAAAGCCTGCATGTTAAAGTCAAAGCGAAGGTTCGACTGTCTCCATAGGAATCCATAAGCAGTAGAATTACTGGTGTGAAAATTACCCAAATGTGCAATCTGCACCACTGCCTCTGTAATGGAATCGGCCTTTACTGCCAATTGCTGCGGCAAATTTGAATAACGGATAAAGGAAGAAAACTGAAACATCCGGGATTGAATTTTTTTAATCATTTCCCAGTCATTCTGTACATAAAACAGAGGTGTATAAAACGTTTGATTCAGGTTTTCCGAGCCGGTCAGAGAAGATTTGGTTGAATTCCATATGCCACTGAATTTCAAAGTATTATTGATATACTGTCTTTTAGAATTGTGTGTGTAAGTCAATTCCGCATCGGCTTGATTGGTGTAATTATTCAACGTATTGGATTCGTCAATGACTAAACTTGTATCCGTTGAGGCAAAATAGTAACTGCTTTTTTCATTCAGTTTTTGCTTTTGCTCATTTTTCAGGTAACTGATATTCACGCGTAACTGCGAATCATTGCCAGTTTTTTGCAAATGATTAATACTCACAATATGTGTGTTATTGAATAAATACCTGCTTTCTTTTGTTGGTGGGGAACTTAAAAGGGGCAGCGTAATTAAATTACCCGGAACCATGGCATTTCCGGATGTAATATTGTCTATGGTCAGGCTATGCGGATTCAAATCGGCTGCAATGTCTTTTCCGGTATTATTGGTTTTATAAGTAACAATGGTTTGTCGTTTTTTTCCGATTTGCATGGCGAAAGTATTCAAATTCCAAAGCGCCGGATATAAACCAGTTCCGAGTTCTATTTTTCCGGTAGGTTTGGCGATTTTATCCTTCTTCAATTGCAGGTTGATGGCTGCTTGTTCCGAGAAAAAGACGTCTTTCATTGCTTTTATTGGCTGATGGTTTTCAATGATTTGTATGTTGAGAATATCTTCGGGAGAAATATTATTATTTGCAATTGAGTATTTGTTTCCCAACAAATTCAGCCCTTCAATGTAGTAATTATTTATATTTTCACCATTGTATTTGATAGATCCGTTGCTCGTAACATTCATTCCGGGCAAACGTCGTAGGACATCGCCGATGTTTCTATCTCCCTCGCGGACAAAAGCGTCAACCCGGAAATTCAAAGTATCTTCCCGTAAGGAAATATCAGGCGGCCTGATGGTAACTTCCTTTAGTTGAAAAATCATTGATTCCAAAGCCACATCCAGTGTTTTGTTTTTATTGGGAAGTTCGAATGTTTGGGTTTCATAACCCAGCGAGATAAAAACGACACATATAGAATCTTCTTTCGCGCGGATTGCTATGTGATATTTCCCTTTACTATCTGTAAAACCGTAAGCATGACTTTCTGTCCCAGCCGAATTATTAATGGTGACAATGGCGGCTGAAATCGGATTTCCGTCTTGTTTGTTCGTCACCACCCCTTCAATAATAGTCTGTGCTGACAGTTCTGAAATAAATATTCCCCAAAAACAGAACAAAAACAAACGATAATTTATTCGCACAACTCTAACGGATTGTGAGGTTTGCTTTTAATTTGCAACTCATCTATGGTAGCATATTCTTTAATAACAGAAGCCGGATTTTTCATATAGTCCGAATAGGCTTTTTTAAATTTCTTTTTATCTGTTTTTTGTAATGTTGGCTCTAATTTAAAGACGATAGGGTCTTTCCATTTGGCGCTTTCGATGGCAACAGCCTCGAATTTTATTTCATTCTTTGTATCGGAAACTTTGAGAATCAACCCAGGCAAACCTGTAAACTTCCACGGGCCTTCTCTCAAAGGTATTTTGGGTGCATACCAAGCCTCATAATCCCGACAACAGAATGTACACACGGCTTTTTTACAGATATAACCCAAAACAGTCATTGTGTCCGACAACAATCGCCAATCGGGCGCTTCGATGTTTTCTTCGTAATAAAAATAATCAATAAAAATGGCTTCGACGTAGGTGTTCTTTTTTTCCGGGTAGCCTTTGAATATTTCATAACAAATATTTCCTCTCTTTCCCCTCCCTCCGGCCAAAATACTTGCCATAGAGGCGTCTGAGAGAATTTGGTTGCGCATGATCGAATCGGATATAAACCGGGTGTAGTTATAAAACTTGGATATTTTATTTCCAATTTGGAGTAACATCCTGTCTTTCGTTTTTCGAGTGGGCTGTTGTACATCCTGCGCAACGGATTGGCTGTATTCACACCGGATTATGGCATAATCCAAAGTATCTAAGGGAATAACAGAAGGCATTGCGCCTGTATTGTTTAATCTCTGAATCTCTAAATTTTGTGCGCTGCCTAATACCGATATGAATGAGAACAATAAAATAAATACCCCTTTTGCTTGCATAAGTAAAACAAATTGTTTGTCAATTATCTATAAAATAATTAGCCTTAAATTTTTACAATTAAGTAAGAAAGAGCTAATTATTTATTAAAAACATCATTCAAGAGATAGTAAACCTTAGTATCATCTAAAACTTACAGATTTAGTCTTCTACAGAATTATCTTCTTCTGCACAAAGCTCTTGTTCTAAAGCCAACAACGCGGCTATATACTGTTCCGTTGTACCATTCTTGATGGTTAAATTTCCGGAAATTCCACAACTAAGCGTATAGGGAATAGCTTTGGATACGCTTACACTTAGCAATAAGATAATTGAGAAGAGTAATAATTTCTTTTTCATGTTTTTAATTTTAACAAATGTTTATGATATTTTTATATACAGCGCAAAGATAATGATTTTTTTGAGAATGAAATGCTAAATTTCAAATTATTTTTTGTTAAAAAGGCAGATGACAGACCCCCCCTCAATCCGACTACTCCCGAACCGGCCAAAACAAGCAAGTGGTCGGCATGACCGTGGTAGCCATTGTTTTATGATGAATTAATATATTTGTCATTTTTGACGGGACAAAGTTAGGGTTATATAGATACATTGAAAAGTTTCATTCGACATCGACCGGGCTTTTTGCATTCCTGCCCATTATCCGCCAATATGGATTGGACAGGATAATAGAGTCCTCCACCTATCCTGCAACCAAAGAGATAAATAAGATGTCCTCCATTTTGTCTTTTGTCGGATTGAAACTTTCCAATGTAAAACGCTACAGTGATGACGATCTGTGGTGTATGGACAGGGGCTTGGGTTTGTTTGCCGGTCTGAATGTACTGCCCAAGTCTGCGTGGTTGAGTTCCTATTCGAGCCGGGTAACCACAGAGATGAACCTGTCATTTTTGAAAAGTATGCACCGGATATGGGTTGAACACGGCTTGTTATCGGATACCGGTAATCTTGATTTTACGACCATCCCCTACTGAGGAGAGGCGGATCATCTGGAGAATATCTGGATTTTTACAAACAAACCTCACAGGGAACACAGCCCTTGCAATACCTGATTTTTGACAGTAAGTTTACCTATTATGAAAATCTGTGTTTAATTTTAATCCCTATCAATACCGTACATGGTACGCCTTATTTTTTCTTCCGAACACGATTGGGTGCACCCAGTCTCTACATTTTGTAAAATACAAATATATATTGCCTGAAAAGCAATACTTTGAATAATAAAGTATTGCCTTTCAGCTATTTCACTTGACCCAAGCGGATAAGCGGTTATTTTATTTTACAACAAGCATCACGTTGAGAAACGTTT
>JAITNQ010000299.1 GCA_031290435.1 Candidatus Symbiothrix sp. | reverse complement strand
ATCGAACTTGCCGGCTGACCGAGATAATAGTCACTGCCGCCCTGTACGGAGTTTATCATCGCTTTGAGTTCAAAATCCTTGTATCTGACAGCGTTCTGAATGCTGAAACGATAGAGAGGAACCGAATAGCCCAATATCTTGCGGTCGCCTCCGGCAGTGATAGTTCCGCTATTGTCAATGTCTTCAACCTTGTAGACCCCATAAGTGAAACCGTTCGGAATTATTCCGGCATTGTAATCCGATACCTGCCACATTCCGGTTATGTTATAATCGTATATCGGACTCAGCGACCTCCCGATGAATATGTTGGCATTGATAAGGTCATCTTCCTTGCCATCGCCGTCGACATCCTGACCGATGATTGTAAGTACCTTATTCTTGTTGATTGAATAATTTCCGGTGATAGACCATACCAAATCCCGGTTGCGAACAGGCACGCCTGTAATGCTGAACTCATGCCCGTAATTCTGCAATTTGCCGATGTTTGTCGGAATTGAATAATTGGCAGTACCGTTGATGATTGGAATATTAATATTATAGAGTAAATCCTTTGTCTTGGAAAAATAATACTCATAGTTTCCGAAAATCCCGCCTTTGAGGAACGAAAAGTCCAGACCGATGTTAGTAGAAGTAGTAGTTTCCCATTTGAGTTTACTGTTCGACATCGTATTAACATACTGAGCAAGTTGACCGGTTGCGCCGTCACCGTAGAGATAACCGTCGGCAGTAGTAGCCATTTGCGCCATTGACGAGTAGCGACCGGCAGTACGATTGCCGCCCTGACCATAAGAGAAGCGCAGTTTAAGGTTGTCCACCCACGAATAGTTGTCCTTGATGAAACTTTCCTCTCCAATACGCCATGCAAGAGCGGCAGACGGAAAGAGAGCGAATTTGTTGTTCTCCGTAAAGCCCGAAAAGCCGTCGCGACGGACAGTTCCGGTGAAGATATACTTGTCGTTGAATGAATAGACCAGTCGCGCCATCGAGTAGAGGCTTGATTCTTTCCATGCGTCCGACGCCACAACGTTCAAGCTTGCCTGTCCGGCAGCCAATTTATTAAATCCAAGCGTCATATCGGTGAAATAGGATGATTCTGCATTTGTATTCTCATACGAGCGCTGCTCGACGCCATAAACGAGAGTCGCATTGACGGAATGTTTGCCAAAGTCGCGCTTGTAAGTGACGATATTGTCGAAAGTAGTTGTATAGCCATTTGTATTGTACTTTCGCGCTGCTCCGTTGTCGTTGTTGGAGTATGGATTGAATGTGTACAAACGGTACGTCTCCCAGTTCCGCGAGTAGTTGGCACGATAACTCAAGCCCTTTACCCAGGGAATGGTTATCTCGGCAAAGATTGTTCCGGACAGAGTATTACGGACGTCTTCATTGGGGTTATTCATTGAGAGCAGCGGGTTCAGGATGCCGAGATAATAGAGTTCCTTGAGCGTACCGTCGGCATTGTAGGGTGATATGAGCGACGGCACTTGTCCGAGACTGCTAAAGCCGACGTTTGAACCCGAAAAGTCACTGATATTGTAGTACGATTGCGTGCCAGCCTTTAGCCAGTCGGTGATGTTCATATCCAGATTGATACGAAAACTGTAACGGTTGTAGGTGTCGTTGATGACCATATTTTGCTGGTCGGTGTATCCGAAAGAGATAAAATAAGAAGACAGTTCGTTCTTTCCGCGCACGCTCAAATTGTGATTCTGAATATAGGGATTGGGGTCTGAAAGCAAATCCCACCAACTGACATTCAAACCGTTCATATAGCCGTCGGTAGCGCTTGGGTCACGGAATTTAAGAGTTACATCGAAATTTGGATTTTGCTGCATCAGGTCGGCGCCCGTACGGCTTTCTTCGATGAAGCAGTCCTTGAGCAACTGTACGTATTCATCGCTACTTAGAGGTCGCAGCTTGCTGTTTATAAGGCTTTGGGTTGTCAACTGACCACTGTATTCAATGACGGGCTTTGTCATCTTGGTAGCATTTTTGGTAGTGATGAGGAGCACTCCGTTAGCGCCCTGCGAGCCGTAAATAGCGGCGCTACTTGCGTCTTTCAGCACATCTATCGACTGGATATCGGCCGGATTAATGTCGGTGAAAGCGCCTCGATAGATGATGCCGTCGAGCACTATCAGCGGACTTTGCGCTCCTGAGATAGAGTTGCGACCGCGAATAGAGATGTCCGGGTCGCCGCCGGCAGTCGTTGCTACGCCGATATTCAGACCCGGAACGACGCCCTTGAGCGTTTGCAGGACGTTTACATTTGCAGCGTTTTCCATGACCTTGAGGTCGGCACGCGCCATTGAGCCTGTTAAATCGCTCTTTTTGGCTGTTCCGTATCCGATAACGACAACTTCATTGAGCAGTTGCATATCTTCGTCAAGCAGAACGGTGAAATTTGACTGATTGCCGACCGTAATTTCCTGCTTCGTGAATCCGGTATAGGACACGACCAGAGTTGCATCCTGTTTGACTGTAAGGCTGAAATTGCCGTCAATGTCGGTAATAACGCCGTTGGTAGTGCCTTTCTCGGCTACGGAGGCTCCGATGAGCGGCTCGTTGTCGGCTGCCGAAAGTACCTTCCCTTTAATGTTTCTGCCTTGTCCATGCGCCATGAAAGCGCACAGGAATAGCATTGTCAGTAAATAAATTTGTTTTTGCATAGTATATAAATTAAGATGAATAAATTATTATTTGCTTGTGATTGTCACTGTATATGGTTCTTCTGAGCCTTCCATGACGATGTTTACCTTGATTTCTCCGGCTTTGCGGGTAGACTGAACGACAACTAATGCCTGCCCGAAATAGCTTTTCAGACTGTTGCCTCCAAATGGTTCTTCACGGCGCAATTCGGCGTTATCAATGCCTCTGAATCTTCCTTCGCCCTCGATGGTAACGGTAAGCATTTTATCATCGGTTTGAACCATGTTCCCATTCTCGTCTTCAAGCCGTATCGCTATATGAGACAAATCCTGACCATCGGCTTTGATAATACTGCGGTCGGCAGTCAGAGCCGGATGATGGGCGCTTTTTGACGTAGTCAGCGTGTATTGAGCTACTTCCTTGCCGTCATTGTACGCCTTTGCCGTCAGCCTGCCGGGATTGTAGGGCACATTCCAGACGATGGTATGATTGGGAAAATCGGCAGTATTATGGCGTCCCATCAGACGGTTGTTCTGATACAGTTCAACCGTTTCACAGTTTGTGGTTGTTAAAACTTCCATTATCAGCCCCCTGTAATTCTGCGGAAAGTTCCAGTGCGCAGCGATGCGGGGCCATTGCCACAAGTCATGCCCTGCTTCTATATCGAGCGACTGGTCTTTGACTGCTATTCGCACAACAGGTTCTTCGTTCCACATTGCGCGATGGAATGCTGCACGCGGCTTTTCAAACATACAAATATCGAACAGTCCGTTAGGCCATCCCTTGCTTGGCCAGTCTGATTCACCAAGATAATCGACTCCCGACCAGATGAAACCGCCTGCTATAAAATCGTGCTCTGCTATAATATTCCATGGATTGTTTGTGCTGTAACTGCGGATATTGCCTTGTTCGCCGCTGTAATAGGGCAGCTCTTCGGTTATGATAAAGCGACGTTCGGGATATGTCTTATGGTCGCTCAACATGCGTGCTTCCAGGTAATTGTAACCAACGACATCCGTTACGCCCGAAAACTTTGCCTGATGATTGTTTTGCGCCGAAAGCAGCGCGGGACGGCTCGGTTCCAGTTTGTGAACAAAGTCCTGCATCATCCTTGCCCGTTCTACGCCCGCGTCTGTTTGGTCCCATGCTTCCTGCACTTCGTTGCCGATGCTCCATACCACAATCGACGGGTGATTGCGGTCTCGAAGTATCATATCCGATATATCCCTTTGCCACCATTCATCGAAATACTTTGCATAATAGCCGGATTTCCACTTGTCGAAGGCTTCGTCAATGACAATAAAGCCCATGCGGTCGCACATATCAAGAAATTCCGGCGATGGCTGATTATGAGCGCAACGTACCGCATTGCATCCATATTCTTTTATTATTTCCAGACGACGCTCGTATGAACGGTCAGGGACGGCTACACCCATGCTTCCGGCATCCTGATGAAGACACATTCCCTTTAGTTTCAATCGTCTGCCATTAAGCGAGAAGCCTTTGTCGGCATCGAAAGCAAATGTCCGCACTCCGAAATTTGTAGTGTAAACGTCTGCTTTGCCTCCTGCGCTGACGGTTGTTTCCATCGAATAGAGATTGGGGCTATCTACGTCCCAGATATTGGGGTTCGCCAAAGTGAGCATTTGCTTGACGTCTGTCCCGGAATCGGCATCAACGGTGGTCTTTTCCTTAACGCTCTTGCCGATTTGTTTGCCGTTTGCATCAATGATTCGCTGTGAAACGCTGACGATTTGTTGCTTATCCGTCGTGTTTTTTATCGTAGTGATAATCTGAACAGCGGCTTTATCGTCGGATACTTCGGGCGTGGTAATTGCCGTGCCGTAAGTTGCAACATGTACGGGATTGACTGTCTGAATCCATGCATGGCGGTAAATGCCCGAACCGGAATACCAGCGCGGACGCTCGCCTGTACAGTTTACTCTTACCGCAATAACGTTTTCCTTACCGATATTCAGGTAAGGGGTCAAATCGTATTCAACGCTGCAAAAGCCATAAGGACGAAAGCCGAGATGCTTTCCGTTGATATAGACGTCGCTTTGATGAAAAATGCCGTCGAAAAGTATGGAAACCTGTTTGCCTGCATAGCTGTTCGGGGCTTTAAAACTTTTACGGTACCAGCCGATGCTCTCCGGCAGAAAAGCGGCAGAGCCTCCTGCCCTGAAATCGAATTTCATACCGATATTCCAGTCGTGCGGCAGTTGAACATCCTCCCATTGTGTGTCTGCAAAATCTGTTTTGGCAAAGTCGGACGAATCGGCTACGATAAACTTCCAGTCGAAGTCGAAGTTTGTACGTCTTTGTGCTGATGCGCTGAAGACAACAGCGCTCAACATTAAAATTAGATATATGTTTTTCATGATAAAAAGTTTTAAAAATCATCATAAAAGTATAAATATCCCGTTTAAACGAATAGTAATTTTAGATATAAAAATAGTAATTTCGGATAAAGATTTGCTTTATACCTCCGACGGTCGTTTTCCGAAGTATTTACGGAAGGCTTTTCCGAAGTAGGCGAGGTCGGAGAAGCCGCAAAGGTCGGCTACTTCCGTGACGGTGTATTTGCCCGATTGAAGCAGATTGAGGGCATAATTGAGCCTGATAGAGCGGATAAAGTCAACAGGCGAATGGTCGGTCAGCGATTTGAGCTTTTTGTAAAGCAGTGACGGACTGACGTTCAGCGCCGAAGCAAAATCATCTTTTCCGAACTCTGTGTTTTTCATGTTTGTGCGAACCGTTTCCACCGCTTTTTTTATGAACATGTCGTTCAATTCATTTGTAAACAGTGTTTCATTGTCGTTCTCTCCTATCAGTTTCAATGCTTTGTCTCTTACAATTTGACGGTTGTGAATGATAGAAATGATGCGCTGCTTTACTAATTCAATGTCGAAAGGTTTGGTAAGGTAATTATCGGCTCCCAAGCCCAGACCGTATAACTGGTCAACCCTGTCGGTAAGCGCAGTTATCAGCACAACAGGGATATGCGAGGTCTCAAATGTAGTTTTAATAAGGCGGCAAAGCTCGAATCCGTCAAGATTAGGCATCAGCACATCCGAAACAACAATATCCGGCGCCTGTTTGCCGATCATTTCCCAAGCCTCGGCGCCGTCGCGGGCTGTAATGACGATAAATTCCTTCTTGAGCGAATGGTGCATGAATTGTAGCAAATCGGGACTGTCTTCCACAATCAGCAGACGCATTTTCTTGGCTAAAATCTCTTTCGGCAATGTCGCTTCGTCAGGCTCGTTCTCGACAGCGGAAGTTTTTATCTCCCTCAAAGGCAGTGAAACAACAAACGTAGAGCCTTCGTTCTTGCGGCTCGTGCAGCGAATTGTACCGCCATGCGCCGAGATATAGTTTTTCGCCAGAACAAGTCCTATCCCCGAACCGGGTATGTTTGAATTGATGGCATTTTCGCTGCGGTAAAACTCGCGGAAGAGCTTCTTTTGCGACTTGCGACTGATGCCGATGCCGCAGTCTCTGACCTGTAGCATCCATCTTTTTTCATCTCCCGTGAATCTCACTTCAACATTACCGCTCGAATTGGAGTATTTTATGGCATTGGAGACAAGATTGTCGATTACGATTTCGATTTTTGATTCATCTATTGCCGAATGGTATTCGGTCGGTTGGGCAGCAAAATCAAGTTTGATGTTTTTGCTTGTTGCAAACGATTCAAACATCATCAGGCGATGTTTTATCAGTTCGGGCAAATTGATGTCTGTCAGCTTCAATTGTGCTTTCCCTACGTCTGCTTTTTGAAAATCGAGCAGATGAGTTACGGTTGAGGCAAGTCGTTTTGTCTGCTCGGACGCCATGTTGAGGTAATATTTGTCTTCTTCCGGAAAGTCTTTTCGGCATAACTCTTCGACAAGCAGTTTAATCAGGGTCAATGCTGTGCGGATTTCGTGCGCCATGTTAGCAAAAAAATGTACTTTTTCTATTGTATGACGATGCTTGAGCCGGTTGATATGAAAACGAAGCGAAAGCCAGACAATTATGGCAATAAAGGCGGCAAACAACGTCCTGAACCACCACGTCGCCCAGAAAGGAGGTCTAATCAGGACTCTTATCCTGCGTTCCGAAATACATTCGGACGACGAATTGTCATACATTTTTATCTTTAGAACATAACTGCCGGCAGGAATATTGGAGTATGTCAGTTTCCTGAAATCGGAGTGATGACCGTACTCGGAATTGAGACCTTCCATTATCCATGAGAATTTTATATTGGCAGTCGACGTTCCCAGAGGAAGCATTTCGACTGTAAGATTGTTTTGATTGTATTTTAAGGTAATTTCATGCAAACTGTCTATGGGAATATTCAGATTTTCGCGGATTGAACGCCCCGAAACAAGGATGTCCTGCACAAAAATCCTTCCGCTCGAAGTATGTGACTTCTGCAGCGCAGCGGGGTCGAAAATTATCGCGCCGCCGCTCGTTCCCCACGCCAGCTGTCCGTTCCGAAGTCGGCAGCAGGCATTGCGGTTGTAGGATACGTTCGGCAGTTCGGTTGAAAAATCGACCACAGTGTAATCGGACGGATTGAAGCGGCATAGCCCGTTTTCAGTACCAAGCCAGAGGGAACCGTCGACCGGCATGATGCTGTTGATATAATCGGAAGGAAGTCCGTTTGCGGCTGTGAAGGCTTCGGTTGTGTGTTTTTCGATATTATACTTTACAAGCCCGCTTCCCATGGTACACATCCAAACGATGCTGTCCATGAACAGAATGTCCTGCACAAGGTATCCGTCTATCAATATTTGAACCTCCCCCGTTTGCTTGTCTATGACGCTCAAACCATAGGTACAGGCTGCCAGTATCTTGTTTTCGGACTGTTCTGCCAGAACGTAGAGGGGTATTTTCGGATACGGTTCAAATAGATTGTCCTGCATGTCATAATGAAACACGCCGTCCATCACTCCTCCGAGCCAGATATCGCCGTTACAATCCTTGATGATGTCGAAAACATAGTTGCAATCAAATCCCGAACTGTCTTGATTCTCTTTTGAATAATGCTTCAGCAAGCGTCCCGTCAGTTCGTCTATCAGATAGACTCCTGATGAATAAGTGCCTGCCCAAATCCTTTTCCGGTCGTCTTCACATAAGGAGAGGAAGGCTTGAGCCTCGGTAAGATTGTTCTGCCGGAATGTATTCCAGATACCTGTAGCGACATTCCATCGGCTGATACCGTTGGCTGTTGCGAACCATATATTGCCGTCGCTGTCTTCAATTATCTGATTGATATTATTATTTATTAGTGAATTGCTGTTGTTTACCTGGTGAGTTAATTGGGTTACGGGCGAAGAAATCATGTCGCAGAACGATAAACCGCCGCTGTAGGTACAAACCCAAAGCCGTTTATCTTCGGAATCGAAAAAGACATCGAGCACGCCGTCGCCACGAAGAGAGTAAATATCATCTGTGTCTTCCTTGTAAATATTGAGCGCTCTGCAGCCGCTATTATCAAGCTCCCAGATGCCCTGTCCGTCGATTCCGACCATGACGGTCGAATCCGTAACGCGAGTAATTGCATAAACCGGCAGCCGCGGAAAGGACGGAACGGTGATTTTGGAAAATGTGCGGTTAATGAAATCGTACTGAAAGATACCGTCGGAGCGTGTCCCAATCCAGAGATTTTGTTTATCCGAATCGTAGTACATGGAGTAAACCCGAAAATCAAAAGAGCCATTGTGCCTGTAGAGAGCGGTTATATTATGGCTGTTGATATTCATCAGACAAATACTGTCGCCACAGATAAAGAGCATGTTGTCATCATCAAATCCCGTTATCCGCGTTATTTCCGGAAGAAAATCGTTTATTTGGGTGCATTTTCCGTTATTGTATTTTCCGTTACTGTATAGAAAAAGTCCCATATTGGTAGACAGCCAGAAATTGCCATTGTTGTCGATGAATGCGGAATATGCAGCCAGACGACGTGTATTAAGGTCGGCGCTCAGATTAAAAAGCAGTTCAAAGCGGTCGTAAATCCGGTTATAAATAAAAACCTGGCAGTTGTTGGTGTAGGCAAGAAAAAATTCGTCTCTGTAAACTAATTTTACATTCAGAACATCCTTATTTTGAAAATCAAGTTTGTATAATCGGTAATCATCTCCGGCAATCCTCAGAACGCCGGTCTTGGAAGCAGTCCAGATAAAGCCGTTTTCATACTTGCAGACCGAAGAAGTTTCGCGCATTGAAATCCCGTATATCTCGTTGATATTACGAAATCCGGTTGCCGGAAACGAGTCGACAGCCGACAGCAAAAACAAAAGCGCAATATGTATCTTCTTCATAATTGTGTGTTAATCATCAAGCAAAGTTACAAAAATAAAACGAACATTACCGTTTTCATTCTTAAACTTTTTCAAAGCTTGTCACTTACGCCCCGTCAGCCACAAGCACACCCCCGTCATATCGAATGAATGTATGATGTCTTATGTTCATTACCGACAAAAACGCCTCTTCCTTCGCCAATGCAGAAATAAGGTCATCTTTGGCGGAAATGAGCACGGTCTGTTTCATACATCTTGCCTATATTTGTGTCGAAGATATTTTTATCTTTGTAATTTAAATCAATAAAATTATGCAACAATTGCAACAATCATTTTTTGGACAGGTGTGGCACAGATTAAAAAGAAATCGGCGGTGGGCGATACTGCTTTTTTCTTTGTGCCTGTTTACCGCGGTTGATGTTTCGGCAACCGTCAGTCAACAACCGGGGTATAAGGTTTCAGGGACTGTTACGGAGGCTAATGGCGAACCGGTTATTGGCGCTTCAGTGAAGGAAAAGGGGACGACGAACGGTTCTGTTACCGATGTGGACGGTAAGTTCACATTCAATGTTTCCTCCGAAGCGACTACGCTCGAAGTCTCTTATTTGGGTTACAGAACGGAAACGATTCAAGTAATCGCCGGTCAACCGGTAAAAGTAACGCTTACGGAGGATACCGAGCAGTTGGACGAGGTTGTCGTCGTCGGATACGGAACGGTGAAGAAACGCGATTTAACCGGTTCCGTAGGCTCAGTCAGCGCCAAGAAGATTATCGAAAGCCCTGTGGTTTCGGCGGCAGAAGCGATACAGGGGAAAGTCGCCGGCGTATTGGTATCGAATAGCAGCTGGACGCCGGGCGCTACTCCTTCTATCCTTATCCGCGGCACACGTTCTATTAATGCCAGCAACGACCCGCTTTATGTAGTTGATGGGATACCTATTTCTATGGCTCCCAACCTGTTTTCTCCGGGCGACATTGAATCTATCGAAGTGTTGAAAGATGCGTCGGCGACAGCTATATATGGTTCGAGAGGCGCGAATGGCGTTATCTTGATAACCACAAAAAGGGGAAAGAGCGGCAAAGCACAAGTGACTTACAACGGTTACTACGGAGCGACGACCATTCAAAACAAACTTGAGTTGATGAACGGCGCCGAATACGCCGAATATGTGCGCGAGTCTTATCGCGGCGCCGGTCAATATGCCTCCGATGTACCCAATATGGAGCTTGACAAGACCCTGTCTTCATTTATTGGCGACGACTACACTTGGCAATCCATTGCAATGGCTTACGATGCAAACGGCAATTACGACCCGTCCAAGGTTCGTTCCGGCGCTTTATGGTGGGAAGAGGTAGAACGCACGGGTATGGTTACAGACCATCAGTTGAATGTCAGTGGCGGAAACGACAAATCACAGTATGCCTTCGGCGCTACCTATTACCGGGCAGAAGGGATATACAAGAATCAAGACTATCAACGTTATTCGGTTAAGTTAAGCATTGATACTGAGGCTACCTCCTGGCTCAAAATCGGCGGACAATCGCACTATTCCAATTCGCTGCAACATCGCGGAACGGCCTTTCAGGATAGCTGGCGCGTCAATCCGCTCGGACGCCTCTACGACGATGAAGGAAACCTGACCGAATGTACTTCGGGAGTCGATACGCAATGGTGGAATCCCTTGCAATACTTAGCGCCCGGAGCGGTGGTTAATCCTTACAAAGTACATCGTTTCCTGGGCAGCTACTATGGAGAAGTCAAACTTCCGCTCGACGGATTGCGTTTCCGTACGAATGTGGGCATCGACTTCCATTCCAGGCAAGATTATTCGTTTGCTTCCGCGCTGGCGCGTACAAACACACTCAACAGAGCACAAAATTCCACAGCCCAAACATTTGCTTATACCAACGAGAACCTGTTGTACTACGACAAGCAGATAGGCAAACATTCGTTTGGGGCAACGCTTTTGCAATCTGTTCAACGCAACAGAGCGGAAAGCCTGAGCGCCACCGTACAAAACCTTCCCTCCGACGAACTGCTTTTCAACGACATCGCTTCGGCTTTGGAAATTACGGCTTATGACAGCAATAATCAGGTGTGGAGCTTGGCTTCCTTCATGGGCAGGCTGAATTACAACTTCAACAGTCGCTATTATGCTACGGTTTCGATGCGTTATGACGGTTCTTCACGCTTGGCAGAGGGGCACAAATGGGTTTCTTTCCCAGCTTTTGCACTCGCATGGAGAATAAACGAAGAATCTTTTCTGCGTAATTTCCAACAACTGAATAACCTGAAGTTGCGCCTGGGATATGGCGTCACAGCCAATGCTGCTATCAGTCCCTATCAAACCAAAGGGCTTCTGGCTAAGAAATACTATAATTACGGAACGTCTTACGTGATTGGTTATGCGCCAAGTTCGCTTCCCGACAAGAGTTTGACATGGGAAACGACCGCTCAATGGAATATCGGGCTTGACTTTGGCTTCTTTGGCGGACGCTTGAACGGATCCGTTGAAGGCTATATGCAAAACACCAGCGATTTGTTGCTGAACAGGCAACTACCGGCTGCGTCGGGCTATTCCAGCGTATTGACCAACGTCGGCAAAACCAAGAACAAGGGATTGGAAATCAGCCTGTCGTCCGTCAATGTGAAGACAAAAGATTTCGCATGGTCAACAGACATTATGTACTCCACTAACAAGGAAGAAATTGTAGAACTTTACAACGGAAAGGTGGACGATATAGGTAATAGCTGGTTTATCGGCGAGGCTATCAATGTATTCTACGATTACAAGAAGACAGGTATCTGGCAGGATACGCCCGAAGACCAGGCGGAAATGGCAAAGTACAATGCCAATGGTCATCGTTTCGCTCCGGGTACTATCAAACTGCTTGACGTGAATGGCGACTATAAGATTACGGCTGACGACGACCGGCTTTTACTGGGTCATAAAAACCCGTCTCATATCTTTAGTTTGAGCAATACGCTAAATTACAAAGATTTCGACCTGAACCTTATCGTTTACGGTACGGCGGGAGGCATGTTGCTGAACGGTACGCGTATTGACCATCAATCTTACAGAAACAATAGCGTCAAGTTAGATTATTGGACGGCAAGTAATCCAACCAATGCCTACCCGCAGCCGAATCGCTTGCAGGATAACATTGATTATGAGTCGGCGCTATATTACGAGAAGTCGGATTTCTTGCGCATCAAGACCATAACCTTAGGCTATAGCTTGCCCAATAAGTTGCTTAGTAAAGCCTATATCAGCAATTGCCGCTTTTACGTTACGGCGCAGAATCCCTTCGTCTTTACGAACTTCACAGGCGTAGATCCGGAAGGAGCAACTACAGCGCTCGGTTCGGGTACTGCCCGCTCGTATGCTTCACCCAGCATATCTACATGGCTTTTGGGAGTCAATTTAAATTTCTAATCAATCTAATATAATAAACAAGATGAAAATATATAACTTGATACAGGCTGCCCGAATGTTAGTCATTGCAGCTTTCTTTTTAGTGATAGCCGGATGCGACAGCTTTTTGGAAGAAAAGGAAATACCTCGTATAACCGCCGACTTTTATTCTACCCGTCAAGGCGTGGAAGCGGCAAAGGACGCCGTTTACAGCTATATGCGATACGGCTTAGGCGGTGAGTACGTCAATCTGTTCACCGAACTTGGGAACGACTTAATCTCAGGCGCCGACGGAGCTTTAGGTTATGCGATTAATACCTACGGCGCAGGATTAAATTCAACCATGTCTAATTTCTACGGTTATTGGGAGAACTGTTACAAAGGCATCAATGTTACCAACGAAGTGTTGCAGGCGCTTGATAATACCGACATGACGGATAGCGAGCGCAAAGTTGCTTTCGGCGAAATGTCCTTCTTGAGAGCTTACTATTATTTCGACCTCGTTCAGCAATTCGGTAAAATACCTTTGGTAACGGAAGCGGTTCACGAAGCGCGTACCAGCTTCAAACGCGCCTCGGTAGCCGAAGTTTATCAATTGATTATTGCCGATTTAAGAATTGCTGAAGCCAACCTGCCCGAAACGCCTTCCGCTACCGGCAAAGCGACAAAGTATGCGGCGGCTCATCTCTTATCGAAAGCCTATCTGACCCGTTGTAGCGCCGTAACCGACGACCGTGGACAAAAGGCTACCGACGCCGACAGCGCTCTGTACTATGCACAGTCAGTGATTAACAGCGGGAAATACGCTTTGCTGGATAACTTCTCCAATCTGTGGAGTATGGATAATATGGGGAATAAGGAAGTTATCTTCTCCATACAGTTCACCACCAACCTGATTTACAATGGAAGCGGAAATCTGTCACACTTGTACTGGACTGCGATGTATGAAAACAAGCCCGGCATGGTTCGTGATATTGAGAACGGCAGACCTTATCGATTCCACCGAGCGACCAACCGTACCTTTTTTGAGCTGTTCGACAGAAAGAACGACGCCCGTTTCTACAAGAGTTTTAAGTGGGTATTCTATTGTAACAGGGCTACCGCTACGTTGGCTATTGGAGACACGGCTATCTATTACAGTCTGAATCCGCCTCGCACCGACAGAACATATCTTTACACTTATACGCAGTGGAATAAAGATGCTCCGAACAGTAACAACACCTATTATCCGCCGCTTTTGAAGTATATCGACAATAAAAGAGCAGCTATGAATGATACCGGCGGTTCGCGCGAATGGGTGCGTATGCGTTTGGGTGAGACTTATCTGCTCGCTGCCGAAGCCGCAGGTCGCAAGGGCGATTTCGAGTTGGCGGCTACCTATATCAACGTAATCAGGCAACGCGCTTCATGGAAAGAGGGCGAGACCAAAATGTCGCAATATTGGGTAGAAGAAGGGGGTGCTGTAAATGATAAAAACTCTACCTATCCGCTGATTGAAGTAAAGGCAAACGATTTGAAAACGAATTTTGTTGATTTCATATTGGACGAAAGAGGCCGCGAATTGCTGGGCGAATATATGCGCTGGGAGGATTTGGTGCGCTACGAGAAGTTGTATGAATACGTCTCCAAGCACAATCCGGACGCTGCTCCAAACATCAGAGAATATCACAAACTGCGCCCGATACCGCAAAATCATATCGACCGCTTGAATCCAAGGGGAACGAACGAAGAAGAACAGAATCCCGGTTACTTTTAATGATTAAAAATCCATCAACATTCGATATGACAAAATAATGAAATCAAACATGACCAATCGCTTATGGATTGCGGGTTTAATCTTCGCCTTGCTGCCTTTCTGCGTGCAGGGCGAAGAACCGGCCAATATAGCGCTGAACAAATCCGCAACGGTTCTTTACGGCGCCACGGAAAGCGGAAGCGCTCCCGGCAATGCGACTGACGGGAACGCAACAACCTACTGGCAATCGACAGCAGCTTCCGGATATAGACAGATTTTGATCGTTGACCTGGGCGCCCGATATGATATTTCGAAAATTGTACTGAAATGGGACGGAAATTATTTCGCTACTACGCTGGATATTCTTTACTCGGAACAATTGATCACGACAAGCAACATGGCGGCGGCGGTGAAAGAAACGACTTCGCACGAACCTGGACAGGGACCGATGACCGATACGTTCGATGATTTGGATGTTACCGTCCGATACGTCGGCATCCAGACCAGAGGAAGAAACAATACAAGCCCGTATACCGGCGATCATTATCGTTTGATGGAATTTGAAGTTTTCGGTGTGGAGAATACGGATACTTATCAGCCGCCTCCCATTGATCCGGACAAGCAGGTGGCTATAGACAGCATCGTTGCCAGATTGGTTGCCAAGATTCTAACGAATAACAAATATACCACCGACACGAACCCAACGGCTTATTTCAATTCCATGCAATCGGACGGAAGTTGGAGTAATATTGATTACAACGACAAAATTTCGTTGGGAACCTGGGCGCCGGCTACGCATCTCAGCAATCTGATTGTAATGGCCGTTGCTTTCCGTTCGTCTGCCAGCATCTGGTACGAAAGTGCGGATATGCAGGAAAAAATCGAAAAAGGATTGAGGTTCTACAAGACCAAAAATCCGATAGCCGACGATAACTGGTGGTACACCGACATTGGCGATCCGCAAAAATACATGATTCCCGCATTGCTGCTGAAAGGATATTCAGACTATAATACCCTTGCGGATATAACGGCATATCTGCGGGACTTGACGGACAAGACTTCGGTAGAAGGTCAAAACCTGGCCTGGTGCGCAGAAATTGTTACTTACAAGGGATGCGCGGAAAATGATTATGACTTGACGCTCAAATCGTTCAACGCCATGTCCAACACCTTGACGATAGCTTCCGTACAAGGCATTGAAGGTATCAAAATAGACGGCAGTTTTCATCAGCACCATGCCCAAATCTATTCGGGCGGATACGGACTGTCTATTACCGATTATATATCGGCTTCTATGGAACTGTCTGCCGGAACTTTATTTTCAACGATTTATACGCCTGCCAAAATGGAAATTTTCCGGAATATGCTCCTGAATGGACATCGCTTGCTGGGTTATCGTTCCACGATGGATTTCGGTACGTTAGGCAGAAATATTTCCCGTAGCGGAACAGGCGGCAACATATCATCTACCGTACTGGACAGGATGATCGCAGCCGATCCTGAAAAAGCCGCCGATTATCAGGCATGGAAAAACCATATCGGAAAAGCCGCCTTCCCCGCCACAGGCAATAAACATTTCTGGAAATCGGATATCATGACCCATCACGGCGCCAACTATTATCTCTCGGCAAAAATCATATCCGCCCGAACTTATGGTACGGAGTGCCTGAATCAGGAAAATCTCCTGGGTTACAATCTTCCGTTGGGGGCGACCAATATCCTGACTTCCGGCACGGAATATACAGGTATCTATCCTATGTGGGACTGGACTAAAATACCCGGAACGACATCGGCTCAGGAAAGCGCAGCCGCAACCATGACGGCCGACAGCTATCTGATTGGCACCAACTCCTTCGGAGGCGGCGTAAGCAGCGGAACTTCCGGCATCATGGCTTATGAACATAATTATAAAAATTTGAATGCCTGCAAAGCTTATTTCATGCTGGGAGATGCCATGGTGTGCCTGGGCGCCGATATTCGACTGAACAAAGCGGTAGAAGTAGCCACTTCCGTAAACCAGTGTGTGTTGAACGCCGACGTTACCGTCTCGCACGGCGGCGTTACCGAAACGATAGGCAACAGCAGCAGCATTAATTACACGGATTTGCGTTGGGTACATCACGACAAGGTAGGGTATATTTTCCCTGAAAATGCCGAGATAACCGTGAAAAACCAACGGCAACAAGGCAGTTGGTCGTTAATAAACGGCACCGGCAGCGCTTCCTTAGTGAGAGTTTTTGTTTTCAATGTTGCCATATCGCATGGTTCGTCACCAACCGGAGGTCAATACCAGTACATAGTTGCACCCGACCAAACCTTGGAAGTTTTTCAGCAATATGCACAAAATCACGGTTATGTGACAGTGCGCAATGACAATGTTGTGCAAGCGGTGCGGAATAACATGATCGGTAAAACCGGTATCGTATTCCATTCCGCAGCAAGTGTCGATCTTGGAAACGGGCTGACGGTAGCATCCGACAAACCGGTCCTGGTTTTGATTGAACAGGAAGGTGCAAACTATCAACTATCGGTAGCCGATCCCAAATATACCGAGACAGCGACATCCGTTTCGCTCACATTCAACAAACAATTGAACGGTACTAACGCTATCCATTCAGGCGCTTCTACCACCGTAACCGTCGCATTACCCACCGGAGATTATACCGGAAGCAGTGTGACAAACCTGTACACGGACGTAAATTACAGCGCTATCTCTCAACCGGAAAGTCGGGAAAACGCAATCACTATCTATCCGAATCCCGCTAAAAATCAGGCGACTGTCGGATTTGAAGCCGGAAAGTTTTCCGGTTTGGAAATATATAACATGGAAGGTAATCAACTTTTCAGAAAACCGATCTCTCCAAATGACACAAAGATAGAAATCTCTCTCTCCACCTGCCCCGCAGGAAATTATATTATCAAATTAACCGGCGCTAAAAATCCGGTCAATAAGAAATTAGTTGTTTTTTAATTTATTCATTTATTCATTTATTCATTTAAAATAGTATGTATTATGAAGACAAAAAGTTTTTATTTAGTAGCAATTATGCTATTGGTAGCAAGTTATGCAACTGCACAAGACAGGAACGTATCATTGAATGCCATTACAAC
>JAITNQ010000268.1 GCA_031290435.1 Candidatus Symbiothrix sp. | reverse complement strand
AAGCTAAAAAACAAGACAACCAACTGGACCCGTATTTCTACAAATGACGCCGGCAAGAGCGATAAGGTGCCCACTAACAGGGGAATGGTGACCATCCCCGAAGACGGCGACCTTGTGATGCTGGGCTTCGAGTACGGCGACCCCAGCCGACCTTACGTGACCGGCAGTCTTTTCTCAGAAAAAACCGGTGCAGGCGGCGGCGATGGGAATAAGACCAAGAGCATCACCACCAGGAGCGGTTCGACGGTTACTTTGGATGACGATAAGGGGAATGTCATGATTAAGGATAAACATGGTGCAGACAGTACAATTACCTTAGATGGAGAAAAAAATATTGTAGTCAATGCTGATTTGAGTATTCTTTTAACCAGTGGGCAATCGTCTATTTTATTGAAAAAAGACGGTTCGATTGATATTACAGGTGTAAATATTACGATTAATGGTTCAACAAATAGTACGATGCAAAGCGGTTCAGTTTCTTTTTCGGCCACTTCACAGGGAGCAGAAGGAAAAATGGAAGGAGGAAAATTGGATATTGACGCAACAAATATTACCTCTGTCTCAGGGACATCAGAGGTTAATATAGAAAGTGCGAAAATAACAGTGGATGGAACAGCTAATGTAGATATTACAGGGGGATTAGTTAAAATTAATTCATAATATATGGGATCATCAGCATCTATAGCACAGGAATATTATAAAGTACAAGATTATTGGGCGGAAGTGGATTCCAATGCGGATTGGCGTTTGGCTATTTGGGTAGCACAATATCCTGACATTGATATTCTTGACAAATTTATGGAAGTAGAACGTTCGCCTTTAGGTATATTTGGAGATATCTTTTTTCGTTTTGAAACGCCCTATAAAGGCGATGACAGCGTCTTTGAAAAGTCTTTATGGGAGGAATACATCGAATGGTTTACCGAAAAAGTTGAGCCTTCAACGGACATTATGTTAGCGCTCAAGAATGAAGGTTTATTGCTCAAATCATACTTTCCTGATACAAATCAAGAAGCCACTGCTGCCAACTTATGGAAAGAATTGCTTCGTTTCAAATCTTGTATTGAAGGAATTGAAGAAGAGCGTTTTTGTATTTATTTTCCACCCACACGAGTTGATGCTCCGAAACTTACGGATTGGTTCTCCACCGTATTAAAAGATGGAGTTCCTAAAGGTATCCGGTTAGTAACGATAGACTATGCTGAACATCGAAAAGTGAAACTTCGTCCTTCTTCCCAAATCATATTGTTAGAGCCGGAACTTAATATGATAGAAGCTATCAAAAACGATATGGATAAGGATAGCAATAACTATGACACAGTAGGAGTTGAAAATCGTTTTCGAAAACAAATTCGAGAGGTAATGGATTGCTCCCTTAAAAAAAACAATGGAGTAATGGATAGGGAAACCGCAAAATTATTGTCATTATCCAAAGAAATGGGTAGTGTATCTGCTTTGATTTCAGCGCTTATGATTACTTCCCATGCATATTATTCAATAAACAATCAAGATCAATGTAAAAAATATGCAGAAGAAGCCATTATCCGAAGTGAAGAAGCCATAAAAAATAATGACCCTACCGGTTATCCTATTTGGAAGGCCGCTACTTTGTTAAAAGGAGCTGTTTTGGCTGGGCGAAAACATCGGCGAGAAGCCATTGAAGTATATACTAAATTGGCGGAAGAAGCTGCGGATAGGATTGATGTTTTTTATGCGATGGAAGGCTATCGTTTATCCGGCACCTTGTATTATGAATTAGGAGAGATTAATACCGCTTTTGAAACAACACTGTTAGCATTGGTTTCCGGAAGCCATCTGGATATAGACACAAGAAGGCAATCTACTTTTTTGCAAGCAGCGGCATTAGCACTGTATTTAGGAAATAAATGCCGTGGACAAAGTGATATGAAGATTTTGGAAAAGCAATTGAGCGACTGGTTGGGCAATGATTGGAAAGATTTGGTAGAAACGGAAGAAATGAGTAAAGTTAAAGAACGTCGCAAATCTTCCATTTTTAGTTAAATTTTTGAGATTATGTATAAAATAATGAACTTTATAACCGCTACCGTTTTGTTTTCTTTGTTGCTACTATCTTGTGATAGCTGGTTGGGAGTAAATATTACTCAAAAATCACAACTAATGAAACTACAGACGAAAATAAAAGGTCACTTTAAACAAGGTACACTTATTAACGAAATTCGGTTTGTCTCAGCCGATCAGAGATCCTTGAGTGTAATGGGAAGTATCCTTATTTCCTATACGCATCCGGGAGAAAATGGTCAAAAAAGGATTATTCTTGATTTATCTACTTGGGAAACAATGAAAAATGAAGAAATCGCAAATTCTGTAAAATCAGGAATTTCGATTGATGATTATGATTTCTCAAAAATTGCGACCATATGTAAACAAGCGATAAGTAAAATAGATTCCTTGAATATGAAATATGCCGGCATAGAACAGTTCGTAATTAGATTTTCAGCCGATCGGAAACAGCCGCTCTATGAATTCACGATGGACGGCAGGCCCAAGGGAAGCCCTGTCACTACAAAAGGTCGTTATGCGGGGATATATTACCATGAGATCAATTTTGTTTTCGAACCACCCGGAGATATGAAAATAACAATAAATGATAAATTAAAAGTGAAGAGGGGTGGATTGCGCCTATAATAAAAAATAAGGATTTGCTAATCCTTAGAAAGATTTAAAAGAAGTTATGAAAAATATAAATAGAGCAGTAAAGTCAGTAGGCGCTAAAATTATACATGAAAGCGCTGAAACAGTTAAGGAGGAAACTGCAAAAACAACTATTGCACAAATATTTACTGAAGGAAAAAGCAAGTTAGACAATCTACAGAAAAATTTGGCAAAAAAACTCTTGCCTTCCTTGCCTGGGATGCCTGTTGCAAAATTTTATGATCTGGCTATAGGCATTGATTTTCATCCCACGGTTTTACCTCCTTCTCCTGTATTTCCGGTTCCTCACATTGGTATAGTGTACGATATAATGGGCGCCATTATGGCTGCCATAGCGTCTCAGATACCATCTCCACCACCACCTTCGGAAGATTCACCCGCATCATTTGTTTCTTCGTTGGCCGGTATTGGTGCGGCATTAATCAAAGGCATGGCTCCAACCGTGAAAGTACATGGACAGTGGATCGCCAATGCAGGCATCTCAATACAACATTTGCCGGGGATTATCTTTCATGCTTTACCAACGGTTTCTCCTATGGCTTCCTCAGAAATGTGGATGGGTAGCGCAACTGTATTGGCCGATGGCAGTCCATGTTCTACCCAGTTTCATCCGGCGCTATCATGTAATATAGTGGGAATTCCGTCTATATTCAGAAAAGGCAAACCCCCAAAACCTAAAGTTTCTTTGATGGCTCCTACTTCTATGTTAGTAATTATCACTTCGGCAGGTATGCCGGTATTGGTCGGAGGCCCTCCCACAATTGATTTATTTCAGCTTTGTATAAAACTGGGATTAAAAGGTTTAGGGAAATTGAAAGGAAAGAAGAAGCCACCTAAAACAAAAACACCCAAGTCTAAAACTAAGGCTAAAGGTAAAGGTAAAGGTAAAGGTAAAGGTAAAAAAAATAGCAAGGGCAAAGGAAATAGTAAGGGTAGAAGCAAAAATAAGAATAAGCCCAAGCCTAAGAAGAAATGTAAAGGAGAACCTGTAGATGTAGTGACAGGCTCTGTTTTCTCTGAAAATATAGACTTTGAACTACAGGGTCCTATCCCATTTGTGTGGAAACGTTATTATTACAGTAATGTTGAAAACGATGGCCCTTTGGGATTCAATTGGACGCACAGTTACAACATGGGTATCCTTGATGAAGATAAAGAGGTTACGATTCGCTTGTCTGATGGCCGCGAGACCACCTTGCCTGCCCTTCTTCCGGGAGAGAGTTGTTATGACAGGGAAGAACAATTGGATTGGCTATGCGATGAAAAAGGGTACCTCCTGATTGACTCCTCCGGTCTGTACTATCGTTTCAACGGACAGCAAGACAAGGACGGTTTCAATATGCTTTCTGAAATTGCTACTCAGGATGGGTTTCGAATACAATTTAAGTATAATAGCTACGGCAACTTATTGCAAATTACCGATTCTCGAGAACAAAAGTTACTGTTTGACACAGATGTAAAAGGACATATTCGCACTATATCTACTTATTGTAACGATGAAAGGATTGACTTTGCTCGTTATGTGTATGATAAACAAGGAAATATGATAGAGACCGTTGACGCGCTCAATGTAAGTAAATACTTCCAATATGACGGTCATCTAATGGTTAAACTGACCAATCAAAGCGGCATGAGTTTCTACTGGGAGTACAAAGGTAAAAGAGATGACGCGCGTTGCATCCATACATGGGGAGATGGCGGCGTATTGGAATACTGGTTAGAATATCAAGAAGGCATGACCCGTACCCGCAATGGATTAGGACATACCGAAGAATATTATTATGATGATAATAATCTGATTTATAAAATCATAGATGCCAATGGCGGCATCACGCAACAAGTCTATAATGAAAATGAGGAACTGGAAGTCGTAGTGAATCCCGAAGGACAGAGTACTAAATCCGTCTTCAATGAAAATGGGAAAATCACCCAATACACGAACGAAAACGGGGAATCAACCCATTACACCTACGACGACAACAATAACTTGATACGGATAAAAACCCCAGCCGGAAGAACCCTTGCTTGGAAATACGATGAATTTGACCGGATCATCGAACGGACAACTCCTGATGGGGAATGCTTGACTTACTATTACGAAGGCGCCCTGCTGAAAACCATTACCGATTCGCGAAAACGCAATTACGAACTGTCGTACAACAAATACAACGATTTGGAAAAGTTGTCTTATCCAAACGGTCTTTACCGTCAATGGAAATACGACCGTTTAGGGAATATGCTTTCTTCAAGGGATGTGAAAGGGAATTATACGCATTATCAATACGATGAATCCGGTAATCTGCTGCATTTGGAAGAACCGGACGGCAATATCCATGCCTTTTCCTACGATGCATCGGGTAATCTTATCCATGCCAAAGATCAGCTGCACGAAGTGAATTTTACTTACGGGCCGATGGGCGTGTTGAAAGTCCGCGAACAAAACGGACGGTACGTATATTTTGGTTACGACAAAGAACTTCAATTGCGCAAGATAACCAACGAAAGGAGTGAGGAATATCGTTTCGACTTGGACGGCCTCGGACAAGTGGTTAAGGAAACGGGCTTCGACGGTATGGAGCGGAAATACCTCCGCGACGGTGCAGGTCGTGTTACCCAGGTAATTCGTCCCGGCGAACGTTGGACAAAATACCTTTATGACGGAACGGGCAATGTAGTCCGGGAAGAACATCACGACGAGACGGGTGCTTCGTATCATTACAATGCCGACGGTTTGCTGATTGAAGCCCTGAACGAAGAAGGACTGATACGGTTCAAGCGCGACAGGGCGGGAAGGATTGTTCAGGAAACCTGCGGGGAGCACAGCATCCAAAGGGAATATGACAAACATGGCGACTGTATCAGGATAGGCAGCAGTCTGGGCGCCGACATCCGTCAGCAATTCGACGAAGAAGGCAAGCTGATGAAACTGCAGGCCGGTGCAGCCTGGCAGGCCGACTGGCGGCGGGATGAAACGGGACTG
>JAITNQ010000255.1 GCA_031290435.1 Candidatus Symbiothrix sp. | reverse complement strand
ACCATTGACGAGGTCAAAACAAACATTGCAGATGCATTGGAAATGTACCTCGAAGACGTGCGGGAAAGTTATATACCCCAAGGCCAAATGTTAGAAGAGACCGAAATGTCTTTTTGATCGCCTATGAAAAGAACCAAATTCATACAACATTTGACCCTTTACAATTGTGGTTTTATAAAACATGGGGCAAAACACGACAAATATATGAATCATACCAACGGCCATCGAACAATGGTGCCCCGTCATACAGAAATAGATAACGATTTGTGCGACCTTATCTGTAAACAACTTGATATACCAAAGCCTGATGCAAGTTAGAGCGCGTTATTCCGCAACTCACCGGTTATCTTAGCGTAATATTCATTCAATTTTTCCGCAAAAAGTTTCAGTAATTAAAAAACATGTTTAATGATGCAAATTACCTATTTTTTTGAATAATACAAATGTTATTCAAAAAGGTGGTAAATTTTTTAAAAGATAGCGCTAAATTAAAGCGTTTCAACTCATCCCATAGACTCTCCTTTTTGTGAGATGTCATCGTTTCATCCGAAAATGAATATTTATGCCATGAAATTTACCAAAAAACAAATAGTGTTGCTATTTTCCTCAAAATTAGCTGTTTTTTCATTATTAGATTAGATTTATATTTTACTATACTTAATACGATTATATTATTATCTCAAGTGACTATATTTGGCCTATTTTTGCTTGAATTGCTGTCATATTGAAAGTAATTTTGCAGCCGGATTCCAGTATACGTAAATTTACAATAGATAATTGACAGTAATTAATAATAAAAATAAATTTATCTATGTTATGAAACCCGCGTGCAAAAGTTTCGCTAAAGAAGATGAACTTGAAGCGGGTTCTATATGACAAAAACTAAAAAAACAACACATGAAACAATCAATTAATGCTTACGCAAAAGAGGCTGAAAAAGGGATTGCAGATCATACCCTAAAGGGTACAGGCGCCTGCAATGACAATGTTATGGAGGGCGCTGTCAACATGGACTTGATCCAGGACAGCGATGACAGTTCTTTTCACATGAAAAAGAAAACGTTAGTGATTTTACTGACCTTTATTCTTTTTGTTCTTTTAATACTTTTCATTTCGTCTTGTGTCGAACACGATTACGATTTGACAGATGAAAGTTTAGATAAAAATGTCGTATTTAGCCCAGACGGGGCTAATGTGCCGATTGGCGACTTGGAACGGATATCCGTTTTTGAAGAACTCAAAAAGCAATACAATGCGATAAAAGATGACGATGGCGACATCCTTTACATTGAATATCCGGGAAACTTTGAAGGTTTAACTTTGCCTTCCTACGATATTTTCCGGATAGAACCGCAATCGACGAAGAAAATTCCAGTCAATCTTCCGAAAGTAATAAACATACCTGTACCGGTAAATAGCCAAGCGCTGTTTTTAAATCCTGAAGCGATGGTATATGAATTACCTGTGCCGGAATTTGATGAAAATTGGACATTTAACCCCGAAGAGATAAAATTTGATAACTTCATCCTCAAATCTCATTTTCAATTGAGTGGGGTAAATTGTGTCTCCGGAGGTGCAAAGTTAATTCTTGAATTTAATTTTCCTACCGAATATTTTACCTTAAAAGGAGGAGACAATGGGAAAATCAGAAGAGAAGTCGTATTATCGAAAGCAAATGATATGGATTATATCCTATCGGACATAGCTGTAGAATCGTACAAGTATCCAAAAGCAGGGGTGAAGTCCGCTATCACTTTTCAGTTGTATTTAGCTGTCGAGAACAGTCTCACCGGAACAACCAACCAGCCGACGTTTCAATTATTTTTTGAAAGCGACAATAAAGGGAAAGCCATCAATTCCATACATGGCGCCGTTTCGGGGAAAAAATCCTTTGCGGGAGCTATTGACAATCTTGACGGTTTAAATAATTCATTTTCAGGAAATAAACTTGAATTCCGAAATCCTTCGCTATTGTTATCATTGCATACAAACTTAGGCGCCGACTTCAAATTGGATATTGATAAAATTGACGCGCATAACGGTACTACACCGCTTTCTTTGTCAGGTATCCTGGATTTTAAAACGCCGACAACTATCGGTTCTACAAAAACGACCGCCTATTATTTAGCGCCTTATTTACCGGATCGTCCGGATGATTTGCCAAGTGGCAGCAAAGGAGAAATTCTCGCCGTGGACCATTTATTTAAATCAGAAAACGGAAGTATTCCGAAAAAAATTGATTATGCCTTTACCATGAATATACATGACGAACATGCGGTAATATCCGCTCAAGGTCTGAGCATGAAAGGAGATTATGTATTCAAATTACCATTGCTTTTTAATAACTTATCGCTTGCGATTGACGTGCCGCCGATTTCTTTGGACGACGAAAATATGCACAAGATACTGTTTGAATACCTGCAGGAAAAGATAGCGATTAAAGCGAATGTTGTAAATGTTTCGATAGGAACAGATACCCAAGAAAATAGCGGGTTAAATATAATTGCCGAAGTGGAATTGTTGGATGCAAAAAAACAAGTTATCAATGTATCCGGACTTGCCTCTCCATCGGTAAATCTGCACAATGGCGAGAATAAAGATTTTTCGATAGATATTACCAAGGAATACTTGGATAAAGCAAAAAACGCTAAATATTTGGGATTTAAATTTACGCTGGCCGGAAGTAATGTTGCCCTTACTAAAAATGATTACATTGATATTCAGGGCTTGAGAATTGTTACCGACGGTGGTATCCACGTTGAACTTTAATAAATAAACAAATAATAATTATACAATATGAATAATATTCGATTTAATATAATAAAAACAATACTTTTTTTCGCAGGAATCGGCTTTTGTCTTCATTCCACATCCGGTCAATCGGTTAATACGGAATATTTTATGTCTTCTTCTTATTCGAAGACCTCATTTAATCCGGCCTTGCGACCCGAAAAAGGCTATATCGGAATCCCCGGTCTGACCAACCTGTCATTGGGTTATAAAACCAATACATTTAAGCTGGATAATTTTGTATTTCCGGGTATTGGTGAAAATGGGAAGAGTGGATTATTTCTTCATGAAAAAGTTTCATACGACGATTTTATGAAAGGTATTTCCGACAATAACTATTTAGATATGGGCGTAGATTATACCTTATTGGGCTTTGGTTTTTATGCGAAAGACCTGTTTTTATCATTCGACGTCAGTGCCAGGGCCAATACTACGACCAATGTTCCCAAAGCATTTTTCGATTTTGTAAAACAAGGATTCGCTTTGAAAGAAAATGGAAGTGATTATGATTTCAGCAACTTGCATGTGAATGCAAATGCATATACGCAAATCGGGATTGGCGGTTCATACCCGGTATTGAATCACTCACTTGTGCTGGGTGCAAAAGCGAAAATTTTACTGGGAATGGCCAATGCGCGTTTAGATATAGACAATATGCACTTGACTTTGGAGCAGGACAATTGGCGAATCAATTCGCAAGCGTCTTTGCGGGTGAATTATCCCGGAATGCAAATAGAGTATGACCAAGACGGTAAATTCAAGAAACTCGGTTCCAGCGGCAAATCGTCTTTCATCAACGGTTCCGGTTTCGGATTCGATTTAGGGGCGACCTTCAATCCCGGTAAGTATTTTGATTTCAAAGATGATTTGGCTTTTTGGAATGGATTTACGGTTTCTGCCGCTTTGACCGATGTGGGTTATATCACGTGGAACGATAATACCGAGTACTTATCGGCAAATACAGATAATCAAGTGATCATAGGAACGGATAAGTCACCGATTGATTTAAATTCAGACGATGTTTTTTCGGATTTGAAAGATTATTTCACGGATGCCTTGTCTTTGAAAAAAGCCGCTGATGCAAGCCTTAAAAGCAGTGGTTTGGGAGCAAAATTAAATTGTGGGATAGAATATGCTTTCTTACAAAACAAGTTCAATGTAGGCGTTTTGAACACGAATCATTTTAGCCCGGCTAAAACCATTTCGGAATTTACCCTTGCCGGCGCCTATCGTCCCACTAATGAAGTAGAGTTAGGGCTGAGCTATTCCTTTGTTCACGGTGAATGTAAAACGTTCGGACTTGCTTTGCACTTAGGCCACGGTCTGTTCATTGCCGGCGATTACCTTATTCCCCACGTGAATTCCGATTTTATGCCGACTTCTACCAAAGCGCTGAATATTCAATTGGGATTTGCGATTCCTATTGGCGCCAAGCACTGAAAAAATTGAAAATTTATTTTTCATAGCGCCTCAAAAAAAGTTTTAGCTATATGATGCGGGCAGAGATAAGAATGTATATAATTTATATACAGTAGTTTTATACTATTTCTTATCTCTGCCCGCTCGCTATGAGAGCCGACGGATGCGCATTTTAGATGCGTTTGTCCCGGAATTTTCGCCTTTTTTTTGGAAATCGGGATATTTTGTCTTAATTTTGCGTTGTCTTTTAACTAACAAGTTGGAAAATATGAGTGTAGCAATAGTAAAAACCAGGGATAAACTCATAGAAGTAGCCCGTCAATTGTTCGCCCGGATTGGGGTGGAGAATACGACTATGAATGATATTGCCGCAGCCTCGGCGAAAGGGAGACGGACGCTGTATACTTATTTCAACAATAAAGCCGAGATTTACAACGCAGTTATCGAATCGGAACTGAAAATACTCTACAACTCTTTGGAAGTTGTAGCTTACAAAGAACTTCCGGCGGACGAAAAAATACTGGAATTTATCTTCACCCGTTTGGAATCGGTTAAAGATGTGGTATTCAGGAACGGAACCTTGCGCGCCGATTTTTTCCGCGATATCTGGCGGGTAGAAAATGTACGCAAGTCGTTCGATTTAAAAGAAATTGCCTTTATAGAAAATATTCTGGAAGAAGGCGTCCGGCAAGGTATTTTTGAAATCGCAGACCCTCATAGCATGGCCATCGTTTTGCACCATGCATTCAAAGGTTTGGAAGTGCCTTATATCCGGGGCACCGTGCGAGGGCTGAAACCTATCGACGGAAAAAACACTTACAGCATGATTAACCTGCTGTTCAATGGAATAAAAAAGAAACTATAAGCAATTATATAACAAAGCATTCATAATTCATAATTCATAATTCATAATTTATAATTTATAATTCATAATTTTTATACATGAAATTATTGGAAGGAAAAACGGCAATTATTACAGGCGCTGCCCGCGGCATCGGGAAAGCCATTGCGCTCCGTTTCGCACAGGAAGGCTGCAATATAGCCTTTACAGACTTGGCTATCGACGAAAACGCCCAATCTACGGAGGCGGAAATCGCCTCTTATGGTGTAAAAGTAAAAGGATACGCATCAAACGCTGCAAACTTTGAAGACACACACACTGTTGTAAACGAGATTGTTAAAGATTTCGAAAGAATTGACATCTTGGTCAACAATGCAGGAATCACCCGCGATGGCCTGATGATGCGTATGTCGGAGCAGCAGTGGGACATGGTCATCAATGTCAACCTGAAATCGGCATTTAATTTTATCCATGCGCTAACGCCGGTCATGATGCGGCAAAAATCGGGCAGCATTATCAATGTCAGTTCGGTTGTCGGCGTGCACGGCAATGCCGGTCAGGCCAACTATTCGGCATCCAAAGCCGGTATGATAGGATTGGCTAAATCTGTTGCAAAAGAATTGGGTTCGAGAGGGATACGCGCCAATGCCATTGCGCCGGGATTTATCATCACAGAAATGACGCACCAACTTTCGGAAGAAGTCCGCGCCGAATGGGCCAAACAAATCCCGCTGAGACGCGGCGGAACGCCCGATGATGTTGCCAATTCCGCCCTCTTCCTCGCTTCCGACCTCTCGTCTTACATTTCCGGACAGGTCATCGGCGTTTGCGGCGGAATGTATACCTGATGGAAGTCATTTACGAAGATAATCACCTGATTGCCGTCAACAAGACGAGTTCGGAAATCGTGCAGGGAGACAAAACCGGCGATACGCCGCTTTCCGAAACCGTCAAACAGTGGCTGAAGGAAAAGTACAATAAACAGGGCAATGTTTTTGCAGGCGTTATTCACCGCCTCGACCGGCCGGTTTCCGGTTTGGTGATGCTTGCGAAAACGAGCAAGGCTTTGGAAAGAATGAATGAGCTGTTCCGGAACGGAGCAGTTAAAAAGACCTATTGGGCGATTGTCAAAAATAAACCGGAAACGCCTGAAGGCGAATTGGTGCATTACCTTGTCCGCAACGAGAAACAGAATAAGTCGTATGCTTACGACCGGGAAAAACCCGGTTCTAAAAAAGCGGTCTTATCTTATCGTTTAATCGGCCGGTCGGAGCGGTATTTTCTGTTGGAAATCGACCTGAAAACAGGACGTCACCACCAGATTCGTTGCCAGTTGGCCAAAATGGGATGCCCCATAAAAGGCGATTTGAAATACGGATTCGACCATTCCAATCCGGATGGCGGTATCAGTCTTCATTCCCGCAAGGCAAATTTCATTCATCCGGTATCGAAGGAAGCAATTGAAATTGTCGCTCCTGTCCCGGAAGATAAACTTTGGAAAGAATTTTCTTTTTTGGTGTAAATAAAAACAGAGAGATGAAAGACGTCGTTTTATCGAAATATACCGAAGATTTTGTCCGGATAGCATTGGAATACTGCATCCTGATGGAAAAAACCCGGCTGGACGAAAGGAAATCTTTTGTCGACAATATGCTGAAAGTATTGCCGCTACTCTATTTGAAAATATCCGTAGTTCCACTTCCGGAAGAGGATTACGAATCTGATTTGGAAACGCGGGTAGATGAGAAACTATACGATTCGGTACGGGATACTATCGGCCGTTTATTGGGCGATGACGATATGTATTTGGAAACTTTTCATCCGGACATTCGCTTGAGCGATTCTCCTGTAGCGGTGAAGATTTCCGAAGATTTGGCTGATATTTATCAAGATTTGGGAAATTTTATTGCCGTTTTTAAGAACGGACAAAAGGAAACCATGAATGATTCATTGGCCTTGTGTATCCGGAATTTCAGGGATTTTTGGGGACAACGCTTGGTAAATGCCCTGCGTGCATTTCATTATATCAGCTATAAAGAAGAAATTCTAACAGAAAGTGAATAAAAGTATAACAAAAGAAGAAATAGCAAACTTTGATAACGAAGAATTCAAAGGCAAGATTTATGTCATTGACAATTTGGATGATTCGGAGAAAGCTGTAGCCTATTTGGCCGGATGCAAGCGGCTTGGATTCGATACCGAGACCCGTCCTTCGTTCAGAAAGGGAAGTCTCAATCGCATCGCATTGCTTCAATTATCGACGGATACCCGGTGCTTCCTGTTTCGTTTGTGTGCGATTGATTTTCCGGATTCACTGATAAGTTTGTTGTCTAATCCGTATATACAGAAAATCGGACTTTCCCTCAAAGACGACTTCGTCAGCATGAGTCGGCGAATGCAGTTTGCGCCGCAGGGATTTGTCGACCTTCAGAAAGTTGTCAAACAATACGATATAGAAGTCTTCAGTCTGCAAAAAATCTATGCTTTGCTTTTCCGAAAAAAAATTTCAAAAAGTCAACGGCTCAGTAATTGGGAAATTGATGTGTTGACAGAGCCACAAAAAAAATATGCAGCCTTGGACGCATGGGCCTGCCTGAAAATATACGAAAAATTATGTCCTACAAACAAGTCTATCTGAATCCCAAAAAAGAGGAATCCTTGAAAAGATTCCACCCTTGGGTATTTTCGGGCGCCATACATCATATCGACGGCAAACCGGAGGAAGGGGAAATTGTGGAAGTCTACGATTCCCAAAAGCATTTTTTAGCGATCGGCCATTGTCAGATTGGCTCTATTGCCGTCCGTATTTTGAGTTTCCAGCAAGAAGAAATAAACCTTGCTTTTTGGCAAAAACGCTTCGAAAACGCTTACCGTGTACGTGCACGGTTGGGTTTGGCAGGTAATCCGGCCAATAATACCTACCGGCTAATTCATGGCGAAGGCGACCTGATGTCCGGCTTGATAGTGGATGTTTACGCCGGTACAGCCGTGATGCAAGCACATTCACCGGGGATGCACGTAGCGCGCTACGAACTGGCGGAAGCTTTAAAAGCCGCCTTGGGCGATGCCATCAATGCTATTTATTACAAATCGGAAGGGACGCTTCCCTACAAAGCCGATTTAGAGGCTGAAGACGGTTATCTGATTGGCGGAGAAAATGTTTCGAACATTATTATAGAAAATGGGCTACAATTCAGAGTGGATTGGGTGAAAGGGCAAAAAACCGGCTTTTTTGTCGACCAGCGGGACAACCGCAGTTTGCTTGAAAAATATGCCGGAGGCCGCAAAGTACTGAACATGTTTTGCTATACGGGCGGTTTTTCGGCTTATGCCTTGCGGGGAAATGCGAAAATGGTTCACTCGGTTGATAGTTCAGCCAAGGTGATTGCCCTGACCGACGAAAATATAGACTTGAATTTTCCGGGCGATACCCGTCACCGGTCATTTTCGGAAGACGCTTTCCGGTTTATGGACAAGGCGGAAGAAACTTACGACCTGATTATTTTAGACCCTCCCGCCTTTGCCAAACACCGCAAAGTCCTGAGAAACGCTTTGCAAGGATACAGGAAGTTGAATGCAGCCGCCATCGAAAAAATAGCGCCCGGAGGCCTCCTCTTCACTTTTTCATGTTCACAAGTAGTTAGTAAAGAAGATTTTAGATTGTCTGTATTCAGCGCCGCCGCTCAAACCGGAAGAAATGTTAAAATACTCCACCAGCTGTCTCAACCGGCCGACCATCCGATAAGCATATATCATCCGGAAGGAGAGTATCTTAAAGGCTTAGTTCTTTCGGTTGATTGAAAGATATAAAGTTAAAAATAATTAAATCTTTGCCTTTTATGCCGGAAAGTTATGTTTTATAACATATTTTCTTTACCTTTGCACTGTGTTTTTCATGGTATTAGATTTAAGGTTAACAATGAAAGATTGGTTGTCGGGAGACAACCTTTCCTTTTTTAAATCTTTTCCTTGCGTATTTCAGACTTCCAATAC
>JAITNQ010000251.1 GCA_031290435.1 Candidatus Symbiothrix sp. | reverse complement strand
TCACAATAAAATTCCACGTCTTCCACGTATTTTTTCGCATATTTGACGCAAGCTATCGCCCGTTCCAATATTTCATCCTGCGTGGAGTTGAATTTATACTTGATATGATAGGGCGAAGTGCCGATACCGGTATGGATGCGTTTATGTTTGGCAAACTTGAGGGCTTCGGCAGCCACATCAATATCTTTCTCTACCGCGCGGGTCAAAGCGCAAATAACAGGCCATGTGACCGCTTTCGAAATTTCCACTACCGAATTGAAATCTCCCGGACTTGAAACAGGGAAACCGGCCTCAATCACATCCACGCCCAGATTTTCCAATGCCTGCGCTACCTGAATCTTCTCAATGGTGTTGAGTTGACAACCCGGAACTTGTTCGCCGTCCCGCAAGGTCGTGTCGAAAATAAATAATTTATCCGTCATCATAATTCGTAAAAAAAAACCTTTCTCATCCGAAGCGAGAAAGGTCTTATTCATTGTTTAATCTTATCAACTACATACCGTACCCGCTTCTGCTTGCTCTGTGCAAGAGAATAATAATAATGCTAAGCAATAGTCCGTATGTACTGATTTCATTCATAAAAAAACGCCAATCTTTTTTATTAGCGTTGCAAATGTACGAAGAGTTTTTTAAATTCCAATATAATTGTAAGAAAAAAATAAAAAAACAATAAATTTTATCAGGTGTGTAGTCGGTAAATCTAAAAAATATTAGCAAGTAGATCAAATAGATACTGTCATTTAGAAGATAATTCCACACACTTCTCTTTTAGTTCATCAATAAAGCGGTTTGTATAAATCTCCGAACCAAAATAGTTTAAATGACTGTTGTCGTAGAATAAATCGGGTCGTGAAAGGAAAAATGCAGATTGACTGTCATTGATAAACGGAATATTATGTGCTTTACATAAATTTTCCAAAGCAGAAAATTCATACGGATTTCCCTGACCGGGCAGCTTTATATATAGCGGAGGAGAAGTCACAATCAAACGGACGCCGGATTGCCGGCACAAATCAACTATTTTGAGGAAACAAGTTTCAAGTTCCGGATTTGTCCGGCGATCAGGGCTTGCATATGCATACTGGTTTATCAACGAAGGCGGATATTTGGGGACAGCGTGCGGTACAAATCCTTTCCGGCTGATTTTTTCGACAGATTGCAGGTATTGGAGCAATATCCGGCATCCGATTGTATTGTAACGATACAAGTTCGAGTGCAGGAAAATACTTTTACGTCCATTTTGCTTGTCTAAAAAATAATCAATGGATGCGTATCCTTTGCCGTAATACGGTTTGAGTAGGTTGATAAAGCCGAGACCTTCATCAAAAAGGTCGTCTTTTCGCATGGATAGAACGATATAAGCGGGAGAATACCGGCTCAGGATACCTTCCACCATACATTGATAAAAAGGTAAGGTTTGCGAATTACAGCCGCCGTTGAAACAGGTAAGGCCTAAGCTGTCTTCCATTATTTGCGGAATATAGGCATTGATGGCTACCGATGAACCGATGATAAGCATGTCTTCGTCCGAACTTTTCATCATGTATTCGATTTTCAGGTAATCGCCCGGAAGGGGGTGTTTTGCAGAATAGGAATCAATGAAAATGCCGAAACAGAGGTCTATGATAGCTACCGCAGCCATCAGGAAAAAAATGCTATATTTTCGTCGATTATTCTTCATTAAAATTGAAAATAGATAAATGCGCCGCCCGAAAAATCAGCGCTCAAAATAATAAAACTTATCAGTAAAGATAAGGAAATCAAACTGATTACCTCATTCTTATTGTGTATCAAATGAATATTCCAAGCCATTTCGTCTTTTATTTCCTTGAACATCAACAGCCCGATACAAAACAAGGCTAAAATTATATCCGGAATGCCATTTCCCTTGTACAACATACCGGGTTCGGTAAAAATCTTTTTTATAATGCTAAAAGCGCTCTCCACATCGTTGGCCCGAAAAAAAATCCATCCGAACATCACGATAATAAGTGTAAAAAATACACTTATTGCCGTTTGAAAGGGCGAGTGGATTTTTATTTTCGGTAATAATCTGTTTTTCAAGACATAAAATAGCATCAGTAAGCCGTGATAGGCTCCCCATATAAGGAAAGTCCAGTTGGCTCCATGCCATAATCCGCTGATGACAAAGGTAATAAAAAGATTAAACAAATGCCGGTATAAAGGGCAACGGTTTCCGCCCAAAGGGATATAGACATAGTCGGCAAACCAGCTTGAAAGCGAGCAGTGCCATCTTCGCCAGAATGATTTGATATCGGGTGAAAGATAAGGCCTTTTAAAATTCAGTGTCAGATTGAAACCGAGGCACTTGGCTATACCTAAGGCAATCAGGGAATAGCCGGCGAAATCGCAGAAAATCTGGAAAGTAAAGAAAAAAGTTCCCAACAACAAACTGGCGCCGTTGTGCATCAGGTAGTTATTGAATACGGCATCGACATAGGGCGCCAACCTGTCGGCAATACAAAGTTTCATAAAATAGCCCCAGGCCATTGTTTTGATTCCGTCGATGAATTCGTTTCCGTCGAAACGATGCTCTTGGCGAAACTGGGGCAAAAGGTTTTTAGCCCGTTCAATAGGTCCGGCCACCAATTGTGGGAAAAAAGCGGCAAACAGCGCATAGCGCAGAAAATTGCGTTCCGGTTTTATTTCGCCCCGGAACACATCAATTACATAAGCAGTCACCTGAAGCGTATAGAACGATATGCCGATAGGAAGCAAGAGTTCCATCGGAGGAAGTTGCATCCGTATCTGTGCAAAACCCAAGGTCTGGTTGATGAGTGATGAGAAAAAACCGGCGTATTTGAAAACAAATAAAACCGCAAAATTCGCGATAAGGCTGATAATCAGCATCCTTTTTTGGCTCTTTCGTTCACTTTGTTTCGCAATATAAATACCGGCTATCCAAGTAACGAGACTTGAAAAAAGAATCAGCAAACCATAGACCGGCTTCCAACTCATATAAAAATAATAGCTGGCCGATAAAAGGAATAAATTCCTGTATTTTTGCGGCAATATCCGGTACAGGATACAGACGGCAGGGAAGAATCCGAGAAAATGCAAGGAATTAAACAGCATATTAGAATCAGTCTTTATGTATCAAGGTGCAAAAATAATAAAATTTTTGTATAGGACTTGCATATCAATAGAAAAAGGAGTGTCTCACCTCACAAATCCTCGGCTGTTGATAAAATGACGATTATTCGCTTAAACTATATTATTTTTTAGAGTTTAAGCGAAATATAATTGTTTATATTTTGCTTAAACTGATTTTTTTTGTATATTTGCAGCGAAATATAAATCGAAAAAATATGGAATTACTTGGACGTAAAAAAGAGCAAATCATTTTACAACAGCTTATTGAGTCGGAAAAATCCGAGTTTGTAGCCTTGTATGGACGGAGACGTGTTGGTAAAACTTTTCTTGTAAAAGAATTTTTTAAAAACAACTTTTCATTTTACATCAGCGGACTGCAAAATTCCAATAAAAAAGGACAGTTGCAAAACTTCAATACTACACTGAGTTTTTACGGAAAAATGCCTTATCCAAAGGTAAATTCATGGATAGATGCCTTTCGTCAGTTAATTCATTTGCTCGAACATTCCGGTAAACGGGGTAAAAAAGTAGTTTTTATTGATGAATTGCCATGGTTCGACACGGCTCGTTCCGGATTTTTGACGGCGATTGATTTTTTTTGGAACGCTTGGGCTTCGGGACGCAATGATATTTTACTGATTGTTTGTGGGTCGGCTACTTCGTGGATAATAAACAAATTGCTTAACAACCGGGGTGGTTTGTATAATCGTGTTACGCGCCGTATGCACATTTCGCCATTCACGTTGAGCGAATGTAAAGATTTTTTCCGGTATAAAAAGATGCCTTTCGACAGAAAATCAATCATAGATGCCTATATGATTTTCGGCGGCATCCCGTATTACCTCGAAATGTTTCAGAAGCGTTTAAGCGTAGCTCAAAATATTGATAATCTGCTATATAAAAAGGATGCTCCTCTGAAAAACGAATTTTCGTTTCTTTACGCTTCTTTGTTTAAAAACTATGAAAATCACCTGAAAATTGTGGAGGCATTAAGCAGGAAGACAAAGGGGTTGACACGAGACGAAATCATTGTGGCAACCAAAATTCCCAATGGAGGAGGCTTGTCGGTAATGCTCGAAGAATTGGAGCAGTGTGATTTTATCCGCCGTTATCAAAGTTTTGGTAAAAAAGAGCAATTATCGCTTTATCAACTGATTGATTTTTACTCGCTTTTTTATTTTAATTTCTTGAAAAACAGTAGAATAAATGATGAACAATTTTGGACAAACTTTATCGACAATGCGCGTCGACGCGCATGGAGCGGTTATGCCTTTGAGCAGGTTTGTTTGATACATTTGCCGCAAATAAAACAAAAACTCGGTATTTCGGGAGTACTCTCAAATATTTCATCATGGCGTAGTAATGACAAGGAAAACGGCGCACAAATTGATTTACTGATAGAACGTAATGACAATATTGTCAATCTATGCGAAATGAAATATGCTTCCGAAGAATTTGTAATCGACAAGAAGTTGGACGAAAATTTGCGTAACAAAAGAGCATCCTTCAAAAATGAAACGAAAACCCGCAAAACCATACATTTAACCATGATAACGACTTACGGCATAAAACATACCGAATATCGGAACAATATCCAATCGGAAGTAACAATGGACGATTTGTTTAAGTGACTTGAATGAATTATGAGTTATGAATTATAAACGCTTAACCGGGCAAAATAGGGAATGGAATAAAAAACGACAACATTGATAAATTAGTTCAATTGGAAAAGGCAATAGCTATTATTACGAGTGAAATTGACTAAATAAAATACAAGAATTGCCATTTTTCATACGCAAAGTGCAGATAATTGCGCCTTTTTTTGTACCTTTGCCGCTTAATTCTTAAATGTGTATTATAAAATGAGAATATTTTTTACAATTTTATTGGGGATAGCTTGTAGCGCTATGCCTACAAGGGCTTGTACCAATCTATTGGTAGGAAAAGCCGCATCAAAAGATGGTTCCACGATGGTCACCTATTCGGCCGATTCTTATGCTTTGTATGGAGAACTTTACCATTGGCCGGCTGCTGATTATTCGGCCGGAACGCTATTGGATGTCCGCGAATGGGATACGCATAAATACTTAGGAAAAATTTCTCAAGTTGCTCATACCTATAATGTTATTGGAAATATGAATGAGCATCAGTTATGCATTGGGGAAACCACTTTCGGCGGACGACACGAATTGACCGACACGACAGGAATTATTGATTACGGAAGTTTGATTTATATCACGCTTCAAAGAGCGAAAACCGCTCGCGAAGCCATTAAAATCATGACGGACTTAGTAGCTGAATATGGATATTACAGCGGAGGCGAATCATTTTCGGTAGTAGACAAAAATGAAGTATGGATATTGGAAATGATAGGAAAAGGAGTCGGTAACAAAGGCGCCGTATGGGTAGCTGTCCGCATCCCGGATGATTGTATTGCCGCGCATGCCAATCAATCGCGTATCCATCAGTTTCCTTTGAAGGATAAAGAAAACTGCGTCTATTCGAAAGATGTAATCTCTTTTGCCCGGCAAAAAGGCTATTTTTCAGGGAAAGACGAAGATTTCAGTTTTGCAAATGCGTATAATCCTTTGGATTGGGGCGGTTTAAGATTTTGTGAAGCGCGTGTCTGGAGTTTTTACAACCAATATAACGACAATGCCGAGCAATGGGTTCCCTATATTTTAGGACAAGACCCTAAACCCATGCCTTTGTATGTAAAACCCAAACAGAAATTGGAAGCGAAAGATTTGATGGCTATGATGCGCAATCATTATGAAGGAACGGTCTTTGACCCGACACAGGATATTGCCGCCGGACCTTTCCATTCCCCTTACCGTTTTCATCCGCTCAGTTGGGAAATCGATAGTGTCAAATACGGATTTGAACGCCCTATTTCCACACAACAAACAGGTTTCGTTTTTGTCGGACAGATGCGAAACTATCTCCCTGACGAAGTGGGTGGCGTATTTTGGTTTGGCGTGGACGATGCCCGCTTTACCGTGTTTACACCGATGTATCCTTGCATGACCCGCACGCCGGAATGTTACAGGGTAGGCAATGGCGATTTCAACCATTTCTCATGGACATCCGCTTTCTGGATTCACAACTGGGTAGCCAATATGGCCTACAATCGCTATGACCAGACACTGGTAGATGCAATAAACATTCAGACTAAATTGGAAAACGCTTATTTTGATAGCCAGTCTACAATTGAACAAAATGCTGCCGGCTTACTCAAAACGGACAGGAATGCCGCCATTTCTTTTTTGACGAATTACAGTGTAGATGTTGCGCAAAATGCGCTGTTTGAATGGAAATCGCTGGGTGAATACTTGGTTGTAAAATATATGGATGGAGTGGTTAAAAAAGAAAAAGACGGACAATTTATTTACAATGAATATGGCGGTTCTCAGTACCCTAACCGTCCTAAATTCAATGAAAAATATTTGCAGAAAATCATCGCTGAAAAAGGAGAATGGCTAAAAGCAAAAGAAATACATTAAAAAAATATTTGTGATGGAAAATGAGAATCTATTAAAACAAGTGCAAACAAAAGCCGAAACGTGGTTGGCGCCGGAATATGATGAAGAAACACGAAAAAAAGTAAAGGAATTACTTGAAAAAGAGGATTCTACTGACCTTATTGAATCTTTTTACAAAGAGTTGGAATTTGGAACGGGAGGTCTTCGGGGTATTATGGGTGTAGGCTCTAACCGAATGAACAAATATACGGTAGGCACTGCAACCCAAGGCTTGGCAAATTATTTGCAAAAAGAATTTGCTTCTCTTCCGGAAATCAGTGTAGTAATTGGTCACGATTGTCGGAACAACAGCCGCCGGTTTGCAGAAATCGCCGCCGGTATTTTCTCGGCCAATGGAATAAAAGCCTATTTGTTCCCTGATCTGCGTCCGACGCCGGAAATTAGTTATGCTATCCGGAAATTAGGCTGTCAAAGCGGGATTGTAATAACTGCCTCCCATAATCCGAAAGAATACAACGGATACAAAGCTTACTGGGATGATGGAGCGCAGGTAATCGCTCCACATGACCATAATATCATCGGTGAAGTCAACAAAATATCATCGGTGAAAGAAATCAAGTTCAAAAAAAATCCTGCTTTGGTAAAAGTGTTGGACGAAAGTATTGACAAACAGTTTATTCAGGATTTATTGTCGATATCCCTTTCTCCGGAAGCCATTGCTGCACACAAGGACATTAAAATCGTATACACCCCGATTCATGGCACCGGTATCACTTTGATTCCGGATGCTTTGAAAGCATTGGGCTTTACCCATATCCTCCATGTTCCCGAACAAGACGTCATCAGCGGTGATTTTCCGACGGTTATTTCTCCGAATCCCGAAGAAGCAGCGGCTTTAAAAATGGCGGTTGAAAAAGCCGTTGAAACCGGCGCCGACTTGGTGATGGCTTCCGACCCGGATGCAGACCGCGTAGGGGCAGCCGTTCGGAACAATGAGGGCGAATTTGTCTTGTTGAACGGCAATCAAACCTTGTTGATTTTTATCTATTATTTGATTACCCGTTGGAAAGAGTCAGGGAAACTGCAAGGAGATGAATATGTAGTAAAAACCATTGTTTCAACAGAATTGGTGAAAAATATCGCCAAAAAAAATGGTGTAAAACTATATGACTGCTACACCGGATTCAAATGGATTGCCGATGTAATGCGCCAAAATGAAAACAAGCGCACTTATATCGGAGGCGGGGAAGAAAGTTATGGTTTTTTGGCTGAAAGTTTTGTCCGCGATAAAGATGCCGTTTCCGCTTGCATGTTGTTGGCCGAAATTGCCGCATGGACAGCCGGTAAAGGTAAAACCATTTATCAACTGCTTCAGGATATTTATGTTGAATACGGATTCTCAAAAGAAAAAGGAATATCGGTAGTAAAGCAAGGCAAATCAGGCGCTGAAGAAATTGAAGCGATGATGAAAAACTTCCGTGAAAATCCGATGCTTGAATTAGCCGGTTCGAAAGTCATTTTCATCAAAGATTTTGCCAAACTAACCGGCAAAGACCTGATAGAAAACGAAATCGTTTCGTTAGATATGCCGACAACGTCCAACGTATTGCAGTATTTTACCGAAGACGGAACCAAAGTTTCCATTCGCCCCTCCGGAACGGAGCCTAAGATTAAATTCTATGTCGAAATTCACAGCAAAGTGGCTTCCGTTGGAGAATTGCAGGCGGCTGAGGAAGCGGCTGAGGCTAAGATTGATGAAGTGCGTAAATCATTGGGAATTTAATGAATGAAATTAATTGAAAAATTTACAGGTTTCTCTCCGGAAACTTTCCAATTCTTCAACGAACTAAAGGAGAATAATTACAAGCCATGGTTCGATGAGCATAAGCCGGTCTACGAAAATGAGGTTTTGCAACCACTTAAATCATTAGTGATTACAATGACACCAGCCATGTATTCCATCGACTCACAAATGGATTTTCGTCCCAACAGAATTGTTTCGAGAATCTATCGCGATATACGTTTCTCGACGGACAAAACACCTTATAAAACCCATATGTGGATTACTTTCCAGCGTATCGTGCAGCATTGGGAAGGTTTTCCGGGCTTTTTTGCCGAAATCAGCGACGAAGGCTATCAATATGGAATGGGCTTGTACTTAGCCAAAAAGAAGGTGATGGATAGTTTCCGGTCTAAAATCGAATACGAGCAAGATCATTTTAAGGCTATTACCGAAGATTTAATCGGCAAACACGGATACATTATTGGAGGAGAAGCATACAAACGACCTATAATCAACGATTTGCCAGCCTATTTCCAGCAATGGATACAGTTGAAAAGTATCTATCTGTATAAAAATCATCCGGTTGGAGAAGAACTCTTCAATGAAAATTTTGCCGAGTATCTGGCGAGTGAATTTACGTTGATGCAAGACTTGTATGATTTTATGGTTGATGTATGCGACTAAAAATCATCAAATTAGCAAATTACACATTAGCATATTAGCAAATTATACATTAGTACATTAGCAAATTTATTTACGTATGAAAAAAAGTATAGGATTATTTATTTGTCTTTTGCTCTGTTTTAGTTTACAGGCAGACGAAGGTATGTGGATGTTAAACAATTTGAAAGCATCCAATTGGGATAGAATGAGAGAATTAGGATTCACATTAAGTCCCCAACAATTGTACGACACGGTTCAACCATCTCTGAAGGATGCTGTTGTCCTTTTCGGTGGCGGATGCACGGGCATCACGGTATCGGATAAAGGACTTATTTTTACCAATCATCATTGCGGTTATAGCGCAATACAATCACAAAGCGCTGTAGGAAAAGATTATCTGCGGGATGGTTTTGTAGCCCAAACCATGGAAGAAGAACTTCCTATTCCGGGATTAGCGGTTCTGTATTTGCAAAAAACCATTGATGTAACACCGGAAATTCTCAGGGAACTCAATGACAATATGGATGAGCAGGGGCGGACGAACGCTATCAATAAAGTGGTGAGAAAGATAGAACAGCAGTATACCGATTCAACCCAATCATTAAGAGCGAGAGTAAGTTCTTATTTTTCCAATAACGCTTTCTATCTGAACGTTTATGAGGTATTGTCGGATGTCCGTTTGGTTTTTGCGCCACCCTCTTCAGTCGGAAAATTCGGTGATGAAACGGACAATTGGATGTGGCCGCGCCATACCGGCGATTTCAGCGTTTTCCGTGTATATGTAAATCCTGATAAAAAAGAGGGTTACCAGAAGGAAAATCTTCCGTATAAACCCAAATTTACTACAAAAATATCTTTGGAAGGGTATCGCGAAAATTCTTTCGCCATGACCATCGGTTATCCGGGACGCACGAGCCGTTACCTGACTTCATGGGGTATAGACCAACGTATCAAAGGGACGAATGAACCGCGCATCGAAGTCCGCGGCATTAAGCAAAATAACTGGAAAGAAGCTATGCTACAGTCCGATGCCGTCAGAATCAAATACGCTTCCAAATATGCGAGCAGTTCCAACTACTGGAAAAACGCCATCGGGATGAATCGTGGACTTGAAAAGATGCATGTCATTGAGCGTAAGCAAACCTTGGAACGAGAATTCAAAAGATGGTTGGATGCGAATCCGGATAAAAAAAATCAATACGGCGAAGCATTGGATTTGCTGAAAACAGCCTATCTTTCAACCGATGAAAGCCAAAATATCCTCACTTACCTGACCGAAGCTTTTACCGGTGGAGCGGAAATCATTCGCTATGCCTCATTGGCTGTAAGTAGCAAAAGGATAACAAATTGGGCAGGTTTTTTCGAAACAGGGATTCGACCTAATTATAAAGACTACGAACCGGTTTTGGACGAAAAAGTGTTGGCGGCTATGCTTCAAATTGTAAAAGAGCGTGTTCCGGCAAAATATCTTCCGGACATCTATGCCGGAATCGACAAAAAATACAAGGGAGATTATGCCAAATATGCCGCAGACCTGTTCAAAAAGTCGGCGGTTCCCTATCCTGATAAGTTGAAAGAAATCTTGGGGAATCCGAAAAAAATAAAAAACTTAGAAAAGGACCCGGCTATTCAATTGGTGCAATCGGTACAAAAAGCCATCACATCGGTACGCGAAGTCGTTATGCAAAGTCGTCATGACATAGACAAGGGCGAGCGCTTGTTTTTTGCCGGATTGCAAGAAATGAAACCGAATGTAAATTTACCTTCCGACGCCAATTCCACTATGCGGATGAGTTATGGAAGCGTGGGCGGCTATACACCTTACAATGGCGCTTGGTATGATTACTATACAACCTCCGACGGAATTTTTGAAAAATACGTCAAAGACGACCCTGAGTTTCATATTCAGCCGGAAGTATTGGATTTGTTGCGAAAAAAAGATTTTGGTGTTTACGGCAACAAAAAAGGCGCTATCAATATTGACTTTTTGACGAATAACGATATAACCGGCGGTAATTCCGGCAGTCCGATTTTCGATGGAAAAGGCCGTTTGTTGGGATTGGCTTTCGACGGCAATTGGGAAGCCATGAGTGGTGATATTGCATTTGAAACGGATATTCAGAGATGTATCGGGGTCGACATCCGTTATATTTTATATATGATTGATAAATGGGGGCATTGTCAACGAATAATAGATGAACTAACGATAGAATGAGTGGATTTCCGAAAAAAATGGCGTATTGGAAAAGGATACGTTTTAAATATAAACTGTCTTTTCTGAATGAAAATACCTTGGAAGAGGTATTTTCGTTGCGCTTGTCTCGTCTTTCGGGATTTTTGGCGCTTGCGGTTTTTGCCGCCTTTTTGATTGCTTTGACTTCCATCGTAATTATTACAACCCCGATTCGTAATTATTTACCCGGATATATGGCTTCAGAAATCAGGCAGGAAATGATAGACAACTCTTTGAAAACAGATTCTTTAGAGCAGCATCTGCATATCCAATCAAAATATTTGGATAATATCAGAGCCATATTGAGAGGAGATATAAAGGTAGATGAAATTCCTAAAATAGATTCCTTACGCGATAATACTAACATTGATTTGGAAAAATCGAATACGACCGCCAAATTTATCCGGAATTTTGAAGAGGAAGAACAATACAACCTGAACGTGTTGAATACCAATACGAACCGTCCGGATAACATTATGTTTTTCAGACCAGTCAACGGTTTGGTATCTTCTTCTTTCAATCTTCAGGAAAAGCATTATGGAATAGATATTGCGACAACATCCAAATCATCTGTTGTTTCTACCATGAAAGGAACCGTCATCTATACCGGTTTTGATGCGAACGCAGGTTACGTAATTCAAGTTCAACACCCCAACGGATACATATCTGTTTATAAGCATAATGCAGCATTGTTAAAAAAGCAAGGCGAGGAAGTAAAGGGAGGCGAAACCATTGCTTTGGCAGGGAGCACCGGAAATTATTCGACCGGAGACCATCTGCATTTTGAATTGTGGTATAAAGGTAAGTCGGTAGATCCTAAAGAATACATAAACTTCAACTGATGTACAAAGGAAAAAGGCAAATAGCAATTTTAGGTTCGACAGGCTCAATAGGCGTCCAAGCCTTGGATGTAATCCGCGAACATGCGGATTTGTTCGAAGTGTATGCCCTGACAGCCAATAACAATGTAGAATTGCTGATTCAACAGGCAAAAGCGTTTTTACCCGAAATGGTTGTGATTGCCAATGAAAGTAAATACACACAATTAAAAGCAGCTTTATCCGGATTGCCGGTAAAAGTTTGGGCGGGAGAAAGCGCTTTGTCACAAGTGGTTGAATCCGAGCCGATAGATATTGTTTTAACAGCTATGGTCGGTTATTCCGGACTAAAACCGACCATTAGCGCCATCAAGGCAGGAAAAATAATTGCTTTGGCTAACAAGGAAACCTTGGTTGTAGCCGGTGAACTCATCACACAATTGGCTTGTGAAAACAAGACAGCCATCCTACCGGTTGATTCGGAACATTCCGCCATTTTTCAGTGTCTGGCAGGAGAAGTCGGAAATTCGATTGAAAAGATTATCCTGACGGCTTCCGGAGGGCCGTTTCGTACTTTTTCTCCGGAACAATTGGTACATGTGACGAAACAAGAAGCCTTGAAACATCCCAATTGGCGCATGGGCGCCAAAATTACCATTGACTCGGCAAGCATGATGAACAAAGGTTTTGAAATGATTGAGGCCAAATGGCTTTTTGGCGTGAAAACCGATCAAATTCAGATAGTGGTTCATCCACAGTCGATCATCCATTCTATGGTTCAGTTTGAAGATGCATCCATTAAGGCGCAAATGGGTTTGCCGGATATGCGTTTACCGATTCAATACGCATTAAGCTATCCCAAGCGGATTTTTTCAAGTTTTGAGCGCCTTGATTTTACTCAATTTCCGGTTTTATCTTTTGAGGAGCCGGACATGAAAAAATTCCGTAACCTCAGTTTGGCATATCAGGCTGTAGAGAAAGGCGGAAATATGCCTTGTATCCTGAATGCAGCCAATGAAATTGCCGTAGAGGCATTTTTGGCAGAGAAAATAAGTTTTTTGACTATGAGCAATGTAATTGAAAAGGCGATGGAACAGGTGTCTTTTATCGCTTCACCCGATATAAATGACTATATACAAACCGATGCAGAAGCACGGGTAATAAGTAAAAATATTATACTTAATTAAAAATGAATATTATATTAATAAAAGCAGTACAATTGATTTTGAGTTTATCGATCTTGGTAATTATCCACGAATGCGGACATTTCTTTTTTGCCAAAATATTTAAAGTAAGGGTCGAAAAATTTTATTTATTTTTCAATCCTTGGTTCTCTTTATTTAAATACAAACCCAAATGGAGTGAAACCGAGTATGGTGTGGGTTGGGTTCCCTTAGGCGGCTATGTAAAAATATCCGGTATGATTGACGAAAGCATGGATAAGGAAGCATTGGCGCAACCGCCTCAGCCTTGGGAGTTCCGTATCAAACCGGCCTGGCAACGTCTACTGATTATGGTAGGCGGCGTACTCATGAATTTTATACTGGCGTTTTTGATTTATTCCATGGTGGTATTTGCTTGGGGTGAAGGGTACCTGCCTGTGAAAAATGTAAAAATGGGTTATGCTTTTAATACGATGGCACAAAATGCCGGTTTCCAAAATGGAGATATTCCACTGACGGCTGACGGCGTGACGATTGAACGCATAGATACCAAAACACTCTTTGCCATTGCTGAAGCAAAAGAAGTAACCGTATTGAGAAAAGGAGAAATCGTCGCTATTCAATTAGCTGCGGATTTTGAGAAAGTCCTTTTTGAAAAAGAATATCCCTTCATTGCACTTTATCCTTTTGTGATTAAGCAAATAGTGGGTAATCCGGCAAAGAATGCCGGCCTACAGGTCGGCGACAGTTTGGTTGGCATAAATGGTGAGGAAAATTTATCGGCTCCCGAAATTCAAAAACTCTTAGCGGAAAATACAGAAAAAGAAATCACGATAGACCTTTACAGAAAGAATCAATTACTATCCATACCCATCACACCGAATGAATCCGGGAAAATCAATGTGGGCATAAAATCACCATCGGATATTTATGAGACGGTTCGTGTAAAATACAATTTTATTTCAGCTTTTCCGGCAGGAATAAAAATCGGGCTAAAAACCATTGAAAGTTATTTGAGCCAGTTCAAATACCTTTTTTCCAAAGAAGGCGCTAAGAGTGTGGGTGGTTTCGGCGCTATCGGTAACCTTTTCCCTGAAAGATGGAATTGGGCGGATTTTTGGTATATGACCGCATTGCTTTCTATTATCCTGGGTGTTATGAACTTGCTACCGATTCCGGCTTTGGATGGAGGTCATGTCATGTTTCTGCTTTATGAAGTAGTTTCCGGTCGCAAACCGAATGAAAAACTGATGGAATATGCTCAAATCGCCGGAATGATCTTCTTGTTGTTGTTGGTTTTGTATGCCAATGGAAATGATATTTTCAGATTCTTGAATAAATAATAAGCAGCGAAAAACGTAAATTAGGCACTCCAACACTCTGACCCAAAGTTATCTGTAATAATTTTTTATTCCTATCCATATCAGGCATATAAAGCACTTAAATAAAACCAGTCTTCCTTAGAAAATGAAATAATTTTGTTAAATTACGTTAATTCTATATAATAATTGAGAAATTGTTTGTTTATTCTACGTAAAGTACGTAGATTTGCGCAATAAACGTAGAATAATTTACGTGAAAATCAAGAAATTAGTATTATTAAATAAAGAGCTAGAAAACATGGAACAATTAACACCTCAAGAAGAACAGCTGATGTTGTATATTTGGGAATACGGCAAAGGATTTGTAAAAGATTACCGTGAGATGTATCCCGACCCCCAACCGCCTTATACGACGGTAGCTACCATCATTAAAAAGTTGGAGGCGAAAGGTTATCTTTCTTCGAAGTTCTATGGGAATACCTACGAGTATCGTCCGAAAATCAAACCGGAAAAGTATAAAAGTCAATACGTTTCGGGGATTGTGAATAATTTTTTCCAAAACTCATACAAGGAAATGGTTAGTTTCTTTGCGCAGGAAGAAAAACTTTCGGAGCAGGATTTGAATGAGATTATCGAAATGATTAAAAATCGAAAATAGTTGTCGTATGGAATTTTTCATTTATTTATTGAAAGTGAATGTCGCACTTGCCTTGTTTTACGGATTTTACCGTTTATTTTTTCAGCAAGATACGCTTTTCCAATGGAAACGGGCGGTTTTGTTGGCGACATTGGCCGTTGCGGCGCTTTATCCGTTTGTGGATATAACTTGGCGCCTGATAGGCGGGTGGCAACTGCCTCAAACGATAAACAAAAACCTAATTCCGACTTATTTCCTTCAGGAAGTGATTGTTGATAGTCAGCGAACCGGCATCCCACATTTCGGCGAATTTAGGCTTATACCCGTTTTGTTTTCCATTTACATTGCGATTACCGTTTTTTTGTTTGTGAAGATGATTTTTCAAATCGGCGGCATCTGTTATCAAATCAGCCGGACACAAACCATTGAGTTATACGGACAAAAAATATACCATCGTTCGGGATTGGAACGACCTTTCTCGTTTTTCCGCTGGATTGCTATGGACATCAGTCTTTATTCGCAAACCGAATTACAGGAAATCCTTTTACACGAACAGACGCATGTCCGGCAAAGTCATTCAGTCGATACCCTATTGGTGGAAACGCTTTGCGCCGTCTGTTGGATTAATCCCTTCGCTTGGTTGCTCAAAAGAGAAATCCGGATGAATTTGGAATTTCTGGCCGACCGTTCCGTATTGACTTCGGGATGCGAGGCGGAGCATTACCAGCTCAATCTCTTGCGTTTATCTTATCAAAAGGCTGCAGCAAAACTATCTAATAATTTCAATGTATCACTTTTAAAAAAACGTATTTTTATGATGAACAAAAAACAAACAGCCAATCGAAGCGTGTTAAAATATGCTTTGATAGTACCGCTTATTGCCGCTCTCGTTTTTTTCAACAGCACGCTGAAAATACAAGCGGAAACCGTAAATGACCCTGTCGTTCAGGAGGCTTTGATCAAGGAAACAATGGCGCCTGTTGACCAGGAAGAAAAAATCTATGACCATGTCGAAGTAGAACCTAAATTCCCCGGAGGTACCGAGGAGTTGATAAATGGTTGAGCGACAATGTTATTTATCCGGCAGAAGCGGCCTCAAATGCAATTCAAGGAAGGGTAGTCGTCAAGTTTATCGTGGACAGGACCGGGACGATCAGAGATGTGGTGATTCTGCAATCTCTTCACCCTTTGCTTGATAAGGAAGCGTTACGGGCGATAAATACCATGCCGAAATGGATTCCGGGCAAACAGAACGGCGAAGCAGTTTCTGTGTATTTTCAATTGCCTGTTAGTTTTAGACTCTCTAACTAAGGAAATTAAGAAAGAGTAGCTTGTCATTTGCTTGAAATGACGGCAGTATTTAATAATTTTCAGGTAATGTATTATTTTTGTGACCTACATCACGCTTTGTTGTGATGTAGGTCACGTTATTCTCATATTATTGTTGATGCGTTTTTTTATATCGTAAGCATTCGGGGAAGTACAAGGGGGTCTATTAGGTTTTTTTCGTATGTACTGTTTTTGGATAGAATGCGATTATAATGTAATTACATTGCAAATTCAATGCAATATAAACGCATTACAATTGTGAAGTAATTACATTACCTGTGAAAGATGCACTTCCCCGAATGCTTACTGTATATACGCACTTTTTCTATAACAGTTTCTCTTTTATCCATTGTTACAAAAGTTTTGTTTGTTCAATAATTTCTTCACATCGGGCAGGCGTTAGCAATTTTTGCTAAATTGTCCTTGTAATCTGGATAGCATGTTCTTACGTTCAATGGATTCAGGCGGTCTAAAAACAGTTGCTGTTCTTCCGACAAGATTTCGTAAAAACCTCCTTTTTGTGCCGGATAGGGCAATTCGTGTGTAAAAGGCGGCGTTTTATCTAACAAAGCGGTATAATATCCTTTGAAAATTTTTTCGATAACCTGATGGCACATAAGACCAACGTACAAATAGTGTTTATTTGTAAGCATTGTATCGGCAACAGCCAAATCGCTGTCCGACAAATCAAGCCAATATTTTATTTTTTCTTCTCCGGTCATATTACGCGGTTTAAAATTAACAGAACAAAGGTAAATATTTTTTTAAATCTGCACAATAGCAATTCAATTTACTCCAATGTTTCCATTATCAGCTTGGAAGTATAGCCGGTCTTAGGGGAAAGATTTATCTTCAACAATCCCGGTTGTGTATTTCATTCTTTTTTCATTATCTTTGCACCCAATATCTTTAGGGGTGCCTTCGGGCTGAGATTATACCCTTTGAACCTGAACAGGATTATACCTGCGGAGGGACAAAGATGCCGGCCGGCAAAATTTCTTTCAGAGAAATTCTTATCTCATTCAT
>JAITNQ010000161.1 GCA_031290435.1 Candidatus Symbiothrix sp. | reverse complement strand
CTTTTAATCTCTTTCAATTTATTTGAAAAAATTCCGACTTGTTTTTGAACTTCAGCTTTCTTTTTATCAAAAACATCGTTAAGTTCAGCGAGTTTGTCTTGCACTCTTTTCTGTTTCAGTTGTTCTGCGCTCAATTGTTCCTGCACTTTAGGCTGTTGCCGTAAAGAATATTCCGGTATTCTTCATAACTGCTGATTATCTTTGTGTAACCAATATTTTTACCGAATGTTTCTCTTGTTTTATCCCAAGTTTCATACGCTTTACCTTCATTATCCAGAAAATATTTTTTGTCATACCCCGAATCAAAGAAACGAAACGCCACCCTACCTTGCGATTTGAAAGCCAACACGCAAAATTCGCCGGTTTCGGTCTGCAGTTCATACACAATATATGAATTTTGATACGGAAAATAATATTCGTCGAATGTTTTCTTCTCTCTTGGAATCCCAAGTTTTTGTTTATCAGCATTATAAAAGAAAAGTATTGTTCGTAGCAAAGTGCTTTTTCCTACGCCCTGTGTTCCAATAAAATGAACATTCCCGTCAACAGGTATTTCGGCATATTTGAGCGCGGCGCTGTTTATAAATACGATTTTATTCAGGTATTTCATTTTAATTCAGGTATTTTTTTATTTTCTCCATAATTATCCTTGCAGGCTCGCTGATTTCTACAGCGCAGTTTTTAAGATAGATTTCCGCCTTTTCTGCTTTTTCCTTACGTTCGATTTCGATGGCTTGTATGGCGGTAAAATAGGGTGAAAGTATTTTATCAAAGCCTTTTTCGCTGAAAATATCCAATAACCATTTTCCATAATTCAAGTCAAGGCATATTGTGGCAAAATAATACCAAGTATCCATTGTGGATTTCGGCAGTTCTTTTTCAATCGATTGCAATGCTTGTGATAAATAATCTTTGGCAATTCCTTCATTGCGATTATGCAATTCAAACAATGTTTCTTGCAAAAAACATTCATCGTTTTTCAATTTATCATTTGATAAATCAATTTTATTCCAAGAAGATTCAAGTTTATTTTCAAGTTCTTTTCTCGTTATCTTATCAACTGATTTTGAATTCATTAATGCGACACTAATAAATGCATCATTTTCACATTTGACTAAATGATTTTTAGCTACATTTTCCAAATCGCCTCCATAAAAACTCTCCAAAAACTTTGACAAATAATGTATTTCTTTTTTTTTCCTTCGATTGCTACGCCGCATCAAAAACCAGATATTGAAAAATCGTTCGCTAATAGAATAAGCATTTCCTTTGGCTTTATAGGCGGGCGTGGTTTCTATCCAACCCTCTTCAACTAAACGTTTCAGTTGAGGTGAAAGTTGATTATTCTTAAAATGAGTTGCTGTAGCCATTTTATTAAGAGAAATAGCATCCCAATTCATCGCAATGGCATCTATGATAATTTGTTGTTGTTGAGGTAATTCTTCAAATTTAGCTTTATATAAAGGCGTAACCTCATCTACCAAAGCATCCAAATCGTCGTTGATATTTGTTGAAAATCCTTTGACAAGTAACTTAAACAATATCACTGCTGTACGGGGATTGCCGCCTGTAAGTTGAAACAACGCCCGTAAGCGGGGCTGTTCTTTGCGTATTAGAGACACTATATCGGTATCATTTTGTGTGTGCTTAGCAAGATTTTCAAGCAGTTCCATAAACTCTTCAAATCTCAATTTTTTAAGGTATTGAATTTGAAAGAAATCGAAAAAAGGCATATCGTAATTAATTACATCATCAGTAACGGTAATGCCTGCGCTAACGACAATCGGTGTGCCGTTTTCACTCAGCAACGCTCTTAGAACGTGTTGTTCGTGTTTATTTAAACGATTTAAAACCAATCCGATATTGTCAACCAATAATACAGGCCGGCGGTGCAGTTCCCTGCAAGTATTCATTAAAAATTTAAACGATTCTTCGGAAATTGTTTTCGGCTCTTTTGCAGACAATTCTTTTACCTTTTTATCAATACTTGCAACTGTTTCGACAGCGTATTTTTCCAATTCCAAACTGTCTGCCAAAGCATCTAAACAGTTGATCCAAAATTCGGCAAGGTCTTTCACATTGTATTGTTCTTCGGGAAAAAGCAGTGGAATAAACTGTTGGCGATATTGTTCCTTGTGTAATTCCACTTCCATCCGTTTGAGTATCGTGGTTTTACCCATTCCTCGTTGCCCAACGATAAGGTAGTGTTGCGGAATACTGTCATTTTTTTCTTCCAAAATACTCTCCAACAATAAATCAAACTGTTTTTGGCGTACCACAAATAATTTTTCGGTTACTTCGGCGCTTTGTCGTTGCGGATTGTATAATCCTATTTGACTTAAACTAATCGGTGTTTCCATAAATTTATAAAACAAAACGGTTATACCAAAAATCTCTTAAAAACGGTGAACGGAAAGTATATTTACCCGCACTTTCCATAATGTAGCCCTCTTTATCAAGCAAAAACAAAATTCTATTGAGAATTTCTTCGGCTTTATCTACGTCCAAAACCTTTTCCACTATCAAACTTTGCAAACTGTTTCTGCTTTTTCCTGCTTTCATTCTTGATAATTCTTTGAGCAAAATCAGCGCATACTGTTTATCTTCTTTATACTCGTTCAATCGTTCAAACCAAGTATTGAAGTGAATGGAATTTTTTGATATGGTGTGAGCGTATGCTTTATCAATAGTATCAATCGAAATTTCCTTTTCGCTTTCTGTAAAATCTACTATTTCTTTGAATAATAATTGAATAAAATAAGGCAGTTTCCACCCTAATTTATTCAATAAATATTGAATAACATCATCCTGAAAAGTCAGTTTTTTTGATTCGGCTAACTCTTTGATAAATAAAGTCGGCTCATTGCCTTTCAGTTCATCTATTGCAAAACTTGTAACATCGTTTAATGTATAACTCAAATTATGAGCGCTCGCAAAATTTTCAATGCCAATGGAACTGCAAAATATCCAACGAATTTTATTACCGCTCACTTGTCGTAGCCCTCTCAACCAATTCAGGACAAATTCAACATTATCCAAATCGTTTTTTTTATTGTCTTCATGGAGATTATCAAGAAAAATTGTCAGTTCATCAATCACTATCAACGTATCTTCACTGTAAGGCAATGCCTGTTCTATTTTTTGACAAATATCTTCGTTTTTACTTATATCGAATGATACATAAGGTACTGATACTTTGAAATTATCCACCTTAAATTTTTCAAACCACTTTTCACCTTTTAAAACGGTTAAAAATCGTTTGATAAAATCCGTTTCTGTTTTAGATTTTTCCAAATCAATATAGTATCCTTTCCAACCTTCTATTTCTGCTTTGTCTTTCATTTTTTTAGCAAAAGACGATTTGCCAACTCTGCGTGGAGCTGCAAGTATCAATGAATTACCATTTTCAAGCAACTCCCACGCACGATTTATTTCTTTTTCTCTGCCAAAGAAATTCTCTTTTTCTACGATAGAACCAACTATATTTTTCATATCTGTCTAATTTTAAATTTCGCTGCAAAGATATATACAAATTTGCATATATGCAAATTTGTATATGATATGTTTTTATTCAGGTATTTCATTTCTTACGGTTTCAGGTATATTAATCGTTAAAATTAATTGTTCCAAGTATTTGAAAGAAGCCAACACTTTGTATTGCTGTGTAATTTCGTTTTCAAGTTCAATAAATGTATCATCTGCCAGTTTTTTCAATATTTTTTCAAGAAT
>JAITNQ010000092.1 GCA_031290435.1 Candidatus Symbiothrix sp. | reverse complement strand
TTGTGCAAATCGGCGATTATCTCCCTTCTTCCATTCCAGACGTGAAAGCCGATGGAATCAACGTAACTACGGTTGAAAAAGCGATCCAAGTAACCGCTTCCGCTGTAATTAACGCTATTCGCGTTTATTCGATCAGCGGTGTATTGGTAAAATCGGTTCAACCGAAACAAGCTTCGTATCAAATCTCTACCAATGATTTGACGCAAGGCGTATATATTGTGAAAGTAACGACAGGCACTGCACAAAAGAATGTGAAAGTAATCGTAAAATGAGAAAAATTCTAATTATTTTTTGTTTATTGAGTTGCGCCTCGGCTATCGGGGCGCAACTTCCTGTCGTTGTTGGAGCGGAACAGACGGCAGCCTATTTCCCGCTTTTAAAAGGGAAACGCATCGCTTTGTTTTCCAATCATACCGGAATCGTAGGAGACAAACATCTGTTGGATGTTTTAGTGGAGAACAAGTTCGACATAGTCGCCATTTTTTCCCCTGAACACGGTTTCAGGGGAGACGCCGGCGCCGGCGATCACGTCTCCAATTCGGTCGACCCCAAAACCGGCGTGCCGATCCTGTCGCTTTACGATGGGAATACAGGCAAACCCTCCGCAGAATCCATGCGTAAATTCGATCTGCTGATCGTGGACATACAAGATGTAGGTCTGCGATTTTATACTTACTATGTTACGATGGTGAAGTTGATGGACGCTTGCGCCGAACAGCACAAAAAAGTGATTCTTCTGGATCGACCCAACCCGAACGGACATTATGTGGACGGGCCGATATTAAATATGAAATACAAATCGGGCGTAGGCTCCTTGCCTATTCCGATCGTTCATGGATTGACACTGGGCGAATTGGCCTTGATGGTGAATGGCGAAAAATGGTTGCCCGAAGGACGTGTATGCGACCTGACGGTGATTAAGTGTAAAAATTACACGCATCAGACCCTGTATCAATTGCCGGTTCCGCCCTCGCCGAACCTGCCGAACATGAAAGCAATCTACCTGTATCCTTCGCTTTGTTATTTCGAAGCTACGCCTGTGAGCTTGGGACGGGGCACCGATTTGCCTTTTCAAATCTATGGGCACCCGAATATGCAAGGATATGATTTCAAATTTACCCCACGGAGCATGCCTTCGGCGAAAGAGCCGCCTCAGAAAGACAAACGCTGTTACGGGGTGAACCTAAGTGAACTTCCTGATGAAAAAATCATGGAAAAAGGAATTGATTTAAGTTATCTTATTGATGCTTATAAAAACCTGAACATGGACGATCATTTCTTCCGTTCCTTTTTCGAAAATCTCATTGGCGTCGATTATGTCCGCAAGATGATTAAACAAGGCAAAAGCGCCGAAGAAATCAAAGCGGCATGGCAGGACGATGTGGTCAAATTCAAAAAACAACGCAAACCCTATTTGCTGTACAATGAATAATGAATAATGAACAATTTAAAAGTACACATGAAAGAAAGAATTTTAAAACTTGCAGCAGTGCTGCTGATAGCAGGAATGGCAGCCTGTAGCGAAGAAAAGAGAGAGATTCCAATCAATCTCAAATTAGGTATGTATTCCGAAACATATCCAAATCAAGGACGTTCGAAAATCAATTTTATTGATACGGAAACACTGGAAATAATAAAAGTAGATTACACGTATAAATATAATTATGAAATACGTGATAATGTTATTAAACTCTCTCCAATAGATGATTACTCGTCAGAAAGAACAGAACATTCTTTTCGTGTGATTAGCGATTCCAAATTTGAGATAGGCGATTTTTATCCTCATCCTGCAATGGGAACTTCCCAAATAATGATTTTTGAGAAATAAATATTAATTCTACTTTAACAGATTTAAAAGCAGATGTCGAACGAAGTGAGACATCTCATGAATACAATAGTAACCATTTTTAAATCTGTTAAAGTAGAAATAAACATTTTAATCATTTAAAAAGATAGTAAAGTGGAACAGAAAAGGGCTATTACAAGGGGCAATACAAATATTAAAATCGCTGTAATTGATGAAGGCGTTGATTTGACACACCCCTATTTACAAACCAAAGGTTTCATAATTTATAATTTATAATTCATAATTCAAAAGATGACACCAATTTCAGTACTAATCACCATAGCGGCCTATTTTGCCGTACTTTTTTTCATCTCCTACCTGACCGGCCGGAAGGCCGATAATGCCGGTTTTTTCTCAGGCAACCGGAAGTCGCCCTGGTATGTAGTGGCTTTCGCCACCATTGGCGCCGCCATATCGGGCGTGACATTCGTTTCCGTTCCGGGCATGGTGGCGGGAAGCGGTTTCTCCTATATGCAGATGGTGTTAGGGTTTGCCGTCGGGCAATTCATCATCGCCTTTGTGTTGATTCCGCTTTTCTACAAGATGAATCTGACTTCCATTTATGAATACTTGGAAAACCGTTTCGGAATGGCTACCTACAAAACGGGCGCCTGGTTTTTCTTTGTCTCCAAGATGTTGGGCGCATCCATTCGCCTGTTTATTGTTTGCGTAGTTCTCCAGTTATTGGTTTTCGAACCGCTCCGTTTGCCGTTCATCCTCAATGTTCTCTTTACGGTTGGAATCGTTTGGCTTTACACTTTTCGAGGCGGCGTGAAATCGCTGATATGGACGGATTCGTTCAAAACATTCTGTCTGATTGTGTCGGTCGGGATGTGCATCTATTACATAGCGGTCAACCTGGGATTGAGCGCCGGCAGTATGTGGTCGGTTGTTAACGAATCGGAAATGTCGAAGCTATTTTTCTTTGATGATGTGAACGATAAGCGCTATTTCTTCAAACAATTTCTGGCCGGCGTGTTTACGGTAATCGCCACCACGGGATTAGATCAGGACATGATGCAAAAGACCTTGAGTTGCAAGAATTTCAAAGACTCGCAAAAAAACATGATCACCGGAGGCGTTTTACAGATATTTATCAATCTTCTTTTCCTCATGTTAGGTGTTTTGCTTTATATGTATGCGGCGAATAACGCGATAGCGCTACCGGATAAAGGCGATGAAGTATTTCCGTTCCTGGCTACTCAAGGCCATTTTACCTTTTTTGTAAGCGTTTTGTTCATCATCGGACTTGTTTCAGCAGCGTATGCGGCAGCCGGTTCGGCGTTGACAGCCTTAACGACCTCTTTCACGGTCGATATTTTGGAAAGTCCCAAGAAAAAATCGGAGACCGAAGTGGCCGGTATCCGCAAAAAAGTACATATCGGCATGGCACTCGTGATGGGCTTGGTTATCTTCGTCATCAATATGCTGAATAATGCATCTGTCATTGATACGGTCTATAAATTAGCCAGTTATACTTATGGCCCCTTGTTGGGAATGTTTGTGTTCGGCATATTTATCAAACGGGCGGTAAAAGACAAATGGGTGCCTTGCGTAGCCATTTTGTCGCCGGTTTTGAGCCTTGTTTTTGATTTGAATTCCAAGGCATGGTTCAATGGCTATGAATTTAGCCATGAAAGACTAATTTTAAATGCTTTGCTTACATTTGTCGGGCTATGTTTGTTGATTCGTAAAAAATAATATATCTTTGTTAACAGAATGTACTTTAATAGATTTAAAAGCAGATGTCTCACTTCGTTCGACATGACGGCAAAACATTTATTGTGGCAAGTGGTAGGAAGCGCGGAAGCTTCGCTTCCGCGCTTCCTACCACTTGTTTTTTCTCTAATTGCTCCGTCATGTCGAACGAAGTGAGACATCTCATGAATACTATTAGTAACCATTTTTTAATCTGTTAAAGTAGAATTAAAAAAATATACCAACGAAAATTTATAATCAAGCATTTCCGGTTATTAATTTTTTAAAATGAGTTGAATGGAAATGCAAAGTAATCATTAACAATAAATCAATATGAATGAAAATTGTAAAAAAAGAAGAAAGAGAAGTATGAAATCCCTTCTGTTCTTGATGCTAATTGCTTCTTTTTTGGGAGAAGCAAGCGCTAATCAATTCGCCCCGGGTGGTCTGGCCGGGCGTATTGAAGAACCACTACAATCGCAGATAGATGTTGGCGGTGTAGTGGTAGATATAAACGGAAATCCGATTATTGGCGCCAGTGTGCTTGAAAAAGGATTTAACAATGTCACTGTTACCGGTTTGGATGGTAAATTTTCGTTTAAAACCAATCCGAATGCAGTATTGGTTATATCCTACTTAGGATTTAAGACCGTAGAAATCAAGGCAGAACCGAATATTCGCGTCGTATTGCAGGAAGACGCCGGCTTATTAGACGAGTTAGTTGTTGTCGGTTACGGTATGCAAAAGAAAGTAAATCTTACGGGCGCCGTAAGTTCGGTAGACGTAAACAAGACCTTGGATAGCCGTCCTATTGCCGATGTAGGCCGCAGCTTGCAGGGAGTAGTTCCCGGTCTTTCCATCACAGTACCGAGCGGTGAAGTGGGCTCCGATCCTGTTTTCCGTATTCGCGGACAGATAGCTTCCATCAACACCAACGCAAGCAGCAATCCGCTGATTTTGTTGGACAACGTAGAGATTCCGAGTATTTCGCTGGTAAATCCCGACGACATTGAATCAATCAGTGTCCTGAAAGACGCCGCCGCATCCTCCATTTATGGGGCGAAAGCTGCGCTGGGCGTGGTATTGATCACGACCAAGAAAGGAGCCAAGACGGAGAGTGTATCCGTTTCGTATTCAAACAATTTCTCATGGTCGAAAATAGCCAAAGACATCAACATGGCCACAATTGACGGGCTGGAATATGCGATGGAAGCCGCCCAACGAGTGGGAA
>JAITNQ010000077.1 GCA_031290435.1 Candidatus Symbiothrix sp. | reverse complement strand
ACCGGCGCGTAGCCCTTGATGTAATATTTTTCCCTTTGTTTCGTCATTAAGACAGATATGCAGATAGAACAGTTCAAAACAAAGATAATTCCTCTCCGGCAGATACTTTTTCTGACCGCGCTGAAGTATTTGCAGCAAGAAGAGGATGCAGAAGACGTGGTACAGGAAACACTGCTTCGCTTATGGAAGGTTAGGGAACAGTTGGATACGGTTGTCAATCCTAACGGGTTTGCCGTACAGACTGCCAAAAATATATGCATTGACCGCTTGCGTTTGCAGAAAGAGAAAACAGAAATTGATGATTTTTACTTGGGCGCGGATAACGAAACGCCTTATACGCAACTGGAAAGAAAAGACGCAACGACTTTGGTTAAAAAAATTATCGAACATTTGCCGGAATTGCAGCAAGTAATTATCCGAATGCGAGATATAGAAGGTTATGAATTGCAGGAAATTGCAGATATCACCGGCACACAGGTGAATGCTGTTACCGTCAATCTCTCAAGAGCGCGAAAAAAAGTGCGGGAAGAATTTGGTAAAATAATGAACAATGAATAATAATAAAGATATTGAAATTGGTGAATTAATAGAAAAATATTTTGAAGGTCTCACCACTTTGGCAGAAGAACAACTGCTCCGGGATTATTTCCGCAAGGAAGCTATACCGGAAAACCGGAAACAATATCAACCGATATTCCAATATTTTGCGATGGAAAGAGCAAATGCGCAAGCGGAGACAGTGCAGCCTTTGCATACGGGAAAATCATGGAAAAGGAATATACGCCGGTTCAGCGTTGCGGCCGCAGCCTGTCTCCTCCTGTTCTTCGGTTTGAAACTCACCTTCAATAGGCATAGAACATTGCCCGGAACTTCTTGGGCTTATGTTGACGGTAAAAAATATACGGATATCAATTTGATTCGGATGGAAACACTAAAGGCCTTAGAGAATCTTTCCGAAGAAAACGAAGAAGTATATTCCTCTCAGATAGAAGCTTTAGACTTCTTTTTAGATAACAATGAAACTTTTTCAGATAATGATTAAAACAAAGAATATGAACAAAATAGCAAAATTTATCTGCTTGTTGGCTTTTATGCTTCCCGGATTATTGGCACACGGACAGGAAGACCTGAATATTTCAAAAATATTTGGCGATTACGGAAAGCAAGAAGGCTCAGTCTTAATCGAATTGGCCAAGGATGTATTAGGCAATCATACAAAAATAAACCGGTATAAAAGCCTGATTATCCCTTCCGATTCAAGCATACTCCGCACAACACGGGAGGCTATCCTAAACGACTTCACTCAAAAAGAAAATTATGGAAACGGCGTCATCCTTATGGAGTCTAAAAAAGACGGAAAAGTGGAATCGGCTACTTATGCATTGGGCAAAGAGGAAAATTCCAAGGTTTACGAATACATCCTTTTTATGAACAAATCAAAAAAAATGACTTTGATTTACATCAAGGGGAATTTTCCACCTCAACAATTAGAGGAAGAACTCAGTAAACTGAAAAATTTATTTATTAAAGTGAATGACAAACGTATAAAATTATGACAATCATGAAAAAATATTTATTCTTATTCATATGCGTATCCTTATTTTACGCAACAACATCCGCACAAAACGAAGATAGTTCAAAAATAAAAACCCTTGATCCGGAGCCGAAAAGTTCGATCTTTTTGGACGGCTCTCTCAATACCGATTTGATATTTTTCTGGAAGAAAAAAGCAAATAAAGAACACTGGTCGGCCTCGCGATTTACATTTATCAATTTAGACGGACTACAGGATGCTACCATCAAGCAAAGCAAGTCTTATGCCTTTTCATTGACCGCTGTTGAATTTCTTCATGCTTTCAACGAGCACTGGTTATTAGTGTCCGGAGGTGAGTTGGAGTGGGCGCGCTACCACTTCAAGGGAGATATCGGCCTGCAAGGGAAAAGCGATATTACGCATTTTGCCCCGGCTCCGGAAGGGGTGTCGTACAAATCCAGTAAGCTATTGGCCTATTACGTCAATATTCCGCTGGTTTTGGAATACCAAAAAAAGATCGGCAAAAAACATACTTTTTTCGTCGATGGCGGTTTGGAAGCCCAGATTAAGTATTATGCCAAATCGCAGGTAGATATAAGAACCCCTCAAGGAATAGAAAAAACAAGTTTGGGACGCGATCTCAACTTCTCGCCCATCAACGCCCGTATCGTATTGCAAGTCGGAATAAACGACTTCGGCATTTTCGGATACTATCAGCCTTTTTCGCTATTTGAGAAGGGGAAAGGACCGGATGTAAGGTCTTTCGGAATCGGTATCAGCCTCAATTAAAGACCTCTCACAATTTTCCCCGCACTTGAAGCCGTTTGTGTAATTTAGCGGTAAATTCATGGTTTTTCAATCCCCAAGCAGGAGCAATCAGCAATTCCCTTGGGGACAGGGAAACAAAACGGTCAATATAAAAATCAGGATTCAAACCGTCTATGAAATCAATGCACAAGTCAATGTATTCATCTAAAGTATAGAGATGGAATAATTCCGGATTATCCTCCAATTGGCGAAGCATTTGTGTATCCTGGATAAGTTGTAATTGGTGTAATTTAACGGTAGTAAGCGGTAAGCGGGAGATTTTCGCGGCATGAGAGAGAATCATTTCGCGGCTTTCTCCCGGAAGACCCAAAATCAAATGCGCTCCACAGTAAATTTTCCGTGAAGCCGTTCGCAAGATGGTTTCGACAGCATCTCCATAAGTGTGTCCTCTGTTGATAAAAGCCAGTGTATCGTTGTGGGTCGATTCAATACCATATTCAATTAAGAGAAAATGTTTTCGGGAAATTTTTTCCAATTCGTCCAACAAATTATCCGGCATACAATCGGGGCGCGTTCCGATAATCAGTCCGACCACTTCCGGATATTGCAAGGCTTCGTTGTATTTTTCCAACAGATTTTCCAAGGTGCTGTATGTATTCGTATAAGACTGAAAATAGGCAATATACTTCATTTTCGGATACTTTTTGGAAAAGAACCGGATGCCTTCTTCCATTTGCTGTCCGACCGGTTTGTCGGTTGCGGCATATTGTGGGCTGAAAGTCCGGTTATTGCAATAAGTGCATCCTCCGCGCCCTTTTGTTCCGTCTCGATTAGGGCAGGTAAACCCTGCATTGATAGAGATTTTCTGGACTTTGTAAGGGAAAATTAATTGCAGAAATTCGCTAAAATCCCGATAAGGTTTAGCGTTTTTGTTACTTTTTATGTCCCTATTTGCAGGGGAAAGAACAGGTTTACAGCACATAGAGTTCCGAAGGCGTAGTCCGTTTCAAGGCTACTAAATTTACGTCTTTCCCGATTCGAATGCCGTACTGTCCCATAGCCATCTCGACCGTCTTATAAGCCAAGTCGGGGTGGTTATTGTCTTTACTCAGATGGCAAAGCCAGATATTTTTCAGATGCAAATCAAAATTGGCCGCTAAAAATTCGGCGGTTTCCGAATTGCATAGATGCCCGTAACCATTGCTGATTCTTTTTTTCAAGAAAGGCGGGTAACTGCCGCGCGACAACATCTCCTGGTCATAATTGGCCTCAATCACTAAGTGGTTGGCGAGACCGATATAATCCCCGACTTTGGCGTCAATATGCCCCACATCAGTCGCCAAGACCCATTTGTGATGCTTGTAATCGACTAAATAACCGACACAATCGCTGGCGTCATGGGGAACTTCAAATGCAGTTATTTTCAAATCCTTAATATAAACCGCAACTTCTTTTTCGATTATCCGGCGCGAAACGGAAAGTTTAATATCGGCATATATACTGTGATCTATACCATCATGAACCTTAGCCGTTGCATAAATGGGAATACCGTATTTTTCTCCCAGACTACCCACCGACTTGATGTGGTCGGCATGATCGTGTGTAATAAATACGGCCATGATTTTCTCCAACCCGATCCCGTTGTCCTTCAGTATTTTTTTTATACTCCGCGTGCTTAGACCCGCATCTAAGAGTATCCCATAGTCATCTGTTCCCAGATAATAACAATTTCCGCTACTACCGCTACCCAAACTCAGGAATTTTAATTCCATTTATTCTTATGTTAATTTCGAAATGCAGGCAAAGGTAAGAAAATATTCCATAGAAAAAACCATAAAAAAAGGCGAAGTGTATTTCAGAAAAAAAAAATCATTAATTTTGTACCGTTTGAGTATCAATTTATATTATTTAATTATGGCAAAATACAATAAATTACAGGTTCTTGGCGCAATGTGCACGACCGGAATGGTTCCGGTATTTTACCACCAAGACATTGAAGTTGCTAAAAATGTGGTGAAAGCTTGTTATGCAGGCGGGGTTCGTGCATTCGAGTTTACGAACCGGGGTGAGTTTGCGCACGAAGTATTCGGTGAATTGTGTAAATTTGTGACCAAGGAATGTCCCGGTTTGATTCTGGGCGTAGGCTCAATAGTCGATGCGCCTACGGCTTCACAGTACATTCAGTTAGGCGCCAATTTCATAGTTGGACCCTTGTTTAATCCGGATGTTGCCAGAGTGGCCAATCGCCGCTTGGTACCTTATACCCCCGGATGCGGCTCGGTGTCCGAAATAGGATTCGCTCAGGAAGCAGGTTGCGATCTGTGCAAGGTATTTCCGGGTGACGTTTTAGGCCCGAATTTTGTAAAAGGATTAAAAGCGCCTATGCCCTGGTCGATGTTGATGGTGACTGGAGGGGTAAAACCCGAAGAAGCCAATCTGAAATCATGGTTCGATGCCGGCGTAAGTTGCGTAGGTATGGGCTCCAACCTCTTCCCGAAAGAAGTGATCGCAGCAAAAAATTGGGATGAAATAACCGGATTGTGTAAAAACGCATTAGAGATTATCCGGAAAATAAAAGGATAAATTTGTTGCTGTGCAGGATTACCTTTCAGCAAAGGAAAATAAGTGTATTTTTGACACTTATTATTACTGCTTGCACCTCACCCCCCTCCCCTCTCCATTTTGGAGAGGGGTGTCCGAAGGACGGGGTGAGGATGTGTTTTCAGCACTCATGGAACAATGCAGGGCTGCTTTGGCGTGGTAGAGGTGGCATGGGTATTATATCAAGCACAGTATTCTTTATTGGCCAAATATGACTCTATATTATCCAATATATCCGATATGTAGTTGATAGTTTCGTTTTTCTTTTCTTCTAAATCTTGTATCGTGTATTCTCTTCCTACTTCGGTAAAAGAATAAACGCCATGTGCTAAATCATTTCTTTTGTTTTTAATGTTCTCTAAACATATCCCTGCTTTAGTTTTTGCATAATCAGTGTGATTATTGAAACCATATTTATTGCTTAACTTTGTAATAGTTGTTCTATCAACATTTCCATTAAAGAATTCTTTTCTTTGGAAAGAGTGTTTAATAATATCAGTGGCAATGTCATTTATTTTTTCAATAAATTTATTGGTGTCAATTCGTTTTGTTTGCAATATAATCAGTTTTTTCAATTCGCCTTTTAGAGAATTAAACGAAATAGAATTTGCATGAATAACATTGTGGATTTCCTCTATAGCATTTGAGATGCTTGATTCTACGAGATTGTATAGCATCAATATCATGTTAGATTTCAATATTTTATACAAATTATCATTTGCATTCAAGGGTGTATAACTATTGACAAAATTGAAATATTCTTCAACCTCATTTTTTCGCTGTTCAAAAATAGCCTTTACATTAATCATCTCAGTCCTAATAGTTTATTTTTTACAAATTTAATTCTACCTAAAACTTTTGTTCTGTTATTTGCCGAACCTGACGTAGTTTGTTCTTTAAATTCTTCTGAACCCAGCCATTCTGAAATATTATTTGTAATCAATTTATTACTTTCTCGCAAAGCGAGTGTGACACCAATAGAAATTGCTTCAAACCGTGTTCTTGCTATCGAATTACTATTTTCACTTTTTCTAAAACCATAAGGAAAATATAGATTTGCAAAATTTAGCATATCAGTAAATTGCTTTTTCATGTTTTGTCTGTCAAATCCTTTTTCATGTTTGTCTTTCATATAATCGTCCATGAAATCCTCAACACTATGAACAAAATTTTGGTAATTATCGGCGTATGCAAAATATCTTAGGACTAATTCTTGCGCTTCTCCTCTATTTTTTCTTTTTTCAGATATAGGGCAAAGATGAACAAATAATTCATTGTTAGAACATTCCTCAATGAAGTTATAAAACTCTCCGTCATACAATCCTTTACGAAGTTCCATCGGCAATAAGTCGTAAGGTCTAGTATTTATTCTTTCAAACAAATCTCGTCTTACATCACTTGATGCCTTTTCTGTCAACTCTATTGAACGCAGGGTTTTTCTCAAAAATCTTCTTTGACGACTTTCGGGCAAATCTGAAAATTTGAACCCGTTCAACAAATCCAGTTTTTCTAATCCTTCTAACTCAAATTCATTGTTTTTAAAAGAATTAACCGTTCTGATTCGTTGAGAACCATCAACTATTTCTAATTTTCCTGTTTCTTTATCATCAGCAAAAAACAGGTATGGAATTGGTAAGTCTAAAATTATTGATTCGATAAATTTAGACATTTTTTCTTTGTCTTCTTCCCAAACAAAACTTCTTTGATATTTTGGAATAACAAATTCCTCCGATTGGTATTTATCAATCAAAACTTCAACAGGATATTCCCGTGTATCAAAAGCAACAGGCTCTTTTTCTTCTAAAATCTGTAGTTCTGCTCTATTTTTTTCTTCTACTGTTTTCATAGTTGTTCTTTATGTTTATTTAAGTGTTCTTTTATACTCTTTGCTATTATTTGCCCTAATTTTGGTGGAACAGCGTTCCCGATTTGTTTACAAATAACAGATGGATTGTATTTGTCTATGGATTCGTAAAATTTGTATTCCATTGGAAACGATTGAATTAGTGCCGCTTCGCGCAATGTTATTGCCCGGTCCTGTTCCGGGTGTCCAAAACGGCCATTACCTAAACCCGTACAATGGGTTGTCATCGTGGGTGCTGGTTCATCCCATTTCATTCGCCCATAAACACTTCTATATGTATTGCCCGATTTTCTTTTAAAACATTCCGGCAACAATTCATCGTTCCAGTCTTTCCATGTACCACCCTCTTTTGCCTGTTGAATACGTTTTAAATTCATATCGGATAATTTTCTTGCTCTGTGTAAAGGATCTTGCGGATCATATTCTCCTGCTTTAACAGGTGATAAATTCCCTATAATATTTCTTACTGTAATATATCTGTCAGGAGCATGAGTTGGTGATATTAATGATATTTCGCCTAATTTTGATGCCAATAAAACCAATCGTTTCCTTTTTTGAGGAATACCGTAATCCGGACAATAAACTACTTGATATGAAACAAAATAATTCAAAGATTTCAGCCTGTCACAAAAATCTTGGAATATGGTGAATTTGGCAAAATCAACCAATTGCGGAACATTTTCCATAGAAACAATCGTTGGTTGTGTTTCTTCAATTAAACGTGAAAAAGAATACAAAAGATTTATCTTTTTAGGATCTTTCTTTCTAACCCTGAAACTATATGTTGAAAATGGTTGGCAAGGAGCACATCCAACTAAAATTTTTAATTTATCTCCAAATTGTTCGTTTAAATCTTTTCCGTTCAATTTAAAAATATCTTCTTCATAGAATTTGGCATGATTATTAGATTCAAAAGCGTATCTGCACGATTTATCATTGTCATAGCCGGATATAACATTGTAACCCTCTAATACGAATCCTTGCGACAATCCTCCAATGCCACAGAAAAGATCAATTACAGCACTATTTTTTTTTATGTCTTGCATATTAATTTTCGCAAAGTTACGAAAAGTTTTGCATTTTGTCGCCCCAAAAGTGCATATCTGATCTAAAAACATAAAATATTCCCGCCCTCATCCATCATTTGTTGCGCTACCTCTTGGTATTCTTTGTGATTTAGCCGTCTAATCCGCATTTATACTTTTCTTTTTAAGTAAAAAGTTGCTTTCTATGGGCTTGAAAAATATTTTTTCGTAACTTTGCATTTCATAAAAATAAAAAATGATGACTAATAAAGTAAATTTTTCACAGACGGAAATTATACGAAAACATTTTCCACAACGGGATGTGCACGGTTCTATATCCATGCCGGTATATTCTTCGGCTGCCTTTGAATTTGATACGGCAGAGGAGATGGAAGACGCTTTTCTGGGAAAGAGTGGAAAACATACCTATTCCCGCATTTCCAATCCAACTGTAGAGGCTTTCGAATTACGGACTCAAACCGCTTCCGGCGCCAAACATGTAATGGCCGTTGCATCGGGTATGGCAGCTATATCCGATGTGTTTATGACCATTGCCTACGCCGGTTCAAATATAGTGACTACGACGCATCTTTTTGGAAATACATTTTCCTTGCTACAGTTTACCCTGAAAGAATTCGGCGTGGAGGTTCGTTTTTGTAATCTATTGAATCCTAAAGAAGTAGAAAAACAAATCGATGAAAATACTTGTTGTGTATTTACGGAAATTATTACCAACCCCCACATGGAAGTCGCCGATTTGGCAGCCTTGGCCGAAGTCGCTCACAAAAAAAATGTCCCTTTGATTGCCGACACAACCATTGTTCCGTGGAACGTTTTCAAAGCGGCTGATTTCGGAGTGAATATAGAAGTTGTATCCAGTACTAAATATATTTCCGGAGGAGCGACCAGTGTTGGCGGATTGATTTTAGATTACCAGACCTTTGACTGGCAACACTCGAAACGCCTGCATAAATTGGCTTTAGCCGTGAGAGAAAAAGCTTTTCAGGTAAAACTTCGCGGAGAAATCGGAAGAAATTTAGGCGCCTCATTATCTCCTCAGGTAGCCTATTTGCAAAGTTTAGGCTTGGAAACCTTAGATTTGCGTTTCCGGCATGCAGCGCATACCTGTTTGGCGTTGGCACAATTCCTGCAAACGCTTCCGGCAGTAAAACAAGTCAATTATAACGGTTTACCGGATGATCCTTTTTATGAAATAAGCAAAAAGCAATTCGGAGATTATCCGGGCGCTATGCTTACTTTCAGTTTAGCCGACAAAGCCGGTTGTTTTGCATTTATCAACCGCTTGAAAATCATTCGTAGAGCAACAAATTTATTTGACAATAAATCTTTGATTATCCATCCGGAATCTACTATTTACGGCACATTAGCGCCTGAATACAAAAAAATGGTGGAAGTCCCTGACGATATGTTACGCTTATCAGTCGGATTGGAAGATATAGACGCCTTAAAAGCCGATATTGTGCAAGCTATTGATCAATAACATTTAGAGGTAGCATGAAAAAACAATTATTATTATGCTTATCTATATTACTGCCGCTGTGCATGGATATAAAAGCAGACGCAGAAATAACCGGTAACGCTTCGGCTCCAAAAACTAAATTCAGTCTTTGGTATCGCGCACCGGCTACGCAATGGATGACACATGCTTTACCTATTGGAAACGGGCAATTCGGCGCCATGATTTTTGGCGGTATCCACAAAGAAGAAATACAATTCAACGACAAAACTTTGTGGACAAGAGGTTCTACAGACTCCTATAAAACAAGAAATTATGGTGCTTATCAGAACTTCGGAAACTTGTATATTGAAGATAAAACTTTCACTTCGGTTGCGGACTATTGCCGTGAATTAGATCTTGAAAACGCCATTGCACGCGTAACTTTCATATCGGATAATACCAAATATACCCGCGAATATTTTTCCAGCTATCCGGATAGCGCCATCGTTATGTACTATACCGCTTCCAAGTCAGGCAAAATTAATGTGAGCCTGTTTCTTGCAAGTGCACATAAAAGTCCTGTAACTTACACTACCGGAGGAGCGACCTTCAGTGGTAAATTAGACCACCTCTCGTATTATGCTAAAATGAGTGTCAAAAATGATGGGGGAACCGTAACAGCCAACGCTGAGGGCATAAAAGTTCAAGGGGCAAATTCTTTGACTATCATATTGAGAGGATGCTCCAATTATTCTCCAACAAATCCGGACTATATTTACAACGAAACTTTACTTCCGGCTCATGTGGAAAATATAGTTTCAAAGGCAAATAAACGTTCTTATCAATCGCTGAAAGAACGCCATATAGCTGATTATAAGAGCCTGTTCGATCGTGTCTCTTTTGATTTGAAAGGAACTGCAAATACCATGCCTACAGATGATTTGATTGATGCTTATAATCTTAGCGGCGGCTATGACAAAAATGTGTTTTTAGAAGTTCTTTATTTCCATTACGGGCGTTATTTGATGTTAAGCGCTGCACGGGGTATAGATATTCCTTCCAATCTGCAAGGCATTTGGAATCATGTAAATAACCCGCCTTGGAATTCGGATATACACAGTAACATCAATGTGCAGATGAATTACTGGCCGACTGAAAATACAAACTTATCGGAACTGCATTCAACTTTCTTGAATTATATTTACAATGAGGCCATTGTACATGCTCAATGGAAGGAAAACGCTGTAAAATCAGGTCAAACAAAAGGATGGACACTCTATACCGAGAATAATATATTTGGTTTCCATGGCAACTTCATGCACAATTATGTAATTGCCAATGCTTGGTATTGTATGCACTTGTGGCAACATTATCGTTACACATTAGACGAAAATTTCTTGCGGAATATCGCTTTCCCTGTCATGAAAACTTGCTGTGATTTCTGGATGGAACGTTTGGTAAAAGCAACGGACGGAACATGGGAATGTCCGAATGAATATTCTCCCGAACAGGGTCCAAGCAGAGAGAATGCAACCGCACATGCCCAACAATTGGTCTGGGATTTATTTAACAATACCTTGCAAACCATTGATATACTGGGTGAAAATCAGGTGGACGCATCTTTTCTGACCGATCTCCGGGATAAATTTGCAAACTTGGACAAAGGTTTAGCGGTTGAAACAACAAGCGAACAATTGAAAGAATGGAAATATTCCGCCAACTCGGCAGGAACTGCCAATCATCGGCACATGTCGCATTTAGTTGGCTTATATCCCGGTAATCAGATTTCACCTCTTTTGGATAAAACGGTCTTCGATGCAGCGAAAAAATCCCTGACCGACCGCGGAGATGCAAGCACCGGATGGTCTATGGGATGGAAAATCAATCTCTGGGCACGCTGCTTGGATGGCAATCATGCCCGTACCATTCTCAATAAGGCGCTACATCTTTCGAAAACACTAACGACGAACGCAAATGATGGCGGGATTTATCAAAATCTATTTGATTCCCACGCTCCTTTCCAAATAGACGGTAATTTCGGCGCTACAGCCGGTATTGCCGAAATGTTGCTGCAAAGCCACACCGGAACGTTGCAAATCTTACCGGCTCTCCCTTCCGCTTGGAAATCCGGAAATATACAAGGCCTTCGCGCCATCGGAAACTTTGAGGTCGATATGGCTTGGTCGGAAAACAAGACTACAATAAGACTGCAATCACATTCCGGAAAAGATTGTACGATTGCTTATCCGAATATAGCCAAAGCAAAAATTAAAGACAACAACGGCAATCCGCTTACACCGGACATCTTAGACAGCGACCGGATTAGAATCCCTACGGAAATAGGAAAAACCTATACCATTACTTCTCTTCCTATCAACACATCCTTACTCCCCCTTCAGGGGGCGGGGGGTAATTAGCACATTCTATTTACGTATGAAAAAGATTGTATTTTTTTTAGCTTTCTTGCATTTTTGTTTTGCTTCTTTTTCCCAACAAAAAGAAACCGGAATAATATGCCGTTCCGGATTTACTTTTGAGATAAGCCAACAGAAAAATTGGGGGTATGCCAAACCGGTAGTATTAGCTGTTTTACCTAATACATCGGCTGAAGCAACAGGTCTCCATGTCAATGATATTATTGAATCTATCAACGGCGAATCAACGGAAGGAAAAGACTATACAACCATTTTTTCGTGGCTGCAAGCTTCCGGCAACGGACAGATTTTGATAAATATCAGTAACCTGAAAGAGCGGAATAAGGCAATGCAGTTGAGATTCTATTGCAGTTCCGGTAACACTATTACAGAAAAAGATTTAACCGAAGTTTATGCCTTTTATAGTTTGGAAAATGCACAAAGCCGGTCTTTTGCCTGTCCTTTCAAAACAACGGTAAGCAGGCATGTAGATCTGCGTAATTATAAAACATTCGGATTTTCAGAGCCGGACGCCAAGAACCTGCAATTGGAAAATGCGATTCAAGTTGCTGTTCAAAAGTGCTTGGAACAAAAAGGATTGGTTTACGCAGCCAAAGATCCGGATATATTAATGGAATCCTACTACACCTATCAGAAAAATCCGAATTACCGGTCGGCGGGTAATCTAAAAAAATTTCCGATAGAAAGTCGGTATAATATGAATACCAAACGTATGGAAAATTTGCCCATTTATTACAATCCGTTAATACATAGCAATCAAGCAGCCTATTTCCTGAAGTTGAACATCCTTTTGATAGACCCGAATAACCGTGATAATGACCGCGTCATCTGGGAATGTGAAGCAAATGAACTTTTGCAATCCGATTACCCGATAGAAGATTATGCCGATTTCCATATTCCTTTGATGTTCATGCAATACCCTTATCTTAAATCGGCAGACCAAGCGAAGTTCTTTTATAGCCATTATCGTTACAATTATACAGGTATCGGGTATAATATGGACAATCTGAAAGAGATTATCCATGTAAACCGCGCAACACCTGCGGAAAAAGCAGGCATTCTGACAGGAGATGTGATAGAGAAAATCAATGATATCAAATTCAATAACAACGCCAAATCAGCCGACAGTAAATACAAGCAATTCATTCTGAATACCATGCCTTTTCGCGACGAGAAAACACAGTTTACCAACGCGGAAGGATTTACAAAGTGTATGTATTGGAATCCGTTGAATTACGTCAGGATATCTGACGCAATAAAGAAAACGGAATTTTCGTCCGTCTTTTCTTATTTGTTTTATTTTGAACCCTATATTAATTTATCCGGGTCAAATATTGTCAGTTTTGATATTGTCAGGGGAAAACAAAAGTTAACAATAAAAGTAAAACCGGTAATTGTTGAGGAAGAACTATTTGAGAACCGGTAAGTGCGTGCCTATAGCATTGCCGAAGAATAACAAACCCGGATTGATTAACTAAGAAACAATCTTTCGTCAATAAATCCGGGAAGTATCTATAAAATGAGTAAAAAAGAAATTAAAATTTATATCCTAAGGTCAACAAACCTTTGTAAGTCCTGCTTTTAAAGGACGCCGGATAAGAATGTACAATTTGTGTGTTCGTTCCAATATCTTTCACCGGCGTATAAAAATACAAGTCACTATCCTGTTGCCGGTAAATGAAAGCAAAATCCATATAGAATTGCGGTGTAAAACGATAGCCGATTCCTGCTGTGTAATACGTGGCGTCTTCGTCAATCGTGTAATGCGGAACCGTTCCGGCCGTCATCACTTCTTTATCTCCGGATTTAAATGTAGCATCGTATGGATTTTGCAGCAGCGCATATCCCAAACGCCCGGAAAACTGCGGCGTAAAACGATATTCCGCACCGATTCTTAGGGTAGACGCACTTTGGAAATCTTCACTGATGTATTTGTTATCGCTATATTCACGGCCATTTCTGTCTTTCAGGTACATACTCGTATAATTTTTAGTCTCATAATCCAGACTGACTATGGCATGAGTCCCGATAATGGCAGCAGCGCTGAAAGTCCATGTGTAAGGCGTTTGAAATTGATAATTCCAATTATCGGATGGCGTCGCTTGTTGTCCAATAGGTTTATTATCAATAAAAATATTATCAGGCGTTAATTTAGCAAAGTAGTAATCAGTCATCGTGTACCATATCGGTGAATGATAGGATACGCCCAAACGCAAAGCATCAATGGGTTTGACAATAACGCCCGCTTTGAACTGATATCCGGAACCATTGGTTTCGAGGTAATTATCCAAAGTAAAACCGCTGTCGCCTGGGAAGTCTTCACCATAATCGGACGACAAAGAATAGTATATATCCGTCAATGAGAAAGCGACGCCCCAGAAAAATTTGTCGGATATATTGGAACCTATCGTAAAATCATAGGCTTCAATACAACCTTTTTCCGTTACATTCATTTTCGGATTTACGGTTTCACCTTCTTTTAGCAGGCTTTCATACTCGTTATTTGTACCCTGCTTCGGATTGATTAAACCGCCCTCCCATGCCAAAACGCTCAACCAAGGCGCATCTCCGTTGTAATTCAGGTATGAATCTTGGAAGCCATTTGTTAAAGTCACCATATAATCGGTTAAAGAAGAAGACATATTGGAACCCGATGCGGAATATTTCCTGTCAAAATTTTTTACTCTATTGTAGTTAAATCCGAAATTCAGCGTATTTACGCTTCCTTTTGCCAATGGGTAATAGCCAATATAAGAGAGATTATCAAAATTGAACTTGGATTTTCCCAAACCGGTAGGAGTTCCGTTCCAACCAGCTTTGGCATCGGTTTTTACATTCACCGAAGCAAGGCTCATATTGGCAACGATTTCCGAAACGCGGTAAATACCTACACCTGCCGGATTAATCGCAACGCCGGTGACGTCTCCGCCCAAAGCGCCGAATGCACCGCCCATCGCTTGGCCGCGAGCAGAACCCGACAAATCATGGGTTGCGTAACGAAGGGCGTCAATCTCACCCTGACCAAACACATAAGCACACATAAAGAGTGCTATTATAAATAATAGATTTCGTTTCATAAGATTCGTCATTTGAATAAATTTCACCTTCTACCGCTACTACTACCGGATGAACGGCCGCCGCCACCGCTACTCGCACTTCCACCGCCACCGGAACTTCCGCTACTGCTACTGCTTACAGATGAAGAAGATGACCGGGTAGAACTTCCGCTGCTATAATTTGTTGACGGGCTTGAAGAACCCGAAGATCGGGTTGTTGTAGGGGTGGAATATGAACTCCCCGAAGAACTGCCGCTGCTCTGCGGAGTTGTCGTCGTAACCGACCGGGTACGAGTCGTTGCGCTCACATTCTCCCGACTACCGCTTTGACGCGTTGTAGTGGTTGTTGTACGGTTTCCCGATTCACGTGTTGTTCCTGCCGAGCGTGTCGTAACACCATCTCTTTCGCCACGTGTAGTATATTGACGGGTAGAAGTTACATTATCTCTGGTGCGTCCGGATGATTCGCGTGTCGTGACACTGCCTCTTCCGGAGGATGTAGAAGAACGAACCGTAGCGCCATCACTTGTTCTACCGGAACTTCTGGTAGAACCATAGTATCCTGTTTGTGAATTTGAGCTTCTGGAACTGTAAGCGTTACTTCTTCGTCCGTTTTCATAATTGTTTCCGTTATAATAATATCCACCGCCGCCACCATAATAATGACCGCCGCCGTAGCCATAATAGCCGCCCCATCCGTAATGATAGCCCGGATAGTAGCCATACCAGCCATTGCCGTACCAAGGCGAATACCACCCGCCATAGTACCATGGGTCATACCAAGACGAATACCAACCACGGTAATGCCATGGCGAGTACCATGAGTTGTAATACCATGGGTCATACCCACCGGAGTAGGCGTTGGAATACATATTGATGGATATCCCGGCTTGATTGGGATCGTCGAAATCCAACTCGTAGTTTTCGCCGTCGTAATAAATATTTACATTGTCTGCACCGACAATAGTGATTTTAGACGGGTCGTGAAACTTTATAATCCGTTGTGTCAAATCACCATCGACATATTCGACAATCGAATCATTGTTTTCAATCGGTTCGTCTACATAATAATCGTCACTTATATAACGCCTGTTGTATTCATCAACATCTCTTTCATCCGCAACTGTAGCTTGTACCACAACCGGAGCTGTTTTTTCCTGAACGGCTACCACCTCCTTTTTCTGAGGCGCCGCTTTTTTATTTTTGGAGGAATAATAGATATCATCTCCAAATACACCGTCCTGAGCCATCGCGAAAATCGGGATGAGCGCCAGAACAAACAACGTATACCATCTAATTGTTTTCATAGCACATTTTTTTTATATATTAATATTTCGCTTTGTTTCATATCACTTAGACTGGAAAAATACCCATCGGTTTAAAAGCAAAACTATTTTTCCCGTTACAAAAATAAGAATTGTTATTCGTATATACAAGTATTTTATATTATTTAACTAAAATTTGTCTCTTTCGTATTATCTTTGCAGTATGATACAGCATACATTAACGGATTGGTTGCCTACCACAAAAAAAGAGGTGGAATTGCGGGGATGGGAAGATTTGGACGTCATCTTTTTCACGGGCGACGCCTACGTAGACCATCCTTCTTTCGGAGCGGCTGTGATAGGCAGAACATTGGAAGCAATGGGCTTACGGATAGCTATTGTTCCCCAGCCCAATTGGCGGGACGACCTGAGGGATTTTAAAAAACTCGGAAAACCTCGGCTGTTTTTTGGCGTTTCGGCAGGGGCTATGGATTCGATGGTCAACAAATACACTGCCAACAAACGCTTGCGATCGGAAGACGCCTATACACCTGATGCCCGTACCGATATGCGTCCTGAATACCCCAGCATAGTCTATTCCGGTATCCTGAAAAATCTTTTTCCGGATGTTCCGGTCATCTTGGGCGGCATAGAAGCTTCCCTGAGACGCCTGTCGCATTATGACTATTGGCAGGATAAACTTTTACCGGGCATACTGATCTCCTCTCATGCAGATATTTTGGTTTACGGAAACGGAGAAAAGGCCATATCAGTCATTGCAACAGCCTTGCAGAACGGATCGGAAATCAAGACTTTGACTACTATCCCCCAAACGGTTTTTATCCAAAAGGAATATACTGAAAATAAAGGTGATATCGTATTAGATTCCTTCGAATCCTGCCTGAGCGACAAACGCAAACAAGCGGCGAACTTCAGCCATATCGAAGAAGAATCGAACCGGATGAAAGCCGGTCGGCTGATACAGAAAACCGGCGCAGATTATATCTTGGTTAATCCGCCTTTTCCCCCGATGACTACCACGGAGATTGACGCCTGCTACGACTTGCCCTATACCCGCCTGCCGCATCCCAAATACAAAGACAAAAGGATTCCCGCCTACGAAATGATAAGGCACTCAGTGAACATACACCGCGGATGTTTCGGCGGATGCGCTTTTTGTACGATTTCAGCGCATCAGGGAAAATTCATTGCTTCGCGTTCCAAAAAATCTATCCTGAAAGAGGTGAAAACCATTACGGAAATGGCTGATTTCAAAGGATATATCAGTGATCTGGGAGGTCCTTCGGCCAATATGTACGGGATGAAAGGTAAAAACCTGAAAATCTGCGAAAACTGTAAAAAACCTTCCTGTATTTTCCCCCTTGTGTGCAAAAATCTGTATGCCGACCATCGCCCCTTGTTGGAAATCTACCGGGCAGTGGACAGTATGTCGGGTATTAAAAAGTCGTTTATTGGAAGCGGAGTCCGCTACGACTTATTAGTCAATCTATTTGAAGATGGTGAACTGAATAAGGCCGCCCGTGATTATACGGAGGAATTGATACGTAAGCACGTTTCCGGAAGATTGAAAGTCGCCCCGGAGCATACCTCCGATGAAACCCTCAACTGTATCCGCAAGCCGGATTTCTCCGTTTTCCACCGGTTCAGAAAAATTTTCGATAAAATCAACAGGGAAGAAGGACTCAACCAGCAGTTAATTCCTTATTTTATCAGTTCACATCCGGCTTGTACAGAAGCTGATATGGCAGAATTGGCCGTAATTACCAAGGATTTGGATTTTCATCCGGAACAGGTGCAGGACTTTACCCCTACCCCGATGACTTTATCAACCGAAATTTTTTATACGGGACTGCATCCTTATACCCTGAAACCGGTGTTTACGGCAAAAACAAAGGAAGAAAAACTCAATCAGTGCAAATATTTTTTTTGGTATGACAAAACTTACCGGCAAAGCATTATCCAATCCTTAAACAAACTGAAACGCCCCGACTTGATTAAGAAATTATTCGGGAGAAGCTAATACTTGCATCTCGCATTTGTTACAGTCGAATTGCAACACGAATCGGTTTTTACCGGAGAGCAGATAGAGCGGTTCCTTGTAATCCCGGATCGCCGAAATATCTTTCTTGCAACGTCCTGATTGATAGAGTATGCAATGTTTAATGAACATCAGCGGAACATTTTCTGCCGCTTGGATTTCGAAAGCGGGCGCTATGTCCTTGATACCACCGCGGCTGACATAAAAAGCTTTTGCATGGGAATTGGCTACATTGGCCAGATAGCTCAGGGAAGTTGCAAGGGGCTGTTGGTTTGGCAAAATACGGGCGGGCGGTTTGCGGAAATAAGCAATCTTTCGTGCAGACAGCAAGCGTTTTACCGTCTGTCGTTTCAGTTCGCTCAAGACGGAGGAAGGTATAAACCGGTTGCCTTGAAGTGAGAAGTTCAGTTTTTCCAATTCAAAAGGGGTGTTGCCTAATTTGGATAGCTGCTGTCGGCTATTTTCTTTGGCGTCTTTTTGTGCCTCTTCTTTCGGAAAAACAGTTGTCACACTTGCCCGGCAATCGTCTTCATCGGTAGCAGTCAGGGTAAAACCAAAATTGTTTTCTTCCAAGTCGAAAACCAATCCGATTTTTCTTTCGGCCGAATTTTTCGACAAGGTTTTTTCAAATTCATGGTCGTAATTGCGAAAAAGCGATACACCGGAACGCAAAACCGGCATTTCGGCCGGGAAAATACGATTCCCTTCAACGCGGTTCACCCGGAAGCCTTGCAATTCTTTTCGCTCATTGATAAAGCACAAACCATCGCCGTTGTGCAGGATTTTTTGCCCGGAAATGGTAAAATAATTGCGATTCAAATCCTTTACGTTCCCCACCGGTTCGCCTTGCGATTTGGGTGTAAGGGGCGATGCCGAATCCTTGTCTCTTCCGTGGAGGAAATAGGAAGTGAACCCACGGTTGAAACTTTTTTGCGGGTCCGGCACAAAAAACGGAACGCTTCTGCCGGATGAAGCGCGGGTATACTCCGGTCTTTTTTCGAAGATAGCGTCCAATTTTTGCCGGTACCAGGCCGTAATATTTTTTACGTATGACGTTTCTTTCAGGCGGCCTTCGATTTTCAGGGAGGAAACGCCTGCATCCAACAGTTCTTCGAGCTGTTCCGAGCGGTTCAGGTCTTTCAGGGACAAAAGGTGTTTGTTTTGTGCCAAAACCTTACCCGAAGCATCTATAAGGGTGTAGGGTAAACGACAGAACTGAGCGCATTCGCCGCGATTGGCGCTCCTGCCCGCAAAAGATTGACTGATATAACATTGCCCACTATAGGATACACACAAGGCGCCATGAATGAAAACTTCAAGGTTTATTTTTGTCTCTCCGGCAATTTCGCTGATTTCTTGCAGGGAAAGTTCACGCGCCAGAACAGCTTGGGAGAAGCCGACATCTTCCAGAAAGCGGATTTTTTCGATATTGCGGTTGTCGCATTGTGTGCTGGCATGCAAGGGGATGGGTGGGAGGTCAAGATTCAGGATACCCATATCCTGAATAATCAGGGCGTCTACCCCCATGGCGTAAAATTCACCAATCATTTTTTCTACCTCCTTAAATTCGGAATCATACAGAATTGTGTTCAAAGCGACATAAACTTTAGCCCAATACGTATGGGCGTATTCCGTCAGTTTCCGTATATCGTCTAAAGAATTTCCTGCGGCAGCCCGTGCGCTGAAACGCGGCGCACCGATATAAACAGCATCCGCCCCGTGATTAACCGCCTCAATCCCGGCTTCCAAGTTGCCTGCCGGAGACAACAATTCTATTTTTCTCGCTAACTTCACCCAATTACTCAATTATTCAATTACTCAATTATTCAATTATTCAATTATTCAATTATTCAGTTATTCATTCACTCAGTTATTCACTCAAGTATCCAATTTTCCCAAAGACGCAATTTCTTCCGGATTGAAAGGCGTTGCCTGGTATACGTAGTAGTTTAGCCAGTTTTTGAACAGCAAGTGAGCGTGGGCGCGCCAATGCACCTTGATACCTTTTTTATCGGCGATATTGTTTTCGTAATAATTGCAGGGAATATCAATGGGCAATCCTTTGTTCAGGTCGCGGTAATATTCGTTATGCAGCGTAATAGGCGCATATTCCGAGTGGCCGGTAATAAAAATTTCGCGACCTCCTCGCGACATGACAATATGGACGCCCGATTCGGCCGATTCGGAAAGGAGATGCAGGCCGGGCGTCCGGAGAATATCTTCCCGGCGTATTTCGGTATGCCGACTGTGCGGCACATAGAATTCATCATCGAATCCGCGGAACAGGGAGATATTCGGGTCGGTCAGCGAATGTTTGAAGACGCCGAACATTTTCCGTTCGAGGGGATATTTCGGTATACGGTGAAAGTGATACAAACCTGCTTGCGCCGCCCAACAGATATACAAAGTAGAAGTGACATGTTGGGCTGCCCAATCGAATATCTCGGTCAACTCTTCCCAATAATTGACGGATTCATAATCAAGCAGTTCTACCGGTGCACCGGTGATAATCATGCCATCGTAATTATTTTTACGAATGTCTTCGAAATTTTTATAAAACGCAGATAAATGCGCTTGGGGCGTATTCTTACTATCATGCGTTTTCATTTTCAGAAGATCCACTTCCACCTGAAGCGGACTGTTGGAAAGCAGACGCACAAAATCGGTTTCCGTAACAATCTTCACCGGCATAAGATTCAGCAAAGCGACTTTCAAAGGACGAATATCCTGCGTAGAAGCACGTAAATCGTCCATTACAAAAATATTTTCTTTTTTAAGTATCTCTACTGCCGGTAAATTATGAGGTATATTTAGTGGCATAGGTCAATTGTATTTATTGAGTCCGCAAAGGTAATATTTTTTTTGGAATTTTTAAATGGCGCTTTTCTATGGGGGTGCATTTGAAGACTTAAAAAGTTCCCACAAGAAACGTTTCTGGGGATAAAAAGTAAGGATTTTGCCGACAAAGATTTGTTTGCTCAAATTTATTTAGTGTCTTTCTCCTACAAAAACAACCTTAGTAGCAAAGGACAATTCTCTGCGAATGTAACCTTATTCCCTTATTTTTAGCCTGATAATAGCAGGGCTTCTTTTAACATTTCTGCATGCATCATTTTATTTTTACTCATCATTTTTGTTCTTTTTTATGGCAAGGCTGGAGCCTTGCTTTTAACCCGGCGTAGCGAAAAGACGCTACGCCGAGCGTGAGGTCGTAAGTATTTTCTGTGCTGTGTCCGTACATATTTTTATCCTTTCATTAAATTTGGAATATTTTTATTTTTTATAGTTATTAATTAACAAATTGATTTTTTTTGAAAGCCAAAAACCAATTATAATTCCTAATAACAGTACCAATATATAGCTATATATAGGTAATAATTTATCAAGTTTACCCCAATCATAAATTACCAAATATATCAAAAATATAAATATTAGTATATCATAAGAATGATACAGAATAAATCTAATTATTTTTTTCATTATTTATTACTTATTAAAGCTCCTATAATAACAATTATTCCCATAGACACTAATAAATATCTCAGCAATTGTACATATTTAAAAGAATTTAATGTGTCATTAAATATCAGTAAGCATACTAGCAAAACCAAAAGAGGAATGAACAAGATGTTGCTAAGTTTTTTTAAAAATTTGAAGTATTTCATATTAAAAATTAAGAAAGTCTTTAATGCGATCCCATAAACTTGGTTCGGGTGGAATTCGCGGTTGTGGAGTGGGATTCTGCTTTGAATCTCCATTTGTTTCTATTTGTTCAAGTCCTACTCCTACTGCAACAACGCCCGCTACTACTTTTACCCCTTTATTGGGATCTGGATTATTTGGATTAAAATCACCTCCTGAATCTTGAGGATTATGGCCTCCGTTTATTACTTTCTGCTGTACATTAGCCTGCTGTTTATCTTGTTCCGCTTGTGCTTTTCTTCCTCTTTTATCCTGTTCATTCCTTTGTTCCCGAGTAGTCGCCGTTGCATTTTGAGTCATTGACTGATCTAAATTAACACCTCTTGTCAATGCTTGCAATACTTCTGCTGATTTGTCTCCATCTACATAATGATTGTATACGACTACTGATGACGCTGCTGCTGTCGCTCCGAGCGCTGCATTAGTTGCTTGTGCTGTTCTTATAGCTTGCGCAGCTCTTTGATATCTATAAAACTTATATGCATTGCGAACGCCTCTCAGAGCAGAAAGAGGGCTTCGACCATCCGGATCCACATACCGCACCGGATTATTCCCAAACAAAGCATAAGGACTACTACTATAATACTTCTCCGCCAGCGGATCCATCGTAGGCGTTCGCGGAACAATCGCATCGAAAGACCGGGCGCCCTGGTCGTACCAATTCAGGCCGTGCATCTCATCTAATTCCTTTCCGCCGAACTTGTAGGGCTGCATTTCCTGAGAGATGGATTGTGAATAAATCGGCAAACCAAACGGATAGTATTCGGTAATCTGATCTACATAAAGCAGTGTTCCGCTTATGGGCGCAGATGTTACGCCCTTGTTATTACCCAAATGGTCTTTCAGGTAATAATGGTACAAACGGTCGTTCCCGCTACCGGTGGTGTAGCCTTCTTCGTTCAGCAGGAATTTCAGGTTTCCGTTTTCATAAACCCCATCGGGACATTCAGGTTGTTGGCAACCGTCCGATGTATTGTTTGCAGCTTTGTGTCCATGGCGTCGTAAGAAACTACTCCGAGCGCAAGGCTAAAAGCAAGGCTACAGCCTTACAAAACGCCGATTTAGTACTTCAAAACCTCGTTTTAGTACTTATGAATCTCGCTTTAGTACTTATAAACCTCGTTTTAGTACTTCAAAACCTTGATTTTGATATTCCGAACATCGTTTTTTAATACTTCCGAACATCGTTTTTGATGTTTTGAACTTCGATTGAGCGCTTCCGAACGCCGATTTTGAGGTTCCGAACATCAATTTTTAATACTTCCGAACACCATTTTAGTACTTCCGAATATCCAATTCGAAGTTAAAAAAGTCGTTTTCGACGTTATGAGCATCTCGAACGATGATTTTAGAAACGGTCGGCTGGCATCAATTCTTCTGTTACCTTTTTGTATTCATCTTTCTTCATTTTTCGTTCGCTTTTATGCAAGGCTGGAGCCTTGCTTTTAACCCGGCGTAGCGAAAGAGGCACGCTGAGCGTGAGATTTAAAAAGGAGTTGTCCATTTTCATCAACAACTCCTTTTTGTTGAATGATAACCTAAAACTTAAAAACTAATTTTCATTTATAACCATCAATATCCCGGATTCTGGAAAGCTTTCTTTTCGTCATCCGTCATAGTCATACTATTTAACTGTCCTTGTGAAATAGGACGCAGATAATGATAGGGTTGAATAGTACGGGTAACTGTCACCGGCGTATGGTTGCCTGCTGCACTGCCACAAATGGTGTATGTTTTTGCAATTTCAGCCCATTTTTGTGTGCGCACTAAATCCAACCAACGATAGCCTTCTCCGTAGTATTCACGGCTACGTTCTGCCAAAATATAATTAATATCTATTGTAGCAGGTGTAGCTGCTGTCATTGCAACGCTATGGTCTTCAACTTTTGTATTATTACCTCCATTACTGTATTGTCCGTTGTTAGTATATTTCCATACGCCGGCACGAGCGCGAATCACGTTAATTAATTCGCGTGCAGTCCTACTACCTGTTGCACCTTTGACGGCTGCTTCTGCAGCAATGAAATAGAGTTCAGAGAATTTGGCAATGTTCCACGGACGTGTAAGAGCGCCGTTAGGTTGCCCCAAACCACTGCCATTGTCAGTACGATATGTGCCGGTTTTCCACAAGCCCGGATAGTAAATGCGGCTGATACCACTTGGATTGATCACCCAGTCGGCTCTACCCGGCAATACGCCGCCACCTACATTACTTGGTCCACTACCACTGGGATAAACCACATCCGGATTTTCTTCATCAAGGAAAGTAAGAACCGGTTCGCCGTTTCTCACCGGTAAACCGTTTGCATTGTACAAAGTTTCATTAGCCACACCGCCTTTTCCCCAGTTGCCCGGAAAAACGGTGGCAAATGTACCGTCGTAACGGCTGTCATTGGTTTTATCTGCAAAAGTATTGGTAAATACTTCGATAGGCGGAGCCATACGAGTCCATGGGCGGCCACCCCATTGTACAGCCTCGCGCTGAACAGAGGAAGTTCCGTAAGTTACACCATCCACCGAACTGCGAATATTTCCAGTGTTGCACATAACAAACCAAGATGCAAAACTTTCTGGAGCTGTACCATTGGAATAGGACAAACTTGCCTGATTGTAATATTCATCCTGTACGTGGTCGCTGTAAAGAACGATTTCTTTGTTACGGTCATTCCTTCCGACATTTACTTCGTAATAATTATCAAGTAAGCCAAAAGTACCGGGATTGCTAATACCATCCAAAGCCACATTGTAAGCCTGCTGAAAATACCAAGCAGCATCATGTCCATCAGGGTCTGTACGAGCCGTTTCAGGATAAGTCGGGATATTGCCCGGATTTTGTAACCACCAGCCATAAGTCAGATAGGATTTTGCCAAATACAGACGGGCAGCCGTTTTGGTAAGGCCACCGGTTATACGCCCTGCATCGGGAAGATTTTCAATAGCCGTTTTCATATCGGGAAAAATAGCCTTGGTATAAACTTCAGGCACGGTATTCCGCTTTGCAACGCGTACGGCGGCAGTATTGAATGCCAACTCTCCTGATCCTAAATCCAGCGGCACACCACCAAAAGTTTGTACCAGTTCAAAATAATCCCATGCGCGCCAAAAACGCGCTTCGGAAATCAACGATTCGGAGTTACCATTTTCAAGACCCATTTCAATAATTCCATTGGCAGTATTGATGTTAGAGAATGCTTGATTCCAAAGCGCGTCAGAACGGCTACTTGAAGCGGTAAGGGAGCCGACACCCGACATATCGGTATCGTTAAAGTTGTTGTCGGCGCTTTGTGCATAGGTATATTCATCCGTCCCATTTTCTTGTGCAGCATAATAATATTGTCCAAAAAAATAGCGAGTATGAGCATAAAGAGCAACTAAGCCGCCCTGGAAACCCTCATCTGTTTTGAAATATTCCGTCGTATAGGTATCACGCGGCGTTTCTTCCAAAATATCGGAACAGGAAGTTGCCAGTAAGGCAATAACAAGTGCTCCAAACAAGATTTTAAAATTTATATTTTTCATATTGTTTTATTATTTAATATTAAACATTTTAGAACGACAAGTTCAATCCAAATAGATAATTGCGTGTTTGCGGCGTATTGGCGCTGACTACCGGCATATTACCTGCACGATAGGGCAAACCGGTTGTAACAGCCGCATTTTCGTTACCAAAAGAGTTAGTTACGGGATCTAAACCTGTTTCACTTGCAAACGGAGAGAACAGAACAAAGGCATTTTGTAAGGTAAAATACAAACGAGCCGCTCCTAATCCCGCTTTTTTGAACCATGTAGCATTGGAATCAAAATTGTAGCCCAAGGTGATTTGCCCTACTTTAAAGTAAGAAGCATCGAAATAACCGAGCGTTGAAGCATATTTTTGATTATCGCCGGATAGAGGTCCGTTAGAAGGAATCGGATATTTGGCGTCGGTATTTTCGGGCGTCCAATAATCCACTTTCACTTGTCCACGACGACCGGTCAGCAAATTCAGATAACCGTTGGAAGAGTGCAAGGCGCTAATCAATGTACCACCGTGTTGATAAGAACCGATAACATTCAAATCCCAATTTTTGTAAGCAACGCGGGTATTGAAACCGCCCTGCCAAGCCGGATCTACATGAAGTATCTGTCTGTCTTCGTCATTGATCTGGCGCACAGGTGTTCCGTCGGCATTGTATTCCCCGGTATATTTTACTTTAATCATACCGGCATGACCGTTTGCCTCATAAGCGCCAACGTTTTCACCTTCCTGCCAAATGCCAATTTTTTCAAAATCGTAAATGGAATTAATTGGATGTCCTTTAAATAGGAAAATATTCCTGTCTTCTTCTACACCGCTTGATATTTCGGTAATTTCGTTGTGGTTGGTATAGAAATTAACTCCTACGTCCCACGTCCAGCCATCTTTATTATCAATGACCGTTCCGTTCAAAGCCAATTCCAAACCGTTGTTACGCATTTTTCCTACATTTGCCCAAGTACTACCCACTCCGGATGTCTCAGGTAAAGGCATATTATACAATATATCTTTGGTATCGGTAACATAGTACTCTACGCTACCCCACAAACGATTGTTAAGCAATGAGAAATCCAAACCTGCATTGTAGGTAATGGAATATTCCCAACCCAAATCGGGATTCGGCACCGACTCAATATAAAATCCGGTTGTATTTGAACCTCCGAAATTGTAAGGATAAGTTCCCAAAGTTCCAAGTGTGCCATAAGGTGCAATGGCTTGATTGGACGTTTGTCCCCAACCCAAACGCAATTTCAGATTATTTATCCAATCTACGTTTTCTGTAAATTCTTCTTTAGCTATATTCCAACCGGCGGAAATTGCAGGATAGGAATGCCATTTGTGACCTTTAGCCAAACGAGACGAACCATCCGAACGATAGGCAACGCTCAACATATAACGGCTGTCGTAGTCGTACATAACACGTCCCATATACGATTCCAAGCCCCATTCTCTAAATTGTTGTTCATCCGGATTGTAGGTTACATCCGCTTTGGCTGCCTGACCCAAATTCCAATATTGGAAAAAGTCGGCAGGAATATTGATTGCCGTAACATACGAACGGTCGGCATGTGTTTTTTCTGCCGAATACAAAGCGGTTACGTTGATATGGTGTTTGTCGAAATTTTTGTCGTAAGTCAACAGATTTTCGACCACCCATTGTGTAGTCAGGCGTTTGTCTAATGAGCCGGAAGACGCGGCATTTGCCTGACCAACTACTCCAACTCCGGTATATTGACCGCGATTCATTCCGCGCAGGTTCAAACCCAAATTGATGCGGTAACTCAAACCTTCCACCCATGGCGCTTTTACTTCGCCGAACAAGGAGTTATAGGAAGCGTAATTACGCAGATTATCGGCAAAGCCATCGCCCAAACTTTCGTAAGACTTTCTACTATACATCCATCCGTTTTGATCGTCTATGGCGCTTGCCCGCTGTTTCCATGTGCCGTCTTCATTGTAAGGATTAATCAGCGGTGAAAGTTGCAACACATTAGACAGACCTATTCTGCGTCCATCGGCAGTATTGTAATTATTGTTTGTGGTCAAACCAAAACGGAAATATTTGCCTATGGCTTGATCTATGTTGGCACGCAAATTGATACGGTTGTAATCTTGTCCGGGCAGTAAAGACTGGTCTTTATAATAACCTGCTCCAAAAGTATAACTACCTCCTTGTGTTCCACTTGCAACGCCAATATCGTGACTCATTACAGACCCCGTTTCGAACAACAAATCCTGCCAATCCGTATTGTTGCCTATGGCTTCATCGGCGCCCATGGTGGGATTGCCGTTTGTATCTATATACTTCTCTGCAATTCTTCTCACTTCCGCCAATTCGTCGCCTGTCATCATCGGATAACGATGGTAAAGCGATTTCAAGCCATAATAGCCATTGTAAGATACCCTTGCTTTTTGTCCGGCTGTACCTTTATTGGTGGTAACAATAATCACACCGTTTGAACCGCGCGAACCATAGATAGCTGTTGCAGAAGCATCTTTCAAAATGTCAATGCTTTTAATGTCATTGGGGTTAATATCACCAATAGTACCGGCAAAAGGTATTCCATCCAACACAACGAGCGGATCGTTGTCGCCACTAAATGAACGTGTACCTCGAATGCGAATCCGCATATCGTCGCCCGGTTTAGAACTGGTTTGTGTCAATTGCACACCTGCAACACGTCCTGCTAACGCAGAAGTAACGTTGCCCGTTTGCACTTCGGTAAGCTTTGCTCCCGACATCGAAGCCACCGAACCCGTAACAGCTTCTCTTCGTTGCGTTCCATAACCGATCACCACCACTTCACTCAATAATAGCGCATCTTCTTCCAATACCACATCAATCCGTGTTCTCCCGTTTACAGGAATAGATTGCGTAATAAAACCCAGATACGAAAATTCTAAGGTCGCATTTCCCGGAACGCTTAAAGCAAAGCTCCCGTCAATACCCGTAGAAATACCATTCGAAGTTCCTTTTTCCGAAACGCTTACACCAATAAGCGTTTCTCCGCTCTTTTCCTTCACGACGCCGGTTACAGTAATGTTCTGTGCCGAAAGCCACAAAGGGACGACAAGGAATAAACCAAGTAGACTTACAAGCCTTACAAAATAATTTTTGTGTCTCATAACATAATTATAGATTAAAATGAATAAAAAAAATGAATAGTTCTCTTTTCTTAATATTGCAATTCTCCCGAAAAATCCGCACTGACGTCTTTTCCGGCCAAACCGTCTGCAAAGCCTTTGTAGGCATGTTTGCGTGCATATTCGCCATCCCAGAGGCAGGGTGCATCGTCCGGAAGCCAGTTTTCGTGTTCATTGGCTTTGTCGGAAACGCCCCAGACCGTGACGCCGTAGCGTTGCGCTTCGGGAACGTATTGCATGTACATATCTATCACATATTGGTACAAATCGGCTTGTTCCGCATATTGCGCCACTGTCGGCGAGGAGGTCTCTACCTTAATATCCAGTTCCGAAATTTTCACCAATTTGCCTGTGGCGGCTAATTTCTGAAACATTTGGGCGATATTGTCTCTGTTTGCAGAAAGCGATAAATGCATTTGCGTACCGATACCATCTACTTTAGCGCCTTGGCTTTCGATGTATTGTGCATAAGCAATCAGTCCGTCGCATTTGGCCAAATTGTATTCCAAGTTATAATCGTTGATAAACAGTTTGTCATTGGCATTGCCGTATTGGCGGGCTAATTTAAAGGCGGTTACACCATAATCTTTGCCCAAGTAATCCTGCCAGTAAAATTCATCGGAAGCCAATGTTTTCCCTACACCGGTTTTCAGCGCAGAGGGTTTTCCATCGTCTATCGGTTCATTCACCACATCCCAAGCATGCACTTCACTTTGATAATGACCCACCATTTGGGAAATCCAGCTATCCAAAGCCTCTCCTATAATTTGGGCTTTTTCTTCCGGCGTTTTTTCAATGGTAACGGGGCCTGCCCGCAAGATATTCTTAGGACTTGCCGCCGCTTTTTCTACAATCTTTACATCATCAATATAATAGGTGACGTCGGGAAAATAACCCATATCGAAACTCAGTCTTACGGAACCTGTGTTGGTCAGATCAACCGAAACCAAAGTCCATGTACCGGCTGGGGTGGTAAAGGCTTCACCGGCTCCACTTCCCGTCCAGTTCAACCATGGATATTGATTGCCGTCCACACCGCCTCCGGGGAAGGAAACGCGACCTTTGCCGGCAAGGTTCGATTTCACGTAGAACGAAAACGTATAAGTCTTTGTCGCATCCATAGCTACTCCTGAACTTTCCAATTGGAGATCCCACGCATTGGCTGATGACGAACCGGAGGTCATTTTAACCGAATAGACGCCGGTGAATTTTTCCGCATTGGTGACTTCAATACCTGCCGCCGCATTCAGCGCGCTCCAGCCGGTCAGGTCGCCGCTTTCGAAGCCGCCGTTTTCCACATAATTGTACTCGGCTCCTGCGTCCAAATCGATTACCTCTACGGCGTCTATATAATAGGTGACGTTTTTCTCTGCGCCCAGCAACAGTCTGAAGGTCATCGCGGCATTATCTGCGGCAGCTACCATGCCGTCGGGTGTAGCAGTCGGATTGTAGCTTACTTTTGTCCATGTTCCGCTCGTAGTGGTCAGTTCTTTTCCTTCTGTCCACGGGTACTGATTGGTCAGATCCGCATTTGGAAAATCAAGTCCCACAGCGCCTTCAATATCGGATTTGATAAAGAAAGAAATTTCGTATTGATGTCCGCTGATGATTTGGAACGAAGGACTGTTGATCTGCATGTTGTACTTGCCTCCACCGAAATCGCCGACCAAGACTTTCATGGCATGCGTTCCGTCAATCGCGCCGCCGTCGACGCTTGAAGTGACATTTTCGGCGTAATAAGGGATATTCCACCCCGTAAGTCCATCTTCAAAATCACCGTTGACAATCAGGCTTGAACCGGGCGTTCCGGGAATAATGGTCGGCGCTATCAAACCGTTCAGGTAACTTGCATTCTGATTCTGGTGCCAAACCAAAGTGTGTCCAAACACGGTCAGACCGGCTTTTTTCAACTCTGTCAGCAAGTTATCGACCGGGGTGAAATTCAATACGCCCTGTCCGTTTACCATAGCGCCGTGTTTCATATTGTAACCTAACGTAATTTCATCGAAATGCTGATTGACAATGTTCCGGTAAGCTTCGTCGCTCATATAAAGCGATAAATCAATACCCACTCCCAACGTAAAATTGGTATAAGCATTCAGCGCCTCGTAACGGGCGATTTTTTCCTGCAACGGCAAGGGCAGTTCCGCAACATCAGGGTGCGTATAGGGGTCGCCCCATTCCATTTTTTCATCGTAACAAGCGTTCAGGCCAATGAACAATGAACAATGAACAATGAACAATGAACATTGGCGTATTAGTTTCTTTCTATTTAGGTTCATAATTGTATCTATTAATGTTATTATTAGTCTTCATCCGGAAAATCGCTGTAAGTAGGCGTTGTAAGCGGTACAAAGCGAATATTATCGAAATACACCTTTTCGGTAGCCGGTACGGCATCGAACACATCGCTGATACCGCTGTTTTCGAACCAAGGCCCTGCCTGTTTGTAAGACGCCGCCGACATAGAAGCGATCACATCGTCCAAGGTTTTTCCTTCGTAATCGGAACTCAAACCGAACGGTAAAGTAACGGTAAACCATGCACCCGGATTCACAAATGCTTCTGCGCTGTGAACGCCATTTACATAAACAGGCTGATACAGCATACAATACCTTGATGCGCCTGAACCGTCTGCCATCACAAAGCGAATAATTCCCGAATTCCATGCGCCTTCTACATAAATATCCAGTTGCATACCACAATCGGCAGCAGCGGTAGAACCGGGAATTTTGCTGGTAATCGTTGAAAAAATGGCCGTAGAATTGAGCCAGAAACGCTGATCGGCGTTTGCGGCAAGATTGCCGTCGGCATTGAACGCCTGATAGCCGCCTTGCGATTTAGGCAAAACGCCCGAAGCGGGGATGCTTGCCGTCAATGCCGTATTGTCCACTCCCGAACCCCAAGAATAGTTTTGCACATCATCGAAATTGTGTACCAGACCTTCCTTGAAGTTGAAATAAGCAGGCGAATAGGCGCCGCCATTTGCACCGATCACGGTAATGGAACCGCTTTGGGTAATTCCGGCAGGCACAACAAGGCTTACTTCCGTACCGTCTTCGTTCGTAATAATCCCGTTGGTTACCACTATATTGCCCGGAAAAGTTACACTTGAAATTTCTTGCAGGCCTTTACCGTAAATGATAATTTTGTCGCCGGCCTGCGGCATGGTATGGGAAATTTGCGCAATGGACGGCGCTGCCGCCCTGATTTCAAATGAATAAATATGCCGGTTCGTTTCGCTTTTAATGACTTGAATCGTATTCCGTATATCATCGGCAGCCTCGACTGTCGGAACATCATTTGCTATTTGCAATAGCATGGAATTGTCTCCGACAAATACCGGATTGAAATAACAACTTTTCCCATTGACCAATACACTTTTTATGCCGGTGAAACCGCTTCCTTCCAAACGAACCACCTGTCCGAGGCGGGCAAATGTCACTTCCCTATCGGGAACAGACGATTGCGCATCTTCCAAAAAGACTTTTGTAATCTTTACGGGCGAATCATTTCCGTCATCTTTGTTCTCGCATGCATTGAAAAGGAAAACAAACGAGCATCCGCAGATCAGGCTCAATGTCCAAAATTTTATAGCAATATTTCTTTTCATACTGTTTCTTTTTTAATTGTTAAACAAATCGGTTATTCTATCTTCCGTAAACACATAAGGAACAGGGGCGTCTCCCAATTTCGGATTTTGAATCAATTCCGATTCGGGATATGGTAACCGGAAAGTGGCTGCCGTTGCTGTGCCTACTGCCCGCGAACCCGGATCACGATCCGGATCGACACGAAGATTGCTCGGTGCATCAAATAGATAGGAGGTTACAACGCCGCGATTTTGTGTGTTCAGGTAGTTGATCACTTCCTGCTGTCTGTAATAAGCGCGCGCTACAAGGTCGTACCAATAACGCCCTTCAAGGCAAAACTCGATACGGCGTTCGTGCCGCAGGTCTTCATAAGCGATTGCGGTTTTGGCGGACATACCCGCACGGGTTCTTACTTTGTTAAAATATTCGAGCGCCGTTGCATCGTTTGTTGAGGCGTTATTTCCCAAAATGGCCTCTGCATAATTCAAATAAACTTCCGCCAAACGCAACATGTAATTGTCCAAAGCCGAATTCATACGACCGATTGCAGGGTTGTCCTTGTTCGAGCCGGTAATTCCTTTTTTTACACTCAGCCAGCGGGGCGCCGCCGAAAATGTCGCCTCATCGTAAGTCAAACCGCCGTTGGCCTTGTTGATTTCCGGATAATGGTCGCCATTGCCCATCCAGGTTGCCTTGCGACGAATGACGTCACTGATTTCATATTCTTTAATCATATCATAAGGACATCCGGTGCCGCCGCCGCCCCATGCGGCATCATCGCCGGTAACTATCGAACCGAAAGCGAAATAGGACTGATGCGTATTGATAACGCCGTAACCGGTTGAACTGTTCATGCCCGGCACCCATTGGAAAGCGAAAATCGATTCGGAATTGTTGTTGTTTTCAATCCTGAACAAATCGTCATAATTAGCCATTAATTTGTAAGCGCCGCTATTGATCACCTTTTCGGCTGCTTTTTTTGCCAGATCCAAATAGGCCGCATCCCGTGTACCGACATTCGGATTCTCGCCGTAATTGGAAGATACAAAGCCGGAATAATCCAGATACACTCTGGATAACATGCCGAAAGCGCTGTACCGTGTTACCCGTCCTGCCGCACTTGCCGTTTCAGGCAAATATTTTGCGGCAAATTCCAAATCGCGAATGGCAAATTCATATACGTCCTTTTTAGGATTGGTGTTTACGATCGGATGGGCTACCAACTCTTCCGGATCGGATACAATGATTGCATTGTGCCAAAGCGAGGCCAGATACCAATAGGCCGTTCCGCGCATAAAACGCGCTTCGGCTATATAGCCGTCTTTTGCTGCTTGCGGTGCACTGCTTTCCTCTACGGTTTTGACTACGCCTGTGGAATGTTCTACCACTTCATAGAGCGAAGCCCATGCGTTGACAAGCGGACCGGTCAAACTGGTAACCGACAAGTCGCTGAACGGATAAATATAATCGGAATAGGGTGCATTGAGGTTGTAAGCCATGCCATCGCCCAATCCGAAATAGAAATTGCTGTTGAATCCCGACCAAACCCTGTTATAGAGTTGAGAAGTGAGCATCGGCAGGTTTTCTTCAGTCAACGTACTTCCTACTATATAATTACTGGGTTTGTTTTCCAAAAAACTGTCGCACGCATTCAATAAGATCATTATTGAAAGCAAAACCGGTAAAAATGTTATTTTTGTTTTCATGTGTACTTTTTACATTTTAAAATGAAACATTCAGTCCAAAAGTATAAATACGCGGCGAGGGATAACGACCATTGTCCACTCCTGTCAGCATACTTCCCTGATAGCCGTATGAAACACCTATTTCCGGGTCAAATCCGCGATAGGTGGTGAATGTGTAAAGATTTTGCAAATTGGCATATACCTTTACGCCTGTTAAGCCGATTTTACGTGTCCATTGTTTCGGTAGTGTGTATCCCAAGGAAATATTTTGTATCCTTAAATAAGAGCCGTCTTCTATAAAACGGTCTGAGAACGCAAAATCATAATCGGATGTTGCCGTTGATAGCGGTAGACGCGGTGAATGTGCATCTCCGCCGACAATTTTTACATTCCGGTAATCATTAGGCCCATTCGGGTCAATCAAATCAAGTCGTGCATAATCCAGCGCTGTTGTGAATAAATTGGAAATATTGCGCCTCGGATTTTCCATGTAACGGCGGGAATAATTCACTACGTCGTTTCCAAAAACGCCTGTAAGTTGAATACTTAGGTCAATATTTTTGTAAGTGAAGGTATTTCCTAAGCCGGCAGTAAATTTCGGTTCGGGATTACCTATGAAAACGCGGTCTTTTTCATCAATTTTACCATCATTATTCTGGTCGCGATAAATATAGTCGCCGATCCAAACGCCGCTTTTTTCGTCAATGGGTAAATCGGAAATGACCGGCGTGCGTACAATTTCGCCATTTTCATTTTTGTAATAGAAATCGGTAGCCTTTTCAAAACGGCCGATTACCTGATATCCGTAGAACTGACCGATAGCTTGTCCTTCAATGGTGCGATTGATAACCGTTTGACCCGTCATCCCCCATGCATTGTCGTCAACCCGGCCTACAAATTCACCCAATTCGTTACCAATGTCTAATACTTTGTTCCGATTGAATGAAAAGTTCAGGTTTGTTCGCCAATTGAAATTTCTATTTTCCACATTTGTTGTATTTAAGGTAAGCTCGAACCCTCTGTTTTGTAAGGAACCATAGTTTCCCCAAGGGTTATTTCTGCCTGCGGAAACATATTCCGGCAAAGGTAATATCATCAACAAATCGTCGGTTTTTTTATTGTACCAGTCAAGCACCACATCAATTCTGTTTTTGAACAATGAAAAGTCCAAACCGATGTTGAGCGAATTGGTTGACTCCCATTTTATAAGTTCGTTTGAAATGTTATCTTGGCGCAAGCCTGTCCCCCATGTAGTTGGAACCACGCCATATCGCATAAGGTATGCGAAATGATCGGGTACGTTTTGATTCCCTACGATACCCCACCCCACACGTAATTTCACATTAGAGATGCTGGGGCTATCCTTTAAGAAACTTTCCTCCGAGATGCGCCATGCAAAAGCCGCCGATGGGAATGTTCCCCATTTGCGCCCGGTGAAAAAATTGGATGAACCGTCTCTACGCAAGGTTCCGGTAACCAAATATTTGTCGGCATACGAATAAAAAACACGTCCGAAAAATCCTATTAACGGTAGGTCACCGCTATAGCCGTCGTTGGCGGCTGTTGTTGCGTCTCCCAGCGTTAAATCCGTTGAACCGTTTGTCGGATAGCCGTTGCGTAAGCCCATCAGGTAGGACCATATCGAATTTTGAAATTCTTCCCCAACCATCGCCGTCAGTTTATGGATGCCGTTAAATGTACGATCGTAAGTCAAGGTATTCGCCCAAGACCAATATTTATTGTACTGTTTTGTGAAACGGCCTTCGTTTGTTTCGTTGAATTGTGTTTGCGACAGGCGATAAGTCGGCTGGAAACGATAACCGTTTGAGGTACTGTAATTGAAAGACAATTCGCTTCTGAATTTTAAGCCGATATTAGCGGGTGTAATTTCTGCGTATGTATTTCCGCGAATACCGTAAGTTTCATTGTTGTTGTCTATCAACATGGCCATAGCCATTGGGTTGGTCGGCATAAATTGCTCGTCGGATGCGGCAAAAGTCCCATCCGCATTGCGCACCGGCACGTCCGGGGTAGTCCTAATCGCTACCTGTACCAGCGATTGGTCGGAAACGGTCAGTTTTTGGTAGGTGTTTGAAAAAGCAAAATTCACACCCGTTTTTAACCATTTTTTTGTTTGCGCATCAAAATTGCCCGATAAACTCAGCCGCTTGAAACCTGAACCGGTGGCAATACCATCCTGATTCGATAAACCTGCGCCCAAACTGTAAGTAGTCACGTCGTTGCCGCCTGCAATAGTTACGTTGTGACTGTGCATCAGGGCTGTATTAAACAATTCATCTTGCCAGTCCGTGCCTTCACCCAAAAGATCGGGACGGACGAATGAATTGTTATAATTAATCATGTTATTTTCTGCCAATACATTCCGGTGTGCGGCGTATTCTCTCAAATTCAGCACATCCAATTGCTTCGGGATTTGCTGCCAACCTGCATAGCCATTGTAACTGACTATCGCTGCGCCTTTTTCTCCGCGGCGTGTCGTAATCATTATCACGCCGTTTGCGGCGCGCGATCCGTAAATTGCTGTTGCAGAGGCATCTTTCAATATATCCATCGAAACAATATCTGCCGGATTAATTGAGACCAAGGGATTGGTACTTATACCGTTACTTGATCCTCCCTCTATTACCACGCCGTCAATCACATAAATCGGGTCGGTTGATGCGTTCAACGAACTGATACCCCGAATACGGATAGAGGTGGTAGCGCCCGGCATACCGGAGTTTTGCTGCACCTGTACACCGGCTGCCCGTCCTTGTAATACCTGATCAAGCGATGTAGGTACGGATTTCTGAATCGCCTCGCTTTTTACCGACGCGACAGATCCGGTTAAATCGCTCTTTTTCATAGTGCCGTAACCAACAACTACCACTTCTTCTAATAGGTGTTGATCCTCTAAAAGTGTAACATCAATAACACTGCGACCGCCAATCGTTATTTCCTGCGTGACAAACCCTAAATAACTAAAAACAAGAACGGCTTTGCTGTCCGAAACGGCAAGGGAATAATTCCCATTCACATCAGCGGAAGTTCCCAAGGAAGATCCTTTCACTGCAACGCTTGCGCCCGGTAGGGATTCGCCATCTTTATCCCGAATAAGGCCTTTTACAGTAATGTTCTGTGCAGAAAGCCATAACGGAATAAAAAGAAATAATAATAGAAATCTGATTGCTTTTAAATTAAGATTGTTTTTCATAATTTTTTTTACATTAGTTTTTTGATTTCTCTCCATAATTATTACTCAATTAATAGTAGTTTTTTTTGTGTTGTTCATAAGTTTTTTTTTGTGTTGTTCATAAATATTATTTTACGAATCAAAGTTACAATAAACAAATTTTATTAATTAAATTTAAGGTTTCAAACATTTTTCTGCTTGTTACATAATTGTCGTATTTGTAACATCTATTTTTCCGCTTGTTACATTAATCAGAATTTGACAAAATTACATGCGAATTGTGACATAAAAAGGCCGATGTCGAGCAAGCGTAACGCTTGGTTGACATCGGCCGATAAATCAGTAAAGTAGATTGGAAATCTTACATGATTGTAGATTGAATGTGTGCAATTGTTTCCGTCACAATTTTTTTATTTTCCTCATCGTAATCCACCCGGATAGCATCGCCTTCCTTGATGTTTGATTTGATAATCATTTCTGCAAGTTCATCTTCCAAATATTTCTGGATAGCGCGTTTCAGCGGGCGGGCGCCGAATTGTACGTCATAACCTTTGGAGGCAATGAATTCTTTGGCTTTATCGGAAATTTCCAAAGAATAGCCCAAGGCTCCAACCCGTTTGTAGAATCCGGACAGTTCGATATCAATAATTTTGTATATGGATTCTTTGTCTAATGGGTCGAACATAACGATATCGTCTACTCTGTTCAAAAATTCCGGTGCAAAAGCTCTGTTAAGGGCTTTCTGAATCACGCCCCGGAAAAATTCCTTGTCGTCTGTGGCAGAAGTATTGGTTGCAAAACCGACTCCCCGGCCAAAATCCTTCAACTGCCGGGTTCCCACATTGGAGGTCATGATGAGGATCGTGTTCTTGAAATTGATACGGCGTCCCAAACTGTCGGTCAGACGGCCTTCGTCCATTACTTGCAACAGGATATTGAACACATCCGGATGCGCCTTTTCAATTTCATCCAATAAAACAACCGAATAGGGTTTGCGGCGTACTTTTTCGGTCAGTTGTCCGCCTTCTTCGTAGCCTACGTATCCCGGAGGCGCCCCGATCAGACGGGAAACCGTGAATTTTTCCATATATTCACTCATATCGATACGAATCAAAGTGTCGGCAGAATCAAACAAATACTCGGCTAATTTTTTTGCCAGATAGGTTTTACCAACGCCTGTCGGCCCTAAAAACATGAAAATGCCAATCGGTTTGTTCGGATCTTTCAGGCCAATCCGGTTCCGTTGGATGGCTTTTACGATTTTGGAGACAGCGTCATCCTGACCGATTACCTTTGTTTTCAGCATACTGTCCATTTCCATCAATTTCTGGTTTTCAGCCTGAGCAATGCGCTGTACGGGCACGCCGGAAATCATAGCCACGACTTCGGCCACTTTGTCTTCATCGACCGATTGGCGGTTTTCCTGCAATTCTTCTTCCCATTTTGCTTTGGAAGCTTCCAATTTGAGCAACAATTGCCTTTCCTGATCGCGGTAAGCCGCGGCCAATTCAAAATTTTGCGACTTAACAGCCTGCAATTTAACCACTTTTGTTTCTTCTATCTGCTTTTCCAATTCTTCAATGGCTTTGGGAACCACAATATTGGAGATGTGGGTGCGAGAACCGGCTTCATCCAAAGCGTCAATGGCCTTGTCCGGAAAATTCCGGTCGCTGATATACCTGTCCGTTAGCTTGACACAAGCTTTGATGGCTTCCGGAGTGTAGGCTACATTGTGGTGATCTTCGTACTTTTCTTTGATGTTTTCCAAAATTTGCAGGGTCTCTTCCGCAGTAGTCGGATCTACCATTATCTTTTGGAAGCGCCGTTCCAGGGCGCCGTCTTTTTCAATATTTTTGCGGTATTCATCCAGCGTTGTAGCGCCGATACATTGTATTTCACCTCTTGCCAAAGCCGGTTTCAGCATATTGGCGGCGTCCATTGAACCGGAAGCGCCTCCTGCGCCAACAATGGTATGAATTTCATCAATAAACAGAATGATATTCTGATTTTTTGATAATTCATTCAAGATAGCTTTGATACGTTCTTCAAACTGTCCCCGGTATTTGGTGCCGGCGACAATAGACGCCATATCCAGATTAACAACCCGTTTGTCGAATAAAACGCGGGATACTTTTCGTTGCACAATCCGCAGCGCTAAACCTTCCACAATGGCAGACTTTCCCACGCCCGGCTCCCCTATCAGCACCGGATTATTCTTTTTCCGGCGACTCAGGATTTGCGCCAAGCGCTCAATTTCTTTTTCTCGCCCCACAATCGGGTCCAAGCGGTTCTCTTCCGCCGCTTTGGTCAAATCGGAACCAAAACTGTCTATCACCGGCGTATCGCTGTTTTTGTTACTGGGATTGTTTGATTTCGAATAGTCCCCTTTCCGTGAGAAATGGTCGTCGATTTCGTCGTCATCGTCTTCTCCCGTAAAACCGGCGCCCATTTTGGGAGGCGTCATTTTTACGTCATTTATGCCATTTTCAGACAGCAAATTATAAACATTCGTATAATTAACCGAGTACTGGTCTAAAATGCGTGACGCTACCGAATTATTATCTTTTAACATTGCCAAAAGCAAATGCTCCGTATCGGTTTCAACACAATTCAAATTAATAGATTCCAAAACGCTGACACGTAATAAATTTTCTACACTACGATCAATAATCAGTTGATTGTCGGAAATATAATTGCCATCTTCAAATAATTCATTGTCAATTGCTAACTTGAGATCATCGGTATCTACACCCAAAAGATGGATGATATGAGAGGCTTTGTTGCTTTTGTTGCGTAAAATTCCCAATAAGATATGTTCAATTCCTACGCTGGCATTGTGCAATCGCCCCGCTTCTTCCCTGCTAAACAGGAGAATATCTTTTACACTGTTGGAAAAATTTTTCTTTATCATTTTACCTTTAGTCTTGTTATTTCGATGCAAATATATTAATTTTCTGCCAATTATCAGACAAAAACTATGCCATAATAAAATAAATGCATAAATGACAGGTTTTTTATCCCGTAACTTGCGCAAATTTTCACCGCATATCGGCGCATTGTCACCTCATTTTTCAGATGAAAAACAAAAAAATTTTCGTATTAAGAGAAAATGTTGTATCTTAGCGTGCTCTTACAAGTAAGAAAAAGTAAACTAATATTTTATAAATGACTGATAATCAAGATAGAATCATTCGAATTGATATTGAGGACCAAATGAAAACGGCCTATATCGATTATTCGATGTCGGTAATTGTTTCGAGAGCCTTGCCGGATGTGCGGGATGGCTTTAAACCGGTGCACAGGAGAGTGTTATATGGAATGAACGAAATGGGTAGTACCTCCGATAAACCCTACAAAAAATCTGCGCGTATCGTAGGGGATGTGATGGGTAAATATCACCCGCATGGCGACTCTTCTATTTACAATACGATGGCGCGTATGGCACAACCCTGGTCGTTGCGCTACCTTTTGGTGGACGGACAAGGAAATTTCGGTTCGGTCGATGGCGATTCTCCGGCGGCTATGCGTTATACGGAAGCCCGTATGAGTAAGTTATCCGAAGAAATGTTGGAGGATATCGACAAGGAAACAGTTGATTTCCAGTTGACTTATGACGACAAAGGCAGAGAGCCTTCCGTTCTTCCGACCCGGATACCGAACTTGTTGATGAACGGCGCTTCCGGTATTGCTGTCGGAATGGCAACCAATATGCCGCCTCACAACCTGACAGAATGTATTAATGCCGTTTTGGCTTATATAGATGTGCGCGGAGACATAGACGTAGCCGGGCTGATGGAGCATATCAAAGCGCCCGATTTCCCAACCGGTGCGTCCATTTACGGATATGCCGGCGTAAGAGAAGCTTTTGAAACCGGTAGAGGACGCATTATCCTGCGTGGAAAAGCCGAAATAGAAATTAAAGACAACCGGGAAAAAATTGTAGTGACCGAGATTCCATACCTTGTCAATAAGGCGGAATTAATCAAACATATCGCCGAATTGGTAGGCGAAAAAAGAATTGAAGGAATATCCAATGTCAATGACGAATCGGATCGCGAAGGCACCCGCATTGTAGTGGATATCAAAAGAGACGGCAATTCGAGCGTAGTACTCAATAAATTGTACAAGCTGACCGCCTTGCAGTCATCTTTCAGTGTCAACAATGTCGCTTTGGTAAACGGCCGCCCGCGGATACTGAATCTGAAAGACCTTATCCGGCATTTCACCGAGCACCGGATTGACGTGGTAACCCGGCGCACCAAATATGACCTCCGGAAGGCGGAAGAAAGAGCGCATATACTTGAAGGACTGATTATTGCGTCCGACAATATTGATGAAGTTATTGCCATTATCCGCGCTTCCCAAAGTCCGAGTGAAGCCATTGAACGCTTGATGGAACGCTTTTCACTGTCGGAAATACAATCGCGATCCATCGTGGAAATGCGTTTACGCCAGTTGACGGGCTTGGAACAAAGCAAATTACATGCCGAATTCGATGAGATTCAAAAATTGATTGCCAATTTGAAAGACATCCTTGCCAATGAAGAGCATCTGATGACGATTATCAAGGACGAATTGATTGAAATCCGGAACAAATACGGCGATAAAAGAAAAACCGAGATTATTCATTCCACGGAAGATTTTAATCCGGAAGATTTCTATTCCGACGATGATATGATTATCACCATTTCCCACCTGGGGTATATCAAACGTACGGCTTTGGCCGAATTCCATTCCCAAAACCGGGGCGGCATCGGCGTGAAGGGTTCCGAAACCCGTGATGAGGACTTTGTGGAATATATTTATCCGGCCAATATGCATGCCACCATGTTGCTTTTCACACAAAAGGGAAAATGTTATTGGTTAAAGGTTTACGACATTCCGGAAGGTTCCAAAACATCCAAAGGAAGAGCCATCCAGAATTTGCTAAGCATTGATCCGGACGATAAAGTGACTGCTTTTATACGAATTAAATATTTGAACGATAAGGAATTTGTGGAATCCCGCTACCTGATGTTCTGCACAAAAAAAGGCGTCATCAAGAAAACTTTATTAGAAGCTTATTCAAGACCCCGCCAAAATGGCGTAAATGCCATCACTTTGCACGAAGACGACCAACTGATAGGCGTGAGAATGACCAACGGAAACAACGAGATTGTCATTGCCAGCCGGAAAGGCAGAGCGCTCCGTTTTCATGAAAAAACGGTTCGGTGCATGGGACGGACGGCAGCCGGTGTGAAAGGAATAACTATAGGTGTACAAGACGATGAAGTGATCGGAATGATTTGCATGAAAGACTTGGAAAAGGAAACCATCCTGGTCGTTTCCGAGCAAGGCTACGGAAAACGTTCCAAAATAGATGATTACCGGATAACAAACCGTGGTGGAAAAGGGGTGAAAACCTTGAATATTACCGATAAAACAGGCCCATTGGTCGGCATCAAGAACGTTACCGACGACAACGACCTGATGATTATCAACAAATCGGGTATTACGATTCGCATGAAAGTCTCCGACCTGAACATTATCGGCCGGGCTACCCAAGGCGTCCGTCTGATCAATTTAGGGAAAAGGAATGATCAAATAGCATCTGTTTGTAAAGTGACTTCTGAGCCGGAAATAGAGGAAATTGAAGCGGGAATAAGTGAAAATAGCGATGAAAATAGCGATTTTAATGAAAATATTGAAGAAAACAATGCAAAAACAGATGATATTAACAATTAATTTGTATTTTTACAGCGTAAAAAACACAATAATTTTAAAGTAGGAGGTTCCGTACATGACACAATATATGAACAGGTGGGAATCTCGTACCATTATAAATCAAATATTATAGAGAAGATATGAAAAAGTTATTATTTACAGGGGTTCTGTGTTTAGTAGTTGTTGGCTCTTTTGCACAGAAAAAAGCAGTAAATTCCGCTAAGAACGAAATAAAGGGTGGAACACCCAATATTACCGAAGCGCGGAATGCTATCAAAGAGGCTTTAAAGAATCCGGAAACTGCCAATGAAGCAGAAACATGGTTTGTTGCCGCGCAAGTAGAAGACAAACAGTTTGATTTGGAACGGACAAAAGAGGTTTTAGGACAGAAACCGAATGAAGACGTTATGTATGGCGCTTTGGAAGGGACTTTACCTTATTTTATAAAAGCATCGGAATTAGACCAGCTTCCCGATGCAAAGGGTAAAGTAAAACCGAAATATCTGAAGGATATTCGCTCCAGAATCAGAGCCAACCGTCAATTTTATGTCAATGCCGGTATCTATTATTATGAAAAGGAAAACTATCAGAAAGCCTATGAAAACTTCAAGTTATTTGGTGATATTCCCAAAATGGATATCTTCAATGATGAGCAATGGACGATTGTTCCGACTGATACTTCTGAGATACAAATCAGGTATTATGCCGGTTTGGCTGCTTCTCTGATTCCCGATAACAAAGCGGCAATCGGTATCTTCAATGAAATCAAGGACAATGGTTTTAATGAGAACGATGTTTATCAACGCCTATGCTACTTATACAATCAGGCTGAAGACTCCGTTTCATTCGAAAAGACAGTGAAAGAAGGGTTTACTAAATTTCCGACTGAGCCGTATTATGTGTTGAATTTAATTAATCTGAGTATTGCCGGAGGAAAAGAAGGCGAAGCGATAGCATACTTGGAATCAGCTATTGCGCAAAGTCCTACTAATGCACAACTTTATGATGTTATGGGGCAGGTTTACGAATCGAAAAAAGATTATGAGAATGCCCTTGTCTATTTGAAAAAATCCTTGGAATTGGAACCGGACAATAAAGAAACTTTGTCCCATACCGGACGGGTTTATTTTAATATGGGTGTGGATACACGCTCGAAAGCCGATAGCAATTCGGATCTTACGAAATCAAAAGCCGATACCCAAAAGTCTTTGGACTATTTCAAACAGGCAATGCCTTTTTTCGAAAAAGTGCTGAGCTTATCACCGGATAGTAAAGACGCTATTTATGCATTGCGTTCAATCTATTACAATTTAGGAATGGGCGAACAGTATGATAAAATGGATGCTTTATACAATGCCGGCAATAAACAATAAACCGTGTATAAACAGGTGTTTTAGTATAATTTTTGTTTAATTTATAAAAATCAAATCAGATGAAAGAAAAAATCGGTTATAATGCAGGTTGCATTTGGAAGCTTTTAGACGAACAAGGAACAAAAAGTGTGAAAGAGCTGAAAAAATTGACGAAATTAATCGACAAAGAGATTTATGCTGCAATCGGATGGTTGGCCCGTGAGGAAAAACTAATTTTTACCGAAGAGGCAGATGACATATACCTTTCTTTGTCGTAATATACACGAAATGAGGAGTATATAGTTTCTTTTATTTTTTTCTCAGCGTAAAAGTAAGAAATCCGGCCATAAAGATGGCCGGATTTTTTGAAAATCGAACAAAATTGTTTGTATTTAAATTTTATTGCTTATATTTGGAAAAAAAGCAACAAATAATATCATGTCAAGTAGTAACTCTAAAGAAGCTGTCCTTCAAAGGATGTACCAACACACTGCGGCGTTTTGGGGTGTTGCGAACGTGGAGGATTTAGACCCGATTGTATTGCTGATCATGCAGGCAATCGCGAATGAATTGTATGACATTTACAATGTTATGGAAGACATGCATGTCCGGATGCTTGAATCTTTATCAAGCGTTTTGACACC
>JAITNQ010000073.1 GCA_031290435.1 Candidatus Symbiothrix sp. | reverse complement strand
AATATGTACTTATTAGGATTTGACGTAGGAAGTTCATCGGTAAAAGCCTGTCTGGTGGAAGCCGAATCGGGGAAAACGATTGCACAGGATTTTTTTCCAAAAGTAGAAATGCAGATTATTGCAGAAAAACCGGGTTGGGCGGAGCAAAATCCCGAAACATGGTGGGCAAATCTTAAATTAGCCAACGCATCGGTGTTAAAACAGTCGGGTGTAGCTGCCGAAGAAATCAAAGCGATTGGTATTTCATGGCAGATGCACGGATTGGTGTTGGTCGATAAAAACAAACAAGTTTTGCGTCCTTCGATTATTTGGTGCGACAGTCGTGCCGTTTCGTACGGAGAAAAGGCTTTTCAGGCAATCGGCAATGAGGCCTGTCTTTCGCATTTGCTGAATTCGCCCGGAAATTTTACGGCAGCAAAATTGGCATGGGTAAAAGAAAATGAACCGCATATTTATGAACAGATAGAAAAATTCATGTTGCCCGGCGACTATATCGCAATGAAATTAACCGACGAAATCGGAGTTACAGTCGAAGGTTTGTCGGAAGGAATTTTTTGGGATTTCAAGGAAAATAAACTGTCGGATGCCATTTTGAATTATTTTGGTTTTGACCGGAGTTTCGTTCCGGAAATCAAGCCGGTTTTTGGCATACAGGGACTTGTTTCGGCAGCCGCAGCCAAAGAACTTGGTCTGAAAGAAGGCACTCCCGTTTGTTACCGTGCAGGCGATCAGCCCAATAACGCTTTGTCGCTTAATGTGTTTAATCCCGGAGAAATAGCTTCTACGGCAGGCACTTCAGGTGTGGTTTACGGCGTATTGGGGCAGGTCAATTACGATCCGCTTTCGCGGGTAAATACTTTTGCGCATGTCAATCATTCGCAGGAGCAGACCCGTTTGGGTGTTTTGTTGTGTATCAATGGGACGGGCATCCTCAATTCGTGGATTAAGAAAAACTTTGTGGATCAGGGTATTTCCTATAATGATATGAATGTGCTGGCAGCGCAGTCGCCGATCGGCAGTAAAGGATTGTCAATCATCCCGTTTGGAAATGGTGCTGAACGTATCTTGCAGAACAAGGAAACCGGTTGTTCAATTCATGGTATCAATTTCAATATTCATAACAGATCGGATATTATCAGGGCCGCGCAGGAAGGAATTGTTTTCTCGTTCCGTTACGGAATGGAAATTATGGAAAACATGGGCATGGATATCAGCCTGATCCGTGCAGGAAATGCCAATATGTTTCTTAGTCCCTTGTTCCGTCAGACTTTGGCAAGTACCTGCGGGGCTACCATCGAACTATTCGATACCGACGGAGCGGCGGGAGCAGCCAAAGGCGCAGGCATTGGCGCAGGCATCTACGCATCAAATAAAGAAGCTTTTGCCGGACTTGAAAAATTGGCGGTTATTGAACCGGAAACAATCAAGCATGCGCAATATACGGAAGCATATCAGCGTTGGAGGGGATTAATTTAAGTATGAAAAATTTAATTATATCCATTTGTATTCTCTCCGTCTTTGTGAATTTTCAAAAGGCGGAAGCGCAGCGTTTGTCCGATTACGTTGATCCGTTTATCGGTGCAAGTACAAGCATCAACGAAGCAGGGGTTCATCACGGATTGGGAAAGACTTTTCCGGGCGCAGCTTCTCCGTTCGGGATGGTGCAGTTAAGTCCGAATACAGTTACCGGAGGAGATAACGGTCCGGGATATAGTTACGAACATACAAGCATCGAAGGTTTTGCTTTTACGCAAATGAGCGGTATCGGTTGGTACGGCGATTTGGGTAATTTTCTTGTGATGCCGACTACCGGAGAATTGAAAGTAATTGCCGGAAGTTCAGATAATTCCGATGAGGGTTATCGTTCTCGCTACGATAAGTCAACCGAAACAGCTAAAGCCGGTTATTATGCAGCCGAACTGACCGATTACGACATCAAAGCGGAAGCGACATGTACGCAACATGCCGGAATATTGCGTTTTACCTATCCTAAAAATAAGCAGTCCCGCATTCAGATTGATTTGGCGCGTAGAGTAGGAGGTACATCCGATTTACAAAAAGTAAAAGTAATTGATGATCATACGATTACGGGATATATGGTCTGTACCCCGAAAGGAGGCGGTTGGGGAAACGGCGACGGCAATGCCGATTATACGGTATATTTTTACGCCCAATTTTCCAAACCTTTGAAGAATTTCGGCGTATGGAGCGCCGGCATTCCCGAAGGTTATCCGCGCAAATTGTGGGATGTCGTTACAGATGAATACAAAATGTTGGTAAAAAGGGCAAAAATCATTCGCAATATTCAGGAATTCAAAGGAAAACATCTCGGATTTTTTACGGATTTTGAAACGGAAGCCAATGAACAGGTTTTCCTGAGAGCCGGTATCTCGTTTGTCAGCGAGGATGGCGCAAAAAAAAATCTGGAAGCAGAGATTACCGATTGGGATTTTGACAAGATTTATGAACAAAACCGTGCATTGTGGGATAAAAATTTGGGTAAAATCACAGTATCCGGAGGAACGGAAACTCAGAAAAAGATTTTTTACACAGCGCTTTATCATACGATGATTGATCCGCGTTTGTTTGCCGATGTGGATGGAAAATATCCCGGTGGCGATGGAAAAATACACGAAACGGGTTCGTTCAATAAAAGAACTATTTTCAGCGGTTGGGATGTTTTCAGAAGCCAGATGCCGCTGCAAACGATTATCAATCCTAAAATTATCAGTGATATGATTAATTCGTTGGTGACTTTGGCAGAAGAAAGCGGCAAGGAATATCTGGAACGTTGGGAATTTCTGAACGCTTACAGCGGTTGCATGGTTGGAAATCCTGCTGTTTCTTTAATTACAGATGCTTATGCCAAAGGGATAAAAGATTTTGACATCAATAAGGCTTATAAATACGCTGTGCTCACTACCGAAAAATTCGGAAACGGAAATTTGGGTTATACGCCGGGCGGCGGAATGATTTCCACCACATTGGAACATGCTTATAACGAATGGTGTATCTCGGAATTAGCCCGCATGTTGGGAAAAGAAAACGACCGGAAAGAATACCTGAAACGTTCGAAGTCGTACGAAAACCTGTGGGACAAACACAGTCATTGGTTTCGTCCCTTGGAAGCCGACGGAAAAACATTCATGCCCCTACCTTCAAAGGGACGTCTGAAACAAGATTACGGAAGCGTAGAAGCTAATCCTTTTCAGCAAGGATGGTTTGTTCCGCACAACATTCCCGGATTGGTCGAACTCATCGGTGGCAGAAAGGCTACTGTGGACGATTTGGATTATATGTTCAAGAATACGCCTTCGGATTTCAGGTGGAATGATTTTTACAATCATGCCAACGAGCCGGTGCATCATATTCCGTTTTTGTACAACCGTTTGGAAGAGCCTTGGAAAACGCAGTATCAGGTGCGGCTTATTTGTGAAAATGCCTATACAGACGGCGTTCGGGGATTGGTCGGTAATGAAGACGTCGGACAAATGTCGGCTTGGTATGTATTGGCTGCAAGCGGTATCCATCCGGTTTGTCCCGGAGAAACCAGGTTTGAACTGACGACGCCCGTTTTCAGTGAAATCCGGTTTAATCTTGACAACGGAAAAACTTTTGTTATTTCGGCAAAAAATAATTCCAAAGAAAACGTCTATATCCAATCGGCAAAATTAAATGAGAAATCGTACGATAAATGTCATTTGGATTATCAGGATATCATGAAAGGTGGAAAACTCGAATTGGTTTTGGGTGGCAAACCGAATAAAAAATGGGGTAAAAAATAAATATTATAAAAATTATTGTATTATAAATTTCTAAAAATTAAATTATTATGGCAACAAAAGAGTATTTTCCCGAAATAGGGAAGATTAAATTTGAAGGGAAAGAAAGCAAAAATCCCTTGGCATTTCGTTATTACGATGCAAAAAAAGTAGTGTATGGAAAAAAGATGAAAGATTGGTTCAAATTTTCCATGGCTTGGTGGCATACACTTTGTGCAGACGGAGGAGACCCCTTTGGACCCGGAACAAAGTCATTCCCATGGACGCAAGGTTCTTCCGCTTTGGTAATTGCAAGACAACGTTTGGATGCAGGTTTCGAGTTTATGCAGAAAATAGGTATCGGCTATTATTGTTTCCACGATATTGATTTGGTTGCGGAAGGCAATTCAATTGAAGAATACGAGGCAAATCTCAAAGAAATAGTAGCTTACGCCAAACAAAAACAAGCGGAAACCGGCATCAAACTTTTGTGGGGAACAGCCAATGTATTCGGTCACAAACGTTATACGAACGGAGCCGCTACAAATCCGGACTTTGATGTAGTAGCCCGCGCAGCCGTCCAAATTAAAAACGCTTTGGATGCTACCATTGAATTAGGCGGAGAAAACTATGTGTTCTGGGGAGGTCGCGAAGGTTATTATTCTTTGTTGAACACCGATATGAAACGTGAAAAAGAACATTTGGCTAAACTGTTGACCGCTGCTCGCGATTATGCTCGCTCCAAAGGTTTTAAAGGTACATTCCTGATTGAGCCGAAACCCATGGAACCGACTAAACATCAATACGATGTGGATGCGGAAACAGTAATCGGTTTCTTGCGGGCACATGGTTTGGAGAAAGATTTCAAATTGAATATCGAAGTAAACCATGCAACTTTGGCCGGTCATACCTTTGAACACGAATTGCAATGTGCTGCCGATGCCGGTATGTTGGGTTCGATCGACGCCAACCGCGGCGATTATCAAAACGGATGGGATACCGACCAATTCCCTGTCGATGTTAACGAATTGACTCAATCGATGTTGGTCATCTTGCAAAGCGGTGGTTTGCAGGGCGGCGGTACAAATTTCGATGCTAAAACGCGCCGCAGTTCAACCGATTTGGAAGACATTTTTATCGCACACATTTTGGGAATGGATACTTTCGCACGCGCATTGGAAACTGCTGCTGCTATTTTGGAAAAATCACCTTATCAAAAATTGCGCACCGAACGTTATGCTTCTTTTGATTCAGGAGAAGGCAAGAAATTTGAAGATGGCAAACTCTCGCTCGAAGACTTGGCGACTTATGCCAAATCCAAAGGTGAACCGGCTCAAATCAGCGGAAAACAGGAATTTTATGAAATGATTATCAATCATTATATCTAACTGAATTTATGAACAATAAGACTTACAATTCCGGCTATGTCGCTATGATAACAATGGTAGCCACTATCGGTGGTTTACTGTTCGGATACGATACGGCAGTTATTTCCGGCGCAGAAAAATCCTTGGAGGCTTTTCTGATTATCCCTTTAAAACTCAGCACTTTCATGCACGGGGCTACTGTGTCGAGCGCATTGATAGGATGTATTATCGGCGGCGCTATTTCAGGATTTCTGTCTTCGCGTTTAGGACGTAAGAAATCGTTGATAGTTGCAGCTGTTTTGTTTTTTATTTCAGCATTGGGTTCCGGATTTCCTGAAACACTGTTTTTTACTCACGGTGAACCGAGCATGGGATTACTTGTTGTATTCAACTTATATCGGGTATTGGGCGGTATCGGCGTAGGATTGGCTTCTGCCGTATGTCCGATGTATATCGGTGAAGTAGCGCCGGCAGCAATCAGGGGACGTTTGATTTCGTTCAATCAGTTTGCCATTATTTTCGGTATGTTGGTCGTTTATTTTGTCAACTGGGGTATAGCAAGCGGTCATCCTATTGAATGGATCAACAGTATAGGTTGGCGGTATATGTTTGTATCTGAAGCTATTCCTGCCGGACTGTTTGCTATTTTGGTACTTTTCATTCCCGAAACACCGCGTTATCTGGCGCTTATCAATAGAGATGATAAAGCCTTGTATGTGTTGGAAAAGATCAATAATTCGAAAGAAAAAGCACATCTGATACTGGATGAAATCAAGGCGACCGTTTCCGGTTCGGTAAAAGGAAAACTGTTTTCGTATGGAGTAACAGTTATCGTAATAGGTATTTTGCTTTCCGTTTTCCAACAATTTGTAGGGATAAATGTCGCGCTTTACTATGCTCCCCGCATTTTCGAAAGCATGGGAGCGGCAAAAGACGCTTCGATGTTGCAAACTATTGTTATGGGATTGATCAACGTGATATTCACGGTTGTGGCTATCATGACGGTCGATAAATGGGGACGAAAACCCTTGCTGATAACGGGTTCAATAGGAATGGCTATTGGTATGTTTGTCATTTCGGGATTGTCGCATTTCAACATCATCGGAATTAGTACTTTGGTATTTATCATTATCTACACAGCGTCGTTCATGATGTCATGGGGACCTATTTGTTGGGTATTGATAGCCGAAATATTCCCAAATAAAATTCGCGGACAAGCTGTGGCAATTGCCGTTGCTGCACAATGGGCTGCAAACTATTTGATTTCTGCCACTTATCCGGCAATGATGCAGTTCAACGGTGCAGTGACTTATGGATTTTATGGTTTAATGTCCGTTCTCTCTGCTTTGTTTGTCTGGAAAATGGTGCCCGAAACCAAAGGTAAAACTTTGGAAGAGATGAATAAAATCTGGAAAAAATAAAGGAAATTATTTTATTTCTTAAATAGCGGACTTGACCCGCAATGCCCTTATCAGGGGATTGCGGGTTATTGGGCGCAAATCATAATTTATTAAATATCAATACATTAATTTTTATTTCTAAAAAAACAATCTAAAATTCATTGTAGATAAAAAAATAAATATTACCTTTGCATCACTTTTTTAGGGAAGTATAGAGGGCGTTTAGCTCAGCTGGTTCAGAGCATCTGCCTTACAAGCAGAGGGTCGGGGGTTCGAATCCCTCAACGCCCACACAGAGAATGAAGGACTTACAGTTAGATGTGAGTCCTTTTTCTTTGTGTATATGTAATTTGCATACAACTTTATTGTAGTTCAATTGGATGTTTTTCTTTTATGGTGTTCTTTCTGCTTTTGGATATCGAATCACGTTATCCAATGCCGAATGGCTGTATGAAAAATGCACCAAAGTCGTATGTTTATAGAAAAATGATTGCCATGACCATGTACGACCCCGAAAAAGTATTAATTTACAGTCTTCCAATCTGCAAATACCCTCAATAGTTGTTATCCTAACATTTTGACAAACCGATTACATGATTTTATATTTCATCTAATTTTATATCCGGCAAAGAACGATCAATAATATTCAACTTCCCTTCCGAAGGTTCTTTGTAAGCATTTGTCGCTTCGAAATAATTATTGAGTTCATCGAAATTATCCCCAAAGATATTGTTTGAAAAATATTGCAGTTTGTCCATTACTCGAATAAATGTATCCGGCTCTTTTCGGTTGGTAAATTTTTTCAACGACATAATATAATCTTCTCGATACACAGTCGGCACAATGATTCTCGAAAGTCCGCTTTTAAACAATTCGGTATTGCCCATAATCCTCGAAATTCTTCCGTTGCCGTCAGTGAATGGATGCACTTCCGAAATCATAAACATCATGAATATGGCTTTTGCCATGGGGTCGGTCAAGGCTGCGTAATACTTAAAACCTTGCCTTAATGTTCCCTCAACCAATGTGAAATCAACAAATTCAGTATTTCCGGCACGGTTATTTTGACTTTTAAATTCTCCAGCATTTACATCCTCTGTTCTTGCTAACATCATCGTATAGTGCCTACGTTTAAGAATTGAAATCAAATCTTCAGCGTTTGTCGGCGTGATATTCATTTCATAACTGTTTGATACAATTTGAAATGTTCCCAAAATATCATGCGAATCTTTCATCCGTTTTGGAATGGCTATCCCTGTATCGACAATTTTTTTTGCGTCTTCAACGATAAATTTTGTTCCTTCAATATAATTTGAGAAATAGGCTTCAAAGAAAGAAAACAGACGAAATGAATCTTCGGAAATATTTTTATCCGGTCGTTCCGGAAAATAGTAAGCTTTCAAGTTATCGTAAAGGATTTCAAATAATTCAATTCGTTTGGCATCAAAGGGCATTCCTATTGCCCTCGCTCTGGCAGCATCGGAACTCAGAACGTCAGCATTATGTGTATTTAACAAGGCTGAAATAATGGCGTTTAGTTTGCTGAATTCATCAGTAAAGTCTAATTGCAAAGCGATTTCTCTAGCTTTATCCCTCAACTTGTTGATTCCGGCTTCTCCCTCACGGATGATAATTTTTTCTAACTTGTCTTCAATCAAATCAATGGGAAAGGTTTTTGATTCGCCACCTTTCTTTTTTGAAGTTTGCATATTCTCCAAAATCCATCGCCATTCCGATGAGGCATAAATACCTCCCAAATTTACATCCGACTCCAAGGCTGGTTTCCCTTCCATTACATTTAGTGTAACACCTTTCAAATCAGTTATTTTTTTAGTGTAATTGCCTGTAAGAAAAAAATTGCCTGTTTCAGTCGGTCGTAGCTCCGAAGCACTTCGATGGCTGATAACTGCCTCCGGAAATCTCCATTTGAGAATATCAAAAAAGTGGCGTTTGATAATATACTCCACTGAATCCCGCAGGTTTGAGGTATAAATCCGTGGGGCGATTTTCCGAATCTTTCCTTCTTTCTCTGCCTTTGCAATCTTTTTGGAAATGCCACTATCAGAGGAAGAAAATATAATTTCCTGATTAAAATCAAGTCTGTTTGGCATCTGAAATTTTTCCATTATCATTCGTTATTGGACACAAAAATACAAATATTTTCCATTATAACATCCAAAAGTGCAAATATTTTCCATTATAAATCTTGCCAGCCCTCGAAATTAGTCAGCAATGCCGCATTTTTATCCATCCTTCCTTTTCAAACGACGCCAAATAGTTTTCCGTTGTCTCCCAATCCGCTATTTTGGGCGACCTAATACAACACGCTCACCTTTCTTCCCAAATATCGCCGCAAAAGGGAGGCCAGCATATTCATCAGCAAAACAATCACAATCAGCACCAATGCCGTTCCGTAAGCGATGGGGCGGGAAGCTTCGATAGCTGTTCCGCTGGTAGCGATGACGTATAAATGGTATGGTAAGGCCATGACCTGGTCGAAAATACTGGTTGGCAGTTTCGGCAGGAAATAAGCGGCAACCGTAAAGAGAATCGGCGCCGTTTCACCGGAAACCCGGCCGATGGAAAGTATCAATCCCGTGGTGATATTCGGAAATGCCATCGGCAATATAATGCGGCGAATGGTTTGCAATTTGCCGGCGCCCAGCGCATAACTTCCTGTTCGGTAAGAATCGGGAATGGCTTTGAGCGCTTCTTCCGTTGTGCGGATTATCAACGGCAATATCAGTAACCCCAAGGTCAATGAACCGGCAAGAATGGAATCGCCAAAACCCAAAGTGTTGACAAACAAAGCCATTCCAAACAATCCGAACACAATGGAAGGAATACCGCTCAAGTTGTTGGTCATCACACGGATAAATTTTACAAGCCATCCCTTGCCTGCATATTCATTCATGTAGATGGCCGACATCACACCGAACGGAACGGCAAACAGCATACTGCCGACAACCAAATACAGTGTCCCTACAATTGCAGGTAAGATACCGCCGGCAGTCATCCCTTCTGTCGGCGCTGTGGTCAGAAATTTCCAATTGATAACACCAATGCCGTTGTAAACGATGAATCCTACTATCCAGAACAGAACGCCTACCACCCATAAACCCAATATCCGGAAGGCGGTGAATGCTATTTTCTGTTTCGTTTTCCTGTTCATAATCAACCCCACTTAAACGATACAAAATAAAGAGAAGTATGTTACGAAACAAAATGGATATTGTTACAATTTCGTTAAGATTCGTTACTCTATTCAATTTTTCAAAACTGTCCATATTATTTTCTGTTCTCTATACAAATATATCCTGAAAATTGGATTTTGTTAGCTAAATTAGCAAAAATTTTATTTTCCGGGCTTGTTTTTTTTAAAATTCGTATTATCTGAGATATTTTTTATACATTTGTGCACTAAAAAACAGATTTGTAAATATGTGCGGCATTGTAGGTTACATTGGAAAACAAGAAGCTTATCCCATATTAGTTAAGGGATTACATCGTTTGGAATATCGTGGTTACGATAGTTCGGGTATTGCATTGCTCAATACGGCAGCGGATTTGAATATCTACAAGTCCAAAGGCCGGGTTGCCGACTTGGAAACCTACTGCCAGGGAAAAGATATTTCCGGAACCATTGGTATTGCGCATACCCGTTGGGCGACTCACGGTGAGCCTAATCATGCGAATGCACATCCGCATTATTCTCAATCGGAACATATCGCATTGATTCACAATGGAATTATTGAAAATTATGTGGTGCTGAAAGAAAGCCTGAAGCAAAAAGGATATACATTCCAAAGCGATACGGATACGGAAGTTTTGGTGCAGTTGATTGAATACATCAAGACCAGCGATAATGTTGATATTTCAAAGGCTGTACAATTGGCATTGAAACAGGTGATAGGCGCTTATGCGATTGCCTTGGTGGAAAAAGGAAATCCGGATTTGATTATTGCCGCCCGGAAAAGCAGTCCTTTGGTTGTAGGAATAGGAGAGGATGCATTTTTTCTGGCATCGGATGCTTCGCCTATTATCGAATACACCAAAAAAGTTATCTACTTGGACGACGAAGAGATTGCCATCATCCACAGGAATGAGCAACTGAAGATTATCAGTCTTGGAAATATCGAAAAAACACCTCAGATCACCCAGCTGGAAATGAGTCTGGGCGCATTGGAAAAAGGCGGGTACGCACATTTCATGCTGAAAGAGATTTTCGAACAGCCGCGTACCTTGCGCGATTGCATGCGGGGACGCATCAATATCGACAACAACCATATCGTATTATCGGGTATTCTCGACAACAAGGAAAAATTCCTCAATGCCCGTAGAATCCTGATTTTAGCTTGCGGAACATCTTGGCATGCCGGACTTATCGGGGAGTATCTGTTCGAAGAGTTCTGCCGTATTCCGGTGGAAGTGGAATATTCCTCGGAATTTCGCTACCGGCATCCGGTTATTTATCCCGATGATGTAGTGATTGCTATTTCCCAATCGGGAGAAACCGCCGATACCTTGGCTGCCATCGAATTGGCCAAAAAAGCAGGCGCTTTTGTGTATGGGATTTGCAATGTGGTAGGCTCTTCTATTCCGCGGAACACAGATTCCGGTTCTTACACACATGTGGGACCTGAAATTGGCGTTGCCTCCACCAAAGCATTTACCGCACAGGTATTGGTGCTGATTATGATGGCCTTGTGTATTGGCCGTGAGAAAAAAACAATACCGGAAAAACGCTTCCTACAAATCCTGTCGGAATTGGATAATATACCCAATAAAATCGAAACCATTCTGGGACTGAATGATAAAATTGAAGATTTATCAAAAATCTTCACTTATGCCCAGAATTTTATTTACTTAGGAAGAGGATACAGTTATCCGGTGGCCATTGAAGGCGCTTTAAAACTAAAAGAAATCTCGTACATCCATGCCGAAGGTTATCCTGCCGCAGAAATGAAACATGGGCCTATTGCTTTGATTGATAATGAAATGCCGGTAGTCGTAATTGCAACAAACAGTACAACCTACGACAAAACCATCAGCAATATACAGGAAATTAAAGCCCGGAAAGGCCGTATCTTGGCCATTGTCAACAAATCGGACACCAAAGTTAGACAAATGGCCGATTATACCATCGAAATTCCGGAAACGGAAGAATGTTTGGATCCACTACTCTCAATTATCCCCCTGCAACTTCTGTCTTATCATATTGCCGTGAAAAAAGGCGGAGATGTAGATATGCCCCGGAATCTGGCTAAATCGGTGACGGTGGAATAGTTGTACCCCCTCTCCCCCTTCAGGGGGCTGGGAGGTTTATTAGCACATTATCATATTAGCACATTTATTTTCACATGAAAAAGACAGAATATTTATTTTTATTGTTTTTATTTAATATAGTATCGGGTTTTGGTCAGGATAAATTAATACAGTTACAGTTAGAAGGTAAAACGTATGCTAATTTATATGTCAAAACAACACATCTTTACAACAAGAAAACCAAAATAGACGGGCAATTTATAGGTGAAAATAAATGGGTTTTCACTATCCCGGATTCTATCTCAAAAGAAATTTGTTTTGTCGAATTTAGGTATAAACAGAAAGATGATAAAATAGAAGATTTTCGAGCGCTTGGTTTTCTGGGAATGATTGAGGGAGGTATATTTAAAAATTATTATGTCAATTTTGACAATAACAGTGATACAATCCTATTAAAAGGAAAATTTTCAAAAACAGAAACATCCGAAGACTTTGCAACATTTGAAAATGACAGTACTGGAATAAGGCATTTGTATGAAGATTTTTATGAAGTCAATCCTCAAGCAAACAAGTATCTAATGGAACGAATGAAAGATCCCTTTTTTAGTTTCTTTTACGACCCAAATAACCAAGATAAAAAATACGAAGAATTTATAGCAGAGTATATTTCAAAGATCAAAGAAAATCCTGAATCAATCTATTACATTACGAATTTGGCTGAAACCGTGAGTAGGTATCAATTTCCAAATGACATAAAAAAGTTGTATGATCATTTTTCACCGGCGATTAAAAATTCCTACTTTGGGAAAGAACTCTATAAATACTTTACTTCAAAAGAACTATTTCTTGATTCTAAATTTGAGAATATTGCTCTCCCTTTGTGGGATACGAGCATTCTCAATCCAATCATTCAAGATACTTCAAAATTTAATCTAATCATTTTTACAGCTTGGTGGTGTAAGCCTTGTCGGGAGGAAATTCCTTTGCTTAAAGAAATATACAATGATTTAAAAGAATATTTACCAATGACATACGTCTCGATTGATGAACCGGAAACTATTGCAGCATGGAGGGAATTAATGCGACAAGAAAATATTCCTTGGCGCAGTTTATTGGCCGCAGATGAAATAAAAAGAATCAAAGAAAAATATTATGTAGAAGGAATACCATATACTTTATTGATCTATCCCGATGGAAGTATGGAAATAATGGATATTAGAAACGATGAACAGCGGCAAAAATTATACTCATTGTGT
>JAITNQ010000033.1 GCA_031290435.1 Candidatus Symbiothrix sp. | reverse complement strand
GTGAAATGAATACCGTCGACCGTGGCCTCTCCGTCGTGTCCGAGCATGTCTTTAGATGAGACGAGGTAGATGTTCTTATCGCCTTTTGCTTTCAGCATTTCGACAATTTGCCCGATGGTTGCGTTTTTGTCGCTCACCTCTTTTGCAATCCGTTGGTCGAATCGGGTATGCGTAAAAACCGGGTCTTCGACAAAAAGAATGGGCGTATCCGGCCGTATTTTCCGGATGATGGCGTAAAAATATTCGGCTTTTTCTTTCATTTCGTTTACCGAGGCATTCGGGACAAAGTCAAGAATATATAGCGAAGCATCGACGGGAGCGATAATTTCGGCTATTTCATAATCCAGCAAAGCGTTCCCACTGAATCCCAGATTGATGAACTCGCGGTTGAAACGGCGCGACAGAATATTGGTATGCGCCATACCCGGCCGGGTTGCACAACCTCCTTGTAAAATACTGGAACCGTAACAGACAACCGGTTTTTCACGCTTGGGCGAATCAACCAGCGGTTGGCCGATAAAAGCCAGGGAATCAATCCCGATTTGAAGCGAGGTAATACCGTCGTAGAGCGGAAGGTACAACATGTATTCGCGCATCTCCGGCGTCATGTTCGAAATAATAAGCGCATCACTTATTTTTCCGTTGGGACGACCACTGTTTACGAAAACCCATTCGCCGTTTTCAAGACTGTAAAGGTCTAAACCTTTGATGCCGGTTGGCGTCATGTGATTCATATACGCATCGTTCAAAGGTTCCCATCCGGCTGCAATGGAGGTAGTGTTTGAGCGAAAACGAATGGCTAATCCGGCCGTGTTCTTTCCTAAACTCCAAAGTTTTTCACGGCTGATATTTTTCAGCCGTTCCGGCAAGCGTTCGTACCGGGTTTCCGTATGTTCCGAAACTTTTCCCAGAAGCGGAAAACTATCGGCGCTGTAATACACGCGTTGAGCTTGTGCCATTGTCGATACTATTGAGATAAGTAATATTAAAAGTAAACGCATAGATGAAATGTATTTCCTCCAATAATAATGTACCGGTTCTGCATCTCCGAATCCTTCGCTGCGATAAAGATGCTGAGCCGAATAATTGTCTTTCCTTACTTCGAGGGTAATACGGCTACATGCTCGTTTTTCAGCCTCGGCAGTCAGCGTTTGCATCAATTTTCGACCGATACCTTTGCCGCGATGTGTTTTCAAAACAATGACATCGTGAATATTTATCATTGGGCTGACAGTAAAAGTAGCGAAATTTTCGAAGGCAGTCAATAAACCGCAGAAAATACCATCCGTCTCTGCTAAAAGCACAATAGATTTGGGGTGGTTTTCCAGTCCTTCTACCAAATTCGTCTGTTCTGCTTCCGTCAAAGGACTGCCGCCGCCCATTTCATCATTGATATAAGCATTTGTCAACATTCCGATTGCTTGACGATGTGCCGGATTAGCATAATCGCAATAAAATACTTTTGTGTCCATTGGTGAATTTACACTTAAATTTTATGAGTTATAATGTAAAAAAGTTTTTTGTCCTTTCTAAATTTTAGAAGGCATAAAAACGCTCAAATGTAATTATTTTTTTTCAGTATGCCAAATACAAGCCTTACTAAAATTTGTCCATCCTGTGTTTTTTTTTTACCTTTGCACGGTTGTGAACTTAATTATTCACATCTTGCGCTATTGCCGTTATTATTTCGGACGGCAAACAGATGATAGTATTATGATTAACAAAAAGAATATTTTCACTTTTTTTTGTCTGTACATCGCACAGACAATACCGATGAGTTTTTTCTCAACGGTGATTCCGGTAATTATGCGCCAGGAAAATTTTTCGCTGACTGCCATCGGGGCTTTGCAGTTGATTAAACTTCCTTGGATTTTGAAATTCCTGTGGTCGCCGATTATAGACCGTTACAACGTCACAGTCAATGATTACAAGCGTTGGATTTTTTCTTCGGAACTGATTTATGCCCTCCTCATCTTTTCGGTGGCATTCATGAATTTCCATATTAATTTTTACGCCATCCTTGCGCTGATTATCATCTCTTTTATCGCTTCCGCTACGCAGGATATTGCAACGGATGCGCTGGCCGTACTGTCGTTCAGCAAGAAAGACAAGAGTATGGTCAATAGTATGCAATCGATGGGCAGTTTCGGCGGAACCATGATAGGCAGCGGATTATTGCTCTTGCTGTTCAAGCAAATCGGATGGAACAGCCTCCTTCCTTTCCTTGCTTTGTTCGTTATCATTGCCCTCTTGCCTCTGTTTTTTAACAAAGGATTGGTTATCAGCAGAGAAAGGGAAAAAGGGAATGTGAAACGGGCGGATATGAAAGATATCGGACGTTTTTTCACCCAACGCGGCATCTGGAAACAAGTCGGTTTCCTGTTGTTGTATTATTCTTCTATGATAGGCACTTTAGCCATGTTGCGACCCTATTTGGTGGACTTGGGCTACGACATCAAAGAAATCGGGAAAATGAGCGGTATTTTTGGAACGGCAACCGGATTGGTCGCCTCTTTCGCGGCCGGATTCATCATACGGAAAATCGGACGCTTTCATTCCCGCATCCTGTTTGCTATCCTGATTTCGTTCACTACTTTCTATTTCTACCTGATTTCAACCAATCCCCACCCGGAAGTACAGTTGCTGTATGTCGGAATACTCTTACTTTGGGGAAGTTACGGTATGGCAACGGTGGCGGTTTATACCATTGCCATGGATTGTGTCCGGGAAGGACGGGAAGGCACCGATTTCACCATACAAACCGTCATTACGCATTTCAGTGGGATTTGTATTGCTATGCTGAGCGGAAAAATTGCCGACAGTACAAATTACAGCGGTCTATTCCTATTCGAATTCGGACTGGCTTGCCTCTCCTTGTGCTATATACTGATTGTTTTCCGAAAAGAAAAATCAAAATGACGACAGGAGAATTACTAACAAAATACAATGTGCCGGTTCCGAGATACACCAGTTATCCACCGGCCAATTACTTCGAAGAATCATTCACGGCGGAAGATTACGAAACTGCTGTGACAGCTTCCAATACCACAGGAGCGCAACAGATTTCCTTTTACGTCCATATCCCGTTCTGCCGTCAACTGTGCTATTATTGCGGATGTAATTCATTTGCCATGATGCAACCCGCCATGATCGACCGCTATATTTCGGCGGTGCACCGGGAGATTGAAAAAGTGAGCCGGTTGTTAGATCCCAATCGTCCGGTGTCGCAGATACATTATGGAGGAGGAACGCCGACCGTTCTTCCTGTAAGCGTACTGAAAGAATTGAACAAACACTTGCTGGCCTCTTTCCCCCGCATCGAACAAGCCGAAATCGCCATCGAATGTCATCCGGGCTATTTAGATGAGAATTACTGGCTATCGCTGGCGGAATCCGGATTCAACCGGTTCAGCCTCGGCATACAGGATTTTGACGAGAAAGTTTTGAAAGCCGTCAACCGTCGCCCCTCCCGCTTGCCTGTGGAAAATATTTTCCGCATACTCCGTGAGAAAAAAGCCGGCATCAACATAGACTTACTGTATGGCTTGCCGCTACAGACTGCCGCCGGATTCACGAAAACCGTGATGCGCGCCATCGAACTGCAACCCGACCGCTTGGTCACTTTTTCATACGCGCATGTCCCCTGGGTCAACAAACGACAGTTGATGCTGGAAAAGACCGGACTTCCCGGTAACGAAGAGAAAAGCCTGATGTACGAATCGGCTAAAACGGTTTTGCAACAAGCCGGTTATCACGCTATCGGCTTAGACCATTTCGTAAAGGAAAGCGACGAATTGTATACCGCCCGGCAAAACGGACAATTACACCGTAACTTTCAGGGTTATTGCACCCGCCGCACCACCGGACAGGTATATGCTTTCGGGGTCACGGCCATCAGCCAACTATCGGGTGCTTACGCCCAGAACAGCAAACATATCGAAGATTATATCGGACGAATCGAAAAAGGTTTTGCCACCGTCAAAGGATACCGTTTGAACGAGGAAGAGCAGATTGCCCGCGAAGTAATAGAAACCCTGATGTGCAATTACTGCTTGGAATGGAAGGAATTGTCGGAACGACTTGCGCTCCCGGAAGAAAAAATAAAGGCGGCAACAGCCTACAATCCCGAACAATTTCGTACTTTTGCAGCCGACGGCATCCTGACTTTCGATGAAAACCGGATACAGGTCACACAAAAAGGAAGGCTTTTTGTGCGTAATATTGCCGCCGCATTAGATAAACTCATGATAAATTCGGGAAAATCATTCTCTAAACCGGTATAAATGAAAACAAGACAAACAGATATCGCCATCATTGGCGCCGGACTGACAGGATTGACCGCCGCTTTTCACTTGGTCAACAAAGGAAAGAAAGTTTTGGTGATAGAAAAAAACAATCGTATCGGCGGACAAATACAAACTTTCGAAGAAGACGGTTTTATTTTTGAAAGCGGACCGAATACCGGGGCTATTTCCAATCCGGAAACAGCCGAATTATTTGCCGCATTATCCCCCGCCTGCGAATTGGAAATTGCCGATGAAAACGCCAACCGTCGGCTGATCTGGAAAGGCAACCGTTTCAGGGAGCTTCCTTCGGGTCTGCTCAGCGGTCTGACAACGCCTTTGTTTACTTTTTACGATAAATTCCGCATTCTGGGAGAGCCTTTGCGCAAAAAAGGAAGCAATCCCGATGAGTCGGTTGCCGAATTGGCGACTCGCCGCTTGGGAAAATCTTTCTTAAACTACGCTTGCGATCCGTTTCTTTCCGGAGTCTATGCCGGAGATCCGACGAAATTAATTACCCGTTACGCTTTGCCTAAATTATATAATCTTGAACACGATTACGGCAGTTTCATCAAAGGAAGTATTGCCAAAGCAAAGCAACCCAAAACGGAACGCGACCGTTTGGCTACCAAAAAAGTCTTTTCCGCTCAAGGCGGGTTAAGCCGACTGACCGCCGCTCTCGCCGCTACCGTCGGCAAAGGAAACATCGCTTTATCTGCATCTTCCGTTACAGTTCAGCCGGTGGAAAACCGGTGGAAAATTACCTACACCTGTCCCATAGACAAAATAGTTGTGATGGCATCAAAAGTAATCACGACCGTGCACGCACACGGTTTGCCGGAACTCCTGCCTTTTGTCGATGCGGAGGTGATGCATAAGGTGGACAATCTGCGGTATGCTCCCATGGTGCAGGCTGCTGTCGGCATCAAAGACACCAAAGGACTTCGTTTCAATGCATTCGGCGGTTTGGTTCCCTCGCGGGAGAAAAGAAATGTATTGGGTATCCTTATCCCTTCTGATTGTTTCCGGGGACGGGCGCCGGAAAAGGGGGCTTTGTTTTCGTTTTTCATCGGTGGAATCAAATCCCAACACCTTACCCAATTGACGGATGTGGAATTGAAAGATTTGATTGTCCGGGATTTTCACGATATGCTAAAATTCCCGAAGCAATTACAACCGGATTTGATTCGCATCTTCCGGCATCCGCACGCCATTGCTCAATACGAGCAAAGTTCCGGAGAACGGTTTGCCGCCATAGAAAGCATACAAAAACAATACCCCGGCCTGATTCTTGCCGGAAGCATCCGGAACGGCATCGGCATGGCCGACCGGATTTTGCAAGCGACGACTATCAGCAAGGAGCTATAACTTGTCCATAAGATTAATAGCGAATTTCTATTTGAGAATGTCCGTTTCCTTTTGACGTAACCTCAATATGCGTGACAATACGCTCTTTCAGTTCTGACAGGTGCGAAATTACGCCTATCAGTTTGCCTTCGTTTTGCAAGTTCGAAAGGGCTGAAAGCGCAACATCCAGATAGTCGGAATCAAGCGTGCCGAATCCCTCGTCAATAAACATAGTGTCGATACACATATTGCGACTTGCCATATTGGCCAAACCCAAAGCAAGCGAAAGCGATACGATGAATTTTTCACCACCCGACAGATTTTGTGCCGTCCG
>JAITNQ010000243.1 GCA_031290435.1 Candidatus Symbiothrix sp. | reverse complement strand
ATTTTTAGAAATTCCGATTTGTGTACTACAAATTTTCGTTTAGTGAATGGTTGAGATTTGTAGTTTAGTTTGCTGTAAATTGCTTGTACTTTTTCGCTGGTGTCGCTGCATCGGCGGCTGATGATTACTTCGTCGTAATTGTTTTGGGCTATGGTTGAACCTGTTTTTGACTTGTTTTTCATCTGTTAACCTGTAAGAAATGCCTTTTACAAGACAGGCGTCTATTTTTCCTGTTACTTCTCATAATTCGGTTAGTGGTTTCCATATCTCATCCTCTAAATCCAACAAACTTAAATTTTCACAGGGATATTTCAGTTTGGTCAATATATAAAGGATCTCCTATGGATACATCAAAGATTTTATGAAGAATATCATTTTCTTTTGCAATCTCCTTTAATAATCGAATAGGTTCTCCAATGGGTTCATCCGACAGATCATATACCCCATAGTGCATTGGTATAAAGCATTTACCATTCAGCGTTTGAAATAATTCCAGCGCCTCTTGCGGATTAACATGTTCTTCTTCCATTAAAAATCTGGGACTATAAGAGCCAATAGGAATTAAACATACGTCAAATCCATTATAAATACTGTTGATAGAAGAAAAAAAATCCAACTCCTTAGCAGTATCTCCGGCAAAATATATTTTGAACGAACTTGAAGACAGGGCAAAACTTCCCCATAAAATTTTATTGAAATCAAATAGACCTCGTCTGCTCCAATGTTTGGCCGACAAGAAAGTTACTGTATTATTTTCCGTTTTAAATGTCTGAAACCATCCTGCTTCTTGTCTTTTTATCGAAGTAAATTTTTTATCTTTCAGCAAAGTATTCATTCCCAATGGCCCTAATATCTCTACATTCGGATTGGAATCAATTATCTTTTCTAATGTTGGAATATCAAAATGATCAAAATGAGTATGGGAAATAAGGATATAATCTACTTTTCCTAATTCACTCATAATATATGGATTAGCAGCATTTCTTTTAACTATTGGCAAATTTGATATGATCGGATCTGTAAGATAGACTATTCCATTAAGCCTTATGTAAAAAAAGGAATGACCTAACCAGATTATCACATTATCTTTATTATCCTTGAATGAACTATCTACAATCACCTTTAAACTAAAGTCATCTTTTTCCTTTTCTTCTTTTTGAGGATTGATTGATAATTTCCACTTTATGGCATTCCAAGTCGGCGTTTTATCTTTTATCAATGAGTTACAAAATCTACCGGCAATAACAATATTCCCTTTGTAATCACTTCTTACGGATTTCAGTTCAGGATTCGATATAAATTTCATTTCACGTTCCATATAACAACACTTACAACTAATTATTAAACAAATAAATATAAAGATAGATATAAATAAAAATAGAATCTTGTATTTTGTTTTATTAAACTTCATGAACAATAAATTAAAAATTATACTTCAATTTAATCTGTACTCTGGTATTATCGGAATAAGAAGAAAAAAATCCTTCTTTGCTTTTATTACCACCTAAAATATCTGTACTTAGATTTAAATTTAACCCATCAGATATGTTATATTTAAACTCTGGCTTTATATAAAAATCTTCATATTTTAAAGCATATACTAACTGCAATGATAATTTCATATTTCTATTCAATTCCATTTCTATGCGTGACATAATATTTTTTTGAAATAAATGATTCAAGTCTTTACTGCTATATTCCAAGTTTTTAACTTTCAATTCCTGAATCCATTGAACAATCACAAAAAGACTTTTATCATATATTATATTGTTGAAAGCGCGGTCGAATCCGAGTGCATACTGAAAATACGTTTTAGCTTCTTTTGGACTGTTGGGAATAAAAAAAGCTCCTTCTCCTTTTATCACATACTTTTCTAATATGTACGAAAAATCAATTCCAATGACTTGATGTTTGTAATAATTTTGTGTTATGGAAATGTTTATTGTATCATTGATTACGGACTCTATTTTATTATAAATTAGCGGAATATCATTTAATCCATTATAATAACTAAATGAAAAATCTAAATTCTTTAAGTTCCTAGATACTTTGAATGCAAATTGGCTATCACTAAATACATTTCCATGCATTTCCGTATTATTCCACAAGAAATGTGTAGGCAAATTCAAGCCATTATAACTTAATAAAGAGGGATAATTTTGTTGCCAGCGAGAATTAAAAGAAGGAAAAACACTTGCTTGGAATGCTGGAGAAAAAATTCCTTGAATTTGCCAATCATTCACATAAAATTTTGCATTAGCAGAAAGTATTCCTATTTCTTCGCCATCTGTATCAAGTATATCTGAATAGTCGGTAGGTATCAGATTATTAGTTGGATTAAAGCCGTCAGCTTTTCCCCATAAAATCACTTGTTTTCCTATTCTCAAATCAATTTTTGGGAAAAACATATCAATAAATGCTTCTTTCAGATAAATTCTATCTCTTCTTGAATCTGATAAATCATTTCTAAATTCGACAGAAGAAAAAAAAGAAAAATTATCATTGAAATCTGACTTGATATTTAATTGAAGCAAACTTTGATTTCTATGATTAATGAAATCCCTTTTTTCTTTGAAAAACGAGAAGTGATCTATTTCAACAAATCCATTTATAGAATATTTAAAATCATTTTCTTGAGAAAAACTTTTTCCCAAGAAAATGAATGATAATAGAATTACTAAACAATACTTAATACATTTCATTATTTCGTTATTAGTTTAAGCGTTCTAAACTTCTTACTGAAAACAAATCATCATTGATTTTCTCGTTTATTTTAAAGTATTGAAACCTCAATACTGTTTGATGTTTTGTTTTCAAATTTTGCATTATCCAAACATGAGGGCGATACATATTGTTGGCATATACCAATTTAATATCTTTAAGAACAAGATTTTTAAATAGAGAGTTACGTCTGTCATAAAAATCAACTTTATGAATTACAAAAGTCATTTTATTTATAAAATATACTCGTTTGCTGTATCCGGATATTTTTTTGGTTTCTTCATTAGCTGTAACTTCTATTACATAGCAATCTGTGTCATCAATTTTTTCAACACCCATAAGTTTGAAACTAAAATTTTCCAAATCAATCTCATCCAAATCCTCATAAGTAAAGTCTGAACCCATAAAATTATCGCTATCTTCTCCTGATGATATTCTACGAGCTTTTTTTAATGCCGGCAGATATAAATATCGGCTTTCATCTTTTTTTTTGTTTTTTATTAACAAATAACCGGAACCTTTTACATCAGCAGGACTTAAAAAACGAATAAGCATTTGTGTGTTTTTATTTTCATCTTTTTTCAAAAATCTAAGAACACTTCTTACTCTCTTTTGTCCACTGTTGTTAATCAATTCCATTGTCATTGTATTTTCTTCAGTAGAAAAATTGTATTGTTTATCATTTTCTTTCATAATATCATAACCATTCATTTGCTGGCAATAAACTGTTTGAAACATCAATAAACAACAACAAACCATAATAAATTTAAATGTTTTCATATTTTTTTATATTAAATAATTTTATAAGAGCAGGAAACATAATGAGAGAGCTTATACATGCTCCAATCATAGTCAAAGTTATTAACCATCCAAAATGTTGAATGGGAATAAAGCCGGAAAAAGTAAATACCAGAAAACCTAAAATTGTAGTCACAACATCTAAAGTAATTGCTTTTCCTGTTGTTTGTATGGTATTATTAACAGCATCGGAAAAGCTATAACCTTTTGCAGTTTCCCGTTTTAAGGCAGAAATATAATGAATTGCAAAATCAATTCCTATCCCAATACCAATTGATGTAATAATAGCTGTGGCTGTTTCTAATCTTATACCTGTAAATCCCATAATTCCAAATGTAAATAATGATGATAATGTTAGTGGTATAATACTCACAATTCCGTATTTAAATGAACGAAAAGCTAACATACAAATAAGAAACACAATAATAATAGCGCAAATTATATTTTGAATCTTTCCTATTACAATATAATCAATTTGTGCCAACCAAAAAATGACTTCACCGCCAAATTCCACTTTTAGCGTATTTTCAAAATGTTCTTTTGCGTATTCTGTTAATCCATTATAAATTTCTCTATGATCATCTTGCTCTGAACTTGTTAACATCATTCTGACTTTCGTTCGCTGATAATCATAATCAACGATACTGTTGAAATCACCGGGATTGCCTGACATTGAATAAAGCAATAGATACTGTGCAATAGCTTCTTGGTCGTCAGGTATTTTTTCATATAATACATCTCCATTATGTAATTCCTTATTCATTCTTTTTACAATATCAATAACAGAAAAAGAATTGCCTACATAGCTATATTTTTCCTTGGCATATTTCAATAACGCATCAACCTTATTTAAAAAATCAGGAGATTTTACAACATCAGCATTTTTCCCGTCAAACATTATTTCAATATAATTTGCTCCACTCAAATTATTATTAAATTTTTCATAGGCAACGCTCAAACGGTGATTTTTAGGGAAGTATTCAATAAAGTCATTTCCTATTTTTATGTTAAATATACCAAAAATAGATATTCCCAATATAAAGACTGCCAAAAGAAGAATTACTTTTGTGTTTTTCAGTGAAAGACTTGCCATACTTAATACAAACCTTTCTAAAAGTCTGTTTTTTGAAACGAAAGAAACTTTCAATTTTCGATTTCTAATGAAATATAGTATGGAAGATGTTAATATAATAGTAATAAGATATGTAAATACTGTCCCTAATGATATGATAATTCCAAATTCCTTTATTGATTTTACTTTGAATATTACAAGTGTTATCATACCCAAAGCTGAAGTTAAACATGTTAGTAAAAATGGTTTAATAAGAGATTTAATAATTTTCTTTCTAATATCATCAATATTGTCTTCTTTACTTTTGTACTCTTCATAAAACTTTTGCATTAAATGAATAGCATAAGAACCGGATATAACAACCATAAGTATTGGGATAACCGAAGATACCACAGTTATTTTATATCCTAAATAAGGAATTACACCCATTGTCCAAATGATACTTAATAGAACGATAGCTAAAGGAAATAAAACACCTAAAATTGTTCTGAAAAAATAATAGTATGCTAAAACAAGAAGAAGAAGCGCTATTGGTATTAAAAATCGCATATCTCCTTGAATACCCATATCTATTTCTTTTTGTTGAATTGGATCGCCTGAAATAAATATATGTTCCGGATTACTGTATTTTTCAACTATTTCGGAGACTTTTTCATAAATAAATTCTTCAGAATATCCTTCCTCAATATTTGCAACAATAGCACTGAAGCGAGCATCCTTTGATATAATTCGATCAACCATTAATTGATTACTTAAGGCAAGTTGACGCAATTCGTCCAATTTTTGAACATCCGTTGGTATCTCTTGTATATATTGCCCTACTTCGATACCTTCGCTATTACCGATAATATTATTGACAGAAACAATACTTATGATTTCATCCGGAATAACACCATCAATTTCTTTTAAAGATTCTTCAATTTCCTTAATTTTAGAAAGGGTCTGCATAGTAAAAATATTATCACTTTCAATTCCAATAAGAATAATATCTTTTTTACCAAATATTTCTTCAATATTTTTCTTCGTTTTAACAAGTTCATTTTCTTCCGGTAATTCTGATTCTTGTGTATTGCCAGTTTCCAACATTGAAATACCATAAGCAAAAATAACAGTCAAAATAACAAGACAAACAAAGAGTATGACCGATTTATTTATTATAAATATTATTATTTTATTCATTTTTCTATCGTTTTATTAATTATATTTTATTCATTAACATGTCTTCTATTGGTCTTCTTGGAGTGTGATACATATAATCAGAATATCCTACTCTAAAAATTGCCATTGGAACTAAATTATTATGATGTACCAAATTACACATGGCTTTCTCTATTTCATGAAGTTCTGTATATTTTTGAAACACATGATCCATTGGTTGAAACGACAATCCAAGCATAGTTATTTTCAAATGAACATTACAAAAAATCTGTCCTGAAATTATTTGATTTTTACGTGTATCATTTGGAGCGTATATTACGCCAAACGCTTTTGCCGTTTCTGACATTCGCTTTATGGATTTGGCAACATTTGCTTTGAAAAAAGCTGAATTAGCCATTGAAGGAGTGGCAAAATGTGCTGCAAGTTTCAATTTAAATCCAGTAACACCCAAATCACGAAAAGAAAAACCGTCTATTCTGTTTGATATCTCGAATAAGTATTTTAACACTAATTCTCTGTCATTTTCATTCATAAATATGCTTTATTTTGCTTATATTTAATAATTTGCACTCATAATCAATTTTTATCAACAATTTCCATTTCACCGTAAAGGTAGGTGATGTAATTTAGACAGTAAAATCGAAAAATACGGCATCAATTGCTTTTGTAATGCAAATCAATAAATATATTATCATAATGCCAGTACTGCCATTTTGATTTGCATAAAACAATTTTCCTATTTTAAAATATTTAAATCATGCGGCAGAAATCAATAATTTTTTATCGAAAAAAACATGATAAAAGAAAAAAAAACAGTATATTTGTGTCGTTATTTAAGAATTTATCCATAGTAATGTAATGAAAAATGCAAAAGAATACCAAATACTGTTCTTTGAAAAGTTAAAGGAGAGCAAAAGTGAAAACATTAATCCGGTTTATGATATCGCTAACCTGCTGGAAATAAGTATTGACGCCGCATATCGAAGACTTAGAGGGAAAACATTGTTGGATTTTCATGAAATTATAATCCTCTGTAAGTATTATAATATCAGTATAGATGAATATGTCAGTGCCAATCCCTATGAAGTTAAATTTCAATATATGCCTATAAAACGTAATGATTTCATGGAGAATTATAAGATATATATGAAATCATTACGAAATTATTTAAAGTCTGTTGTAAACGATCCATCAAAGCATAAGCAAATATTGTTTGCTGCTACGGACATCCCGATATTTCATTTGTGTAAATTCCCTATTCTTAAGGCTTTTAAAGTTTACACATGGCATAAGTTATTTGAAAAATCAGATGATAGTAAGTTTTCGTCAGAAGATATAATATCATCTGAATTAGTTGATATTTTTAAGGATATTTCCGAACTTTATGACAAAATTGATTCTATTGAAATATGGACAAGTGAAACTATTGACACTTTCCTTGGTTCAATTAAATATTTTTATGAGATAGGCTATTTCCATTCTTCTGAAGACGTTGCACTAATATGTGACCAATTAAATGCTTTGATGGAGGTTTTAAAACAATATGGAGAAAAAGGATATAAACAGGTTGGAAATAACAAATCAACATTTCAGCTATTCCTTAGTGAAACGGACTTAGAGAATAATTTAATCTATGCAGAAACAGATAACTCTCGAATATGTTTTATTAAACTATATTCTATAAATACTATAAGCACCTCGAATGACATATTTTGCAAAGAAATAAAGTTGTGGTTCGACAGTATAATTAATAAATCTATCTTAATTAGTGGTTTTTCCCAGAAACAATTTGTCCTATTTTTCAAAGATGCAACACGAAAAATCAATAATTTAAAAAATAGCCTGATGTGCTAAAATAGGGTGGATTGAACTTTTAATGACGATCCATACCCAATAGCGGATAATCCACTTGTTTTTAACAAATACACATATTATCAGCCTATCGGCCCTCAATACGAAACAATATTTATGTTAAATTGTCAAATACCAAAAAAAATTCTACCTTTGTCTTCAAATTATAAGAACAATCAATATGATGAACTGTATGGAAAGCCAGAAACGCCTGCTTGGACTATGGTCTATGATAGGCGATACACCTTTATTAAAGATTGATTATCAATACAAAGGAAAGTCTCGCACGATTTATGCCAAAGCGGAATATCACAATTTTACCGGCAGTATCAAAGACCGGATTGCGTACTATATTCTGGGAGAGGCGTATAAGTCGGAAGAGTTACGGCCAGGGATGCATATCATGGAAGCTACCAGTGGAAATACGGGTATCTCTTTCTCTGCATTAGGACGGGCTATGGGACATGAAGTAAGCATATTTATGCCGAATTGGATGAGTGCGGAACGAATCAACCTGATCAAGAGTTTTGGCGCCAATATCCGCTTGGTAAGCCCGGAAGAAGGTGGATTTCTAGGAAGTATTGCAATGGCGGAAAATATAAAAAAAGAAAAACCGGATGAAATATTCCTGCCCCGTCAATTCGATAACTGTAAAAACTGCGATGCACATGCTAAAACAACCGGCCCTGAAATCGTAAAACAACTGATACAATTAGGATTGATTCCGGATGCTTTTGTGGCCGGCGTGGGTACGGGAGGAACAGTAATGGGAGTGGGTTCTTACCTGAAAAGCATCAATGATCAGGTAAAAATATACCCCCTTGAACCGCAAAACTCCCCTACATTGACTACTGGATACAAAGTGGGAAAGCATCGGATGCAAGGAATTTCCGATGAATTTATCCCCTCTATCGTAAAATTAGACCAATTAGACGATGTGATTCAGGTGGATGATGGCGATTCGATAATTATGGCGCAGAAACTTGCCGGCAGATTGGGCTTGGGCGTAGGCATATCATCCGGCGGAAATTTCCTTGGCGCCGTTAAAGTACAGAACCTATTGGGCGACTCCGCCATTGTTACTACGGTATTTGCAGACGACAGCAAAAAATACCTGAGCACCGATTATGCAAAAGAAGAGCCTGTAAAAGAAGGCTTCTTGTCATCGGATATACAATTGGAAAGTGTGACAATATTAAAATAGATTATTTCTTCTCCAATTCCGGATAGCTGATTCTGGAATGGTAAACCGACAATAACCGATCAATAAACACGCCTTTAATGGTGGTAATATGCTGGAAAGTAAGCGGTGCATCGCTCATCAAACCGTCGGCGATTTGCGAATCTATAATCTTATTGACCAAATTACGGATAGCTTCTTCGGTATAATCGGTCAGACTGCGCGAAGCCGCTTCCACCGAATCGGCCATCATCAGAATAGCGGTTTCTTTGGTGTCCGGATTATTGCCGGAATAGGAAAAGGCCGATTCATCTACAACTGCATCCGGAAACTGATTCCGGAAAGAATTGTAGAAAAACTTGGCTTTCCCTTTCCCATGATGCGTCTTGATAAACTTGATGATGGCTTCCGGTATCTGATTCTTCTCTGCAATCTTAACACCTTCAGGCACATGGCTCGTAATTATCCGCGCACTCTGCTCGAAACTCAGGTTTTCGTGCGGATTGGTTCCTGCCATTTTATTCTCCACAAAATAATTCGGATTCAACATCTTCCCCATATCATGGTATAAGGCGCCGGTACGAATCAATTGCGGATTAGCGCCGACTTTGGCGGCAGCAGCAGCGCCTAACATCGAGACCTGCAAGGAATGTTGAAAGGTTCCCGGACAGGTTTCGGAAAGGTTCCGCAAAATAGGAAGATTAATGTCCGACAATTCTACCAAAGTCACATTGGAAATATAACCGAAAATTTTCTCAATGATATAGATAAACGGATAGGTAAACATCACAAACAAGAAGTTTATTCCGAAATACAATAGCATATTCCAATCTATCTTTGAAAAATCACCTTCCTGAAAAAGCAATAAACCTATATAAACCAAAATATAGGCCGCAAAAATGTAGATGGCGCATTTCACCAATTCCGACCGCTGCGTCAGATTTTTCAGCACATACATGGCTACCATGCAAACGATTACCTGCAACAAAATAAACTCAAAAGGCAAGGGCGTCATCATGGCACAAATCAGGATAACGGTCCAATGGGTCATTTGCGCCGTCCTGGAATCAAAAAAAGTACGTACAACAATAGGAATAACGGTATAGGGTATAATATAAATACTGAAAAAACCATACGTGACGCAAAGCTCCGTCAAGACGGTAAACAGAACGACCATGGAAAGCATAAAAACAAGGTCTTTCCGCTGATGGTATATCTTTTTCCGTAAGTAAAAAAAATAAAAAAAGAAACAAGCCATCAGGCCGCTTATCAACACAAAAGTACCCGTCAAAAGGCCTGTCTGCCGGTTGACCGTTCCTGCCTGTTTTTCAGAAATTTGCTTCAGGGAGCGAAGTATCCCGAAGGTATCTTTACCGACAATCTCACCGCGGTCAATGATTTTTTCTCCTGCCTGAATCATACCGCTCGAAGGGGAAATCCGCTGAATCATATCCTGTTTTACTTTTTCAGAAGTAGTTTTATCATATTTCATATTATCATAAAGATAATCATTCAGATTAAAACTTCGTAAAATCTCAAGGCTCAAATAGTGCGGACACTTCTCCATAAAATAGGAATAGGCCGATTTTATGGTAAATAATTCGCTGACAGGATGCGGAACAGCAATATTATCCTGAAAAACCATATAATCCCGATAATGCGTATTCTCTAAAAAACGATAGTCTTCCATACTCACAATTCCTCGTTTGTAAATCTCTGACAACGTTGTTTTTACATATTTTTCATACGCCGTATCATGCCGGTAAAAAGAGCGTTCGAAATCTTTCTCGAAACGTTCGATTTGCACGGAAGCCATTTCATTATCCAATTGAAAATATGGCTGCAAACTATTGACAAGCGTATCCTGCTCACTTTTTAGCTCCGCATCTGTCTTGTAAATAGCAAAATCGAAAGGAGCAGTCAGCAAACCGTATTGCCATGGACGGCCCTCCAAAAACGAATACCTGAACTTTCCTTCTCTCGGAAAAAGGAAAATAATGACTAATGTAACCAGAATAAAGTAGATATAAACCGGTATTTTTAAATATTTCTTCTTCATATCGCAATAATTTTTCCGAAATATAGTAAAAAAAAGAGAAATATAAGTAATTTTGCGGAAATATTTTAATAACTATTATGTTTCAAAGAAAAATAAGGGTTCGTTTTGCACCAAGTCCGACCGGACCATTGCACATTGGAGGTGTCCGGACGGCCTTGTATAACTACCTTTTTGCCGAGAAGGAAAAAGGCGATTTAATCCTCCGCATTGAGGATACCGACTCCCAACGTTTTGTTCCGGGTGCGGAAGAATACATCATTGAATCGTTCGATTGGTTGGGGATATCTTTCAATGAAGGCCCTCATAAAGGCGGAAATTTCGGACCTTACCGCCAATCAGAAAGAAAAACCATTTACAGGCAGTATGTCGACCGGCTTTTATCGGATGGGTTGGCTTATATAGCTTTCGATACACCGGCCGAGTTGGAAGCAAAAAGAAACGAGTTGGCTAATTTTCAATACGATGCTTCGACCAGAATGTCTATGCGAAACACATTGACCTTGCCGCCGGACGAAACCGCGGCTTTCATCGAAGCCGGCAACCAATACGTAATCAGGATTAAAATCGAACCGAACCGTACCATCACGGTAAACGACCTGATTCGCGGCGAAGTGAGCGTAAATTCCTCCATAATAGATGACAAAGTTTTATTCAAATCGTCCGATGGACTCCCGACTTATCATCTGGCCAATATTGTAGACGACCACCTGATGGAAATTTCGCATGTGATTCGCGGCGAAGAATGGTTGCCCTCGGCGCCCTTGCATGTCCTCCTTTACCAATACTTCGGTTGGGAAGATTCCATGCCGCAATTCGCGCATCTGCCTTTGTTACTGAAACCGGAAGGCAACGGAAAACTGAGCAAGCGCGACGGCGACCGGCTTGGATTTCCCGTGTTCCCTTTGCAATGGACAGACCCGAAAACGAGCGAAACGGCATCGGGTTACCGCGAAGCCGGCTATTTACCGGATGCCCTGCTGAATTTTCTGGCTTTATTGGGCTGGAACCCGGGCGATGACCGTGAAGTACTGTCTATCGAAGAACTAATCAAACTGTTCTCCATCGAAAAATGCAGCAAAAGCGGAGCCAAATTCGATTACAAAAAAGGTGAATGGTTCAACCATCAATATATACAATTAAAATCCAATGCGGAAATCGCCGACCTGTTCTTTCCCATCCTGAAAGAACATGGCGTGGATGCTCCTTTGGATAAAGTGATAAAAGCCGTAGGTTTGGTCAAAGAAAGAGTTAATTTCGTGAAGGATTTGTGGGAACAGAGCGCTTTCTTTTTTATTCCGCCCGCATCCTATGATGAAAAAACCGTCAAAAAACGCTGGAAAGAAGATTCAGCCGAAAAATTAACGGAACTGGTCGGCATATTGCAAACCCTGACCGGATTTTCTGCCCCGGAAACCGAGCAGGCCGTCATGTCGTGGATAAGTGCGAAAGCCTATCATACAGGCGATATAATGAATGTTTTCCGCTTGGCTTTAGTAGGTGAAGCCAAGGGACCGCATTTGTTCGATATCACCGCAATTATCGGAAAAGAAGAAACAATATACAGAATTGAAAAAACTATAAAAAACTTAGCGTGATATACGATACTGCCATAGCACTTTATGCTTTTGCCGTCAGATTGGTTTCGCCTTTCAATAAAAAAGCGAAAAAGATATTGTCGGGACAGAAGGAGACATTCTCCATTCTGAAAAAAGAGATTGACCCTGAAGCAAAATATATTTGGTTCCATGCCGCTTCTTTGGGCGAGTTTGAACAAGGTCGCCCGCTGATAGAAAAAATAAAGAAAGAAAAGCCGGAATTTCGTATCTTACTGACTTTCTTTTCTCCCTCAGGATACGAAATCAGAAAAGACTACCCCGGAGCGGATGTTGTTTGTTACCTGCCGTTTGATTATCACAAACATGCACACAAATTTCTTGATCTGGCAAAACCGGAAATAGCCATTTTCATTAAATACGAATTTTGGATGAATTATCTCAACCAATTGAAATATCGTCATATACCTACCTACATTATTTCCGCCATTTTCCGGAAAAACCAAATTTTTTTCCGCTGGTACGGACGAAAATACAGCAATGTTTTGACCGACTTCAATTGGTTTTTTGTGCAGGATGAGAATTCTTGCAAACTGTTGAATCACTTCAAGCACACCAATGTCACAATTTCCGGAGATACACGATTCGACCGGGTTCAGGAAATATTTGAAAAAAGAAAAGAACTTCCGCTCATAGCCCGTTTCTTGAATCAGACCGAGGATCGGAAAGATTTCGCGCTGGTTGCCGGAAGTACATGGGAAAAAGATGAAGATATCCTGATTCCTTATTTCAATCAACGCAACGATATCAAGCTGATTATAGCGCCTCACGAGATAGGTGAAAAACGGATAGAAAGTCTGCAAAACCGGATAAGTCGGCGAGCAGTACGCCTTTCGCAAGCCAATGAACAAATAATTGGCGACGCGGACTGTCTGATTATAGATTGCATAGGCCTGCTCTCTTCCATCTATCGCTACGGCAATGTTGCGTATATCGGCGGCGGTTTTGGCGTAGGCATTCACAATATATTAGAAGCTGCCGTTTACGGACTGCCCGTACTGTTCGGCCCTAATTTCTCTAAATTCAGGGAAGCAAAAGAATTAATCGCTTGCAGAGGCGCCTTTTCCGTGACGGGAAAAGAAGAATTTTCTGCCCGGATGAACGATTTCCTGAGTTACAGGCATTTAATCGATAGTTACGGAAAAAGCGCCAAAGATTACGTTATCGATAATCTTGGCGCTACAAACACAATTTATGAAAAGATCTTTTAGCCTACTTGTACCAATTTGAATACATTAAATAATTCCGGGCTATTTTCTGATTGATTTCTTTCGATTGTTCGGGATCAATTTTCTTGACGAATTTAGCCGGAATGCCGGCATAGATACTACCCGGTTCTACTTTTGTGCCGCTCAGCACAACCGAACCGGCCGCCACCAAAGCCCCCTCTCCTATCACCGCGTGGTCCAACACCACTGCGCCGATGCCTATCAATGCGCCTGCTTCGATTTTGGCGCCATGTATGGTCACATTGTGACCGATACTCACATCGTCACCAATCTCCGCCACCGATTTTTCGTACAAAGTATGCACCACCGTTCCGTCCTGAATGTTGACCCGCTTGCCTATCCGGATAGAATTGACATCGCCCCGCAAAACCGTATTGAACCAGATACTCGAATCGTCGCCTATCACCACGTCCCCTATAATGGTTGCATTATCGGCCAAATATACATTTTCTCCTATTTCCGGCACAAAGCCCCGTACAGATTTTATCAAAGCCATATTATTAATTATTAATTTTTAATTATTAATTTTTAATTTTTAATTATCAATTCCTCCCAATCTTCCCAATCCCGGAAGAAGTCATATCCTTTATCTTGGGTTCTTCCTTATACGTAATTTTACCAATACCGTTTAAATTCCCTTTTAGGTATTCCACCGCGTTACATTTGATAACGCCAATACCTTCTATATCTGCAATAATAGAATCGGCAAGCAATTCCAAGGCATCTATCTCGCCTGCACCTTCCATGTATAAATTCGCTTTTCGAACCTTTCCCGCTAATGTGATGGAACCAACCCCTTCCGTAGAAACTTTCAGCGTTTTTACGTCCAAACTATCTGCCTTAATTTTTCCGGCGCCTTCCAATTTAATTGCCAAATTGTCGGCTTTAAAAGCAGTATGAATACGCAGGCTGCCGCCGCTTTTCAAATGAATTTCCTTCAGTTCAGGGGTTCGAAGTAAGATTTTAAGACTATCCTTGGGACGCAGGCTGTAGGAATTCGGCGCTGACAGATACAAGTTTCGATCCCTTACTTCGTATGCTATCTTTTCTATCAGATTTTCATCACCGGTAATGAATAAACTACTCGTTTCCGCATCGGTCTGTTCAATTTGAATGTCAGCCATCAAACTGCCACCGGTTTCAAGACCATCTATGAATGTTAAGTTGTAATTTTTCTCTAAAATTTCCCCATTTCCCTGAATAACAGCATATCCCGGTCTCCATCTCCCATCAAAATTACGCAGGTTTATCCGGAATCCGGAAAATACAAACAGCACCAAAGCCACTATCCAAATTACCAGAAATATCCACTTTACCGCCTTATTCACCGGTTTTAATTTCGCTAAATATGAAATTACAGCATAGATAAGCGAGATGAGCGGAATAGCCAACACAAAGAGAAAACTTATGGTGGTCAACAAGGGGTGCGCTACCGTCAGAAAAGAGGAATCTTGTATCCATGCGAACGGCAAGAAACCCAATAAACCGCCTCCTACGCCAAATAAAACAGCAAACAAGGTAATCAGCGTAATCGCCAAAGCAAATAGCAAGGGAATCCCTATGAGGCAGCACATAACAATTAGAAATACTTTTATCACGGCTACAAACAAGTCCACAACACCGGACAAACAACCTTTCTTTTCTATTGTTGCTCTAGCCGCTTCCACTTCGGCGGCTACAGCCTTTCCTATATTTTCAACGGTAATCGGTTTCCCTCGCATCATCAACTTTTCTTCAGCCGTAAAGGCCGCCGGGAAAAAAAGCCAAGCCAAGAGGTAAATCGGAACAATCCATAAGGTAGTGGCAAATATCAGGATAACGGCAATTATCCTGATCGCCAATACATCCCAGCCATAGTAAGCGGCAATTCCGGAACATACGCCGCCAAACATCTTGTCGCTCATATCCCGAAAGAATTTTTTCCTTACATAGCCATATTCCGGTCGTGGATTTTGCTTTTCCGCTTCTTTCTTCTCTTCTTTATCGGCAAAATCCGCCGGTTTTCCCACCCTGGTAATCACTTCCTCTACCTGTGCAATAGAGATAACTTCATAACCGGAATGGATTTTTTCACTCAGCAATTCTTCAATTCTGGCTTCAAAATCAGCGATAATTTCAGTAGAACCTTCTTCTTTTCGGAAGTAAATCCTAAGGTTTTTTAAATAATTATCCAACAAATGATAGGCGTCTTCGTCCATGGTAAACACCCGGCCGTTGAGATTTACAGTTATCGTTTTTTTCATATCTTTATCATTGTATTATTTTATTTCAAATTCTTTCAAATGATGGATGGTATCTTCTATCTCACTCCAGGCCTGACCCAATTCCATCAGGAAATCTTCTCCGTCTTTTGTCAAGGCGTAATATTTCCGGGGAGGACCTTGTGTCGACTCTACCCATTCATAATTCAGCAAATTCATATTCTTTAATCGCATCAATAATGGATACAGCGTCCCTTCAACCACAATTAAACGCGCTGCTTGCAACAATTTTATAATATCGTTGGCATACGCCTTTTCTTTGCTCAGAATCAGAAGTATACAATACTCCAATATCCCTTTCCTCATTTGAGATTTTGCATTATCTGCATTCATAACCGCTCTTTTTCTATTAATGAGACAAAGATACGAAATAAAATAATACCATGCTTTACATAGTACTAATATTTAAATATATTTAACATTTTTCGGTTGTATTACACCGATGCGTTTTTCTTCATATGTACCTAATTTATTATTTATTATGTAGCATGGCTATAAAGTCATCGCTCATGACAGACCTTCAATTCTCCCTCCTACAATATCCATATTCACGGCATTCGGATATTTGGGCAATCCCGGCATCCGCATGATTTCGCCGGCAATGGCCACAATAAATTCTGCGCCGTTGTTGATAACGATATCGTTGATTTTCAACTTAAATCCTTTTTCCACACCATAGCCTTTGGGATTGGAGGAAAAAGAAAACTGCGTTTTGGCGATACAAACCGGGAAATGCTCAACAGCCATTTGTTTCAGATGTCTCAGCATTTTTTCGGCTTGGTCGCTGAATTGAATGCTGTCGGCTCCGTAGATATTCAGCGCTATTTTTTCTATCTTGGTTTTAATATCATCCTTTTCTTCGTAAGTAAAACGAAGTGGAGCGGAAGGATTTTTTTCAATCATTTCGACGACCGATTCAGCCAAATCTACGGCTCCGCTTCCGCCTTCGGCAAAGGCATTGTTCACAGCAAATCCAACGCCCATTTCCCGGCAATGCGCTCCTACCAAAGCGATTTCCGCTTCCGTATCGAAAGCGTATCTGTTGAAGGTGACAATGATACTTTGGCCAAACCTTTTTATGTTTTCGATATGTTTGTCCAAATTGGCGAAACCTTTTTGCAAGCCTTCAGGATTCGGTTCTTTGATATTTTCCAAAGCAATGCCTCCGTGCATTTTCAAACCTTGGGAAGTCGTTACGATAACAGTCAATGTGGGCTGCAAACCGGCTTTGCGGCATTTGATGTTAAAGAACTTTTCCGCACCCAAATCGGCGCCGAAACCGGCTTCCGTGATGACATAATCGCCGAAAGTCAAGGCCATTTTCGTAGCCACGATGGAATTGCAACCATGTGCGATATTGGCGAAAGGGCCTCCATGAATAAAAGCGGCCGTGTTTTCAGTCGTCTGTACCAAGTTCGGATGAATAGCGTCTTTGAGCAGAACGGCAATGGCGCCTTCAATTTTCAAATCCTTTATTTTTAGCGGCCTGTCTTTGAAATCGAATCCCAAGACAATTTCCCCTACCCGGCGTTTTAAATCGTCTATATCTTTAGACAAACACAGGATAGCCATGATTTCCGAAGCCGGTGTAATATCGAATCCCGTTTCGGTAGGAATTCCGTTTGTATACGTTCCCAAGCCTGTCACTAATTTCCGCAGGCTTCGATCGTTAACATCCAGCACTCTTTTCCACAGTATTTCTTTCAATCCCACATCACAAAGACCTTGGTTCTGGTAAAGATAATTGTCCAACAGCGCCGTTATCATATTGTGGGCGGAGGTGACTGCATGGAAATCGCCGGTAAAATGCAAATTGATGTTTTCCATGGGAAGCACCTGTGCGTAACCGCCTCCGGCAGCGCCGCCTTTCATTCCAAAACAGGGGCCTAAAGACGGTTCCCGCAAAGCAACAATAGCCTTTTTTCCTATTTTTCCCAATCCCAGCGCCAATCCTATGGAAACGGTGGTTTTACCTATCCCGGCTTTGGTGGGCGTAATGGCCGTAACTAAAATCAACTTGTGCTCTTTGATTTTTTCTTCATCAATCAAATTGACCGGCACTTTGGCAATATACTTGCCGTAATTCATGATTTCATCGACAGGAATATGAATTTCCTGTGCAATTTTCTTAATTTTCTCCAAGGCTATGCCACGAGCGATTTCAATATCTGTCTGCATACTTAAATTAATTTAATTTTACTTGTTCAACATTTCTTCTAACTTAATCAGTTCATCACGGTACTGAGCGGCTTCTAAGAATTCTAATTTTTTTGCTGCATCCATCATAGACTTACGGGTTTTGGCAATCAGTTTTTCCAAATCCTTTTGGGTCATATACCGAACCACCGGTTCAGCGGCAATATTGACGTTTTCTTTTTCTATATAGGCTTGCGGCTCGGTTTTCAGTTCACCTCTCAACAGCATTGACTGTGTATTTTTAACGATTTGTTGGGGTGTAATATTGTGTTCCGCATTATAAAGCAATTGTTTTTCACGCCTCCGGTTGGTTTCATTTATGGTTTTCTGCATGCTTTCCGTTATCTGGTCGGCATAGAAAATGACCCGGCCGTTGATGTTACGGGCAGCCCGGCCTGCGGTCTGGGTCAGAGAACGATGTGAGCGAAGGAACCCTTCCTTATCTGCATCCAGGATGGCAACCAAAGAGACTTCCGGCAAGTCCAATCCTTCCCGCAAAAGATTCACGCCTATCAAGACATCGAAATAACCTTGGCGCAAATTTTCCATGATTTCGATACGTTCCAAGGTAACCACGTCCGAATGGATGTAAGCTGTTTTTATATCCATTCGGGAAAAATAGTCATTCAGTTCTTCGGCCATTCTTTTGGTAAGGGTGGTGACTAAGGTGCGTTCTCCCCATTCGGTTCGCCGGTTGATTTCGTCCATCAGGTCGTCTATTTGATTCAGGCTGGGGCGAATCTCTATCACAGGGTCTAACAGGCCGGTGGGACGCACTACTTGTTCCGTCACTACGCCTTCGCATATCTGTAGTTCGAAATCGGCAGGCGTTGCGCTGATAAATAATTTCTGTGGGGTAATTGATTCAAATTCGTCGAAAGTCAGCGGCCGGTTGTCGATAGCGGCCGGCAAACGGAAACCGTATTCCACAAGGTTTATTTTGCGCGAGTGGTCGCCTCCGTACATTGCACGAATTTGCGGCACCGTCACATGGCTTTCGTCGATAATCGTCAGAAAGTCTTTCGGAAAATAATCAATCAGGCAAAAAGGGCGGGTACCGGCTTCCCGGCCATCGAAATACCGGGAATAATTTTCTATTCCGGAACAATAGCCGAGTTCCCGTATCATTTCCAAATCATAAGTCACCCGTTCGTAAAGTCTTTTTGCCTCTTGCATCTGTCCGTTGTCCTGAAAGAATTTCACCCTTTCGCCCAAATCCAATTCGATTTGACCGATTGCCGCATTGGTTCTTTCCCGTGTTGTGACAAAGATATTGGCCGGATAAATATCATAATATTCAAATATTTCCACCGGATTACCGGTCAAGGGGTCAAAGGTGTAAACTTCTTCAATTTCATCTCCCCAGAACAGAACCCGTAGAGCTAAATCCACATAGGCTAAGTATATATCTACGGTATCGCCTTGTACCCGGAAATGTCCGCGCGAGAACTCTATCTGGTTCCGTGAATAAAGGCTATCGACTAATTTCCGAAGAAAAACATTTCTCGAAAAAGTTTGTCCGCGTTTGACGGAGATAACGTTTTCCTTGAAATCGGCAGGGTTTCCGATACCGTACAGACAGGAAACGGAAGAAACGATAATGACATCTTTCCGACCGGACAAAAGCGCCGAAGTGGCAGACAAGCGGAGCCGGTCTAATTCCTGATTGATAGCCAGGTCTTTTTCTATATAGGTATTCGTAGATGGTAAATAAGCTTCCGGCTGGTAATAATCGTAATAGGAAACAAAATACTCTACGGCATTGTGCGGGAAAAAATGCTTGAATTCGCTGAACAACTGAGCGGCCAGCGTCTTGTTATGGCTCAGCACCAAAGCCGGCCTGTTCAGTTCGCTGATGACATTGGCAACGGTAAAGGTTTTTCCGGAACCTGTCACACCCAAAAGCGTCTGATGCGTCAAGCCTTGATTGACGCCTTCCAGCAATTCCCGGATGGCTTCCGGTTGGTCGCCCGTAGGTTTATAATCCGAAATAAGTTCGAAATCCATGTATTTTCATCTGTTTTTATGCATATCCGGATGCGAATTTACGAAAGTTTTTCGCATAAGGCATACAATACTTCATTTTTATAGTTGGTTGAATGAAAAAAAATGCGTAACTTTGTAAGATCAGGCAAAAATTCAATAAAATATGACCGAATTAAATCTTCCGTCGGCAGATTTGAAGCTAAAAAAATACGGTGAAAAAGACTATGTTTTCGATTGTTTACGGAAACAGTACGTTCGACTTACACCGGAAGAATATGTACGTCAACATTTTATTCATTTTCTGATAGCGCACAGGCATTTTCCTGCAAGTCGGCTGGCCAACGAAGTTTCCATTGGCTTAGGAAATGTAAAAAAGCGTTGTGATACTGTTCTTTATGATGATTTTCTACAAGCTTTGATGATTGTGGAATACAAATCGCCTTCAGTACAAGTCAAACAAGAAACTTTCGACCAGATTGCGCGTTACAATATGAGCCTGAATGTTCCATGGCTGATAGTAAGCAATGGTATCCGGCATTTTTGTTGCAAGATAAATAAAGAAAAAGACGGATATGTCTTTTTGAAAGATATTCCCGATTATGAAGAAGTAAAAGCGTAAGCGGATTTCCGTTAAAAATCCGCTTCGCTTATACAAATCAATACTTTTCTAAAAGCCAAGCATCCTGAAATTCAGGATAATACTTCTCTTTTATCCGGTTTCTTTCAGTTGCCGCACTGCTTTTTTCACCGTATGTAGCGACAATTACGCGATACATGCCTTTTTCATTTTGTGCAAGAGACGATTTAAAACCTTGTTTATCCATCCGTTCCTTCAATGATACGGCATTTGTTTTGTTTAGAAAACTGCCGATAACAACACTGTATTGCAGGATGCCTGCACCATCGACTAATGTAACTTTCTCTTTTTGGATAAGGGCTTGATCAGACGTCTTATCAACCGGCGTAATTTCGGCAGGGGTATTTTCTTGCATTTCCCTTTCTTTTGCCGCTTCATAAGCTGCTTTGTACGCACTTTCCTTTGTCTTACAGGATTCTAAAGAGAACATAAGACTTACAATAAGACCTAGTAAAAAAATTTTCGATTTCATGACTTTATGTTTTAATTATGTTTTAATTATTGGTACTCTATGTTTTATCAAAATTTATGAAAAGATATAATTTCATCATCAGCTGATAAAATTAATTTCTTATTTGTTAAATTATTTATTCTGAATGATTTGAAAATCATATCATCATCCGTATCATCCCAACCTAAGCCCTTTAATGAAACATTTAATGAGGTTGGGAGATACTTTTTTATCAATTCCAAATCAATAACTGTATCTCCATGCAAAAAATAATAGCCATACACACTCGTCATTCTGTCTTTTTTTACATATATTTGATACTGAAACAGCCTTTTTTGGAAATTGTAATAGACCGTATCAACGCCATCCATTTGCCATTTTCCCTGTAAATCAGCTTCTTTTCCTTCCACATCTAAGAATATCCTATCACAGGATACCAATAAGAGAAGGCTACAAGCTACTAAAAAAAACAATTTTCGCATACACTAATTTTTAATCCTGCACAAAATTAATATAATATTTTGAAAAACGTAGCGTGATTGCCAAATTTTCAATATTCAAATCATTAAATTTAGCTTTGCAATTGAAAAAAATTGTATATCCGCAAACAGGCCGCCTTTCTTTAGCTTTGAATGGTGATGCGAAACATGCCGATTGCCCCGGTTGGAAGATTTGAAGAACTTTGCTGTTTTTTTCGGTGCTTATTCTGTAAAAAATATTGCGTATTTGCCATAAATTGTTAAAAAATGGGCAATCTTCAAATATTTAAACAAATATTGTCGTTAAATTAAAAATATTATATAACTTTGCAAGATAATCATATCCCGTCGATACCGGACAGGACATAAATAATATCATACTTTAGTGCCATGAGCAAAAGAAATAATACCAAAGAAGCCATTTTACAACGATTTTACAACAGCGCCGCCACCCTTTGGGGCGTTTCATCGGTAGAAAATTTAGACCCTATCGTGCGATTAATCATGGAGGCAATGTCGAATGAACTCTATGACATTTATAACGAGATGGAAGATATACATGTCCGGATGCTTGAGTCCTTGTCGAGCGTGTTGACGCCCAGTATTTTTATTAATCCTTTTCCCGCCCATGCCATAGCGCAGGCCTCGCCTGTGGAGTCGGAACCGGTAGTCTATCTGAACAGGAAAAACATTTTTTCAGACAAGAAAATTTCTTCCGAATTGGCTCAACGAGGGATAAAGGGTTTGTCATTTGTACCTGTGAAAGCGGTAAAATTAGTAGCCGGTAAAATAAAGTACCTGATTAGTGAACGTTATTTTTCAACAATAGAAGAAACCGGAAAAAAAAGGATGTTGGGACAAGCCCATATTTTGGGAGAAAAAACAAATAATACGGCATGGATAGGACTGGATTTACATCCGGAAGTGGAATCAATGCAATCGCTTTCCTTTTATTTTGATTTTCCAAACACAATCAAAAAAAATGAAATATACAGTATCCTGCCTTACAGCAAGTGGTATATTGACCGGCAAGAAATGGAGATGAAAGCCGGACTTCCGCATCTTCCGGACAAAGAAGAAATAGAAGAAACCGTTGCCTTTTTCTCCGGATACGATTTGTTGAATCAAACCGACAAAACCATTGTAGATTTTTACAATGTACAGTACCTGAGTGTTGTAGACGACTTGCAACTTGCATCTATCCATAAAGAAATATTCCCGGAAGAAATAAAAAGCGTTTTCCCTGAAAATATTACAGAATCTTTAACGCCCTGCTACTGGATAAAAGTTGTTTTTCCCATACACATCACCGTACAGGATATTCATGATATGACGGTGCATATCAATACCTTTCCCATAGCCAACAAAACCCTGTATTCCCAAATACACAAAACGAGTGAAAGCACAATAGATATCGTCCCTTTGCAGACACTGTACGAGGGGGAACAATTCATCGCAATAGAAAAGGTAAGCAATTCTTATGGAGATGAATACAAATCACTACCCTATACAACGGGGCGGAATACGAAGGAGGGAACTTATACCGTTAAACGGGGCGGAATCGAACGGTTTGACCGTCGACGCGCCGGGGAATACCTTGAGCGGATGATAGACATACTGCGAAATGAAGTCGCTTCATTTTCATCCTTGAATGCAGACAGTATGCGCGGCGTAATCAATGAATTGCAGGAAAATCTGAAAAAGGTTGAAGTTAAATTCGACAGCAGTCAGATAAAAGAATTTTCCGTACCGGATTATTTGTTGTTGAACCTGCCTAAAAATGACGGAAACGACACTGTATTTGTGGAGTATTGGACAACCTGTAGCGAATTGGCTAACGGCTTGCGTGCCGGGAAAACGCTGACAGTTTAAGAAATATAGCAGAAGAAAGTAAATTGGACATTGGATATAAGGAAAAATTTTATTTGTTAGCTTACATACTTCCATATGATGTGGGAAATGGATTCAAATCCTATTGTGAAGTAGGCGCTAATGGGAAAGACATTGAAAAATGGGGCGAAAAATTTGGTGTTAAACATTATTTGATATTTGAAATGCAAATTGAATAGTCGGTATATATTCACAAATAATTGAAATGGAAAGGTAAATTTTTGCTATAAATTTGGTTTATATTATCTAATTAGCTAACTTTGCATAAAAATATGTTATAAATGGAAGAACGATATATCAGGGAAATATTTTATTAAAAGGATTAACTATCTTGATTTTTTCAATAGGCTACAGCCTAATGTTCAAAAGAAATTCAACTGGACGTTGAAACTCATAACGATGATAGAACAAGTTCCTAAAAAATATTTTGACCATATTACAAATTCAACAGGACTTTATGAGATAAGAGTGGAAGTAGGTTCTGACATTTACAGAGTTTTCAGTTTCTTTGACGAAGGACAACTTGTGATACTTGTAAATGGATTTCAAAAGAAAACGCAAAAAACACCACCAAGTGAAATAGAAAAAGCAGAAAAACTTAAAAAACAATATTTCGATGAAAAAGAGAGCAAATAACAATTTAACTTCGTTTGCAAGTCATTTGGACAGTCAGTATGGTAAACGTGGAACAGAGCGCAGAGAACAATTTGAAGAAGAATTTGAAACGTTCAAATTAGGTGTCATGTTACAAGAACTTCGGAAAGAAAAAGGACTGACACAAGAAGCTCTTGCCGAAAAATGTGGAACGACAAAGACATACATTTCCAGAATAGAGAATAATGCAAGTGATATTAGGCTGTCAACACTTATGAGAATAGTGCGTGAAGGTTTTGGTGGGCATTTGAGATTACAAGTTAGTTTACAATAAAATGCACATCTGCAAACAGAGAAAATTTATAAATGAATAGATGAAGAAATAAATATTATCAAAGAGATCTTTAAAATTGGGAAAAAATATGAACGTAATAGATAAGAAAAGGGCAACACATTATTTTTGGGGAAACAATTGCGATAGTTGGATTTTAGCTGATACGGAAGGACTATCAATTAAACAAGAAAGTATGCCTGCCAATACTCAAGAGGATTTGCATTTTCATTCCAAAGCACAGCAATTTTTTTACATTCTAAAAGGTACAGCAACTTTCTACTTTGACAATATACGGATAGTTGTAGAAGATCAAAAGGGATTATTGATAGAACCTGAAACAAAGCATTATATTTCTAATGAAACTAATGACAGGCTTGATTTCCTTGTTATTTCGCAACCAACAACCAATTGTGATAGAATAATACTTGAATAACAGATTTTTAACTTACAAGTTACTTTTGTATAATGAAAGCTAGAGAAAGAAAATATTTTATGAAAGCCAGAAATTCAATTCGAAAAAAACAAGGCATTTGTAAATGCTTATTATTATCTTTTTTGATGATAAGCGCTATTGATTTTTCAACAGCACAAGAAACCAGTCAATTAAAAAACCAAATTAAATTTTCCCCTATACGAGTATTCAATTTGTTTAATCCGGGATTAGAATTAAGTTATGAGAGAGTACATGGGAATTTTTCCACTCAACTTTCAACAGCCTATTTGACAGATTATTGGCCATCAAAATATTATGAAAATTACAATGGATATAGAGCCTTGATTGAAGAAAAATGGTTTATAACATCAAAGCATCGTAAATTTCCCTATTTATCAGTTGAATTAGGATATTATGCCGCTCAAATGAAAGCTTCCAGTTGGTTTATCTCCAAAGATTTTAATGATGACCTTGGTTATCCTAAAGGATATAGAGATACTTTTAACTTGAACAGAAAAGGACTAATGATTGATACAAAATTTGGAATACAATTTACATTTAATCATTTTGTTGTGGATATTAGTGTAGGAGCTGGAGTTATTACACACGATATTAGACATTCAGGCAGGAAAAATTCCAATGATGAAACAGAACCTCCAATAGATATAGAAATTCGTGATATGTTTGAAAAAGAAGGAAAACGTACATCTCCCAATTTTCCAATGTCAGTTAAAATAGGATATATGTTTTGATTGCATTTGATGATTTAATTCAACTGGTTGGCTGGCTTTCAAGCGGGTTACATCCTCATAAAAAAATATGTTTTTTTTCTTTATTGATAAAAACTTATTTATTTTTGGATAATTAAAAATTTGGGATGATATTTACCTCGGTCATTTATGGCAAATTTGTACGTATTGCGGCAATCGTTATAAAGATTATGTCCTCCATCAAATGCGCTTTACTCCTCTCCACACGAGGGTCGGTCAACTCTGTAAAATGACTAAGATGCGTTTGCCCTGGTGTTGAATAGGATATTCTTTGATATATTGATAATCAATTTTACCGAATATTGAATCCGAGTTTTACGCCGGTTGTCAGGTACGGGCCGGTGTATCCGAAGCCAAACATTGTATCATCGAATGATTTTTTTCCCGATTTATAAGAACTAAAAGAGTGTCCGGCTCCCACAAAATATTCAACAAAAAATGAACGTTTGAAAGGCGTACGGCCTCCGATGTAAAAATTTAAGTTGAATTTGTTGAAAATCTGGGACAATTGCCTACGCTCGAATGAATAGTAAGTCAAGCCGTCTTCCTGATAAGGGTAAAAATCAGTACCCAAATATTTTACCTTATAAAAAGTGTAGGACACTCCCGGATTGATAAAAAAAAGCGGGGCGAAATAATATTTATAACTTCCACCTACACCAATACCCTGTAGTTTTGAAAAATATCCAAAACCACTGTTTATAGTAGACCATGCGCCATAATCGTAATCATATTCCGCCAGAGGTAAGTAATAAGGTGTGATGTTCAATTCAAACCATTCTTTTTCTGTCAGTCGCTTCTCCGCATTGATATGAAGTCCTCCGCTAAAGAGATACACAGGTTCTATGGAAAAGGCGTATCTGTATTTCAGTGATAAGTTCTCTTTATCTTGTGCAAACAGGTTGCCGGAAATAGTCTGCAAACAGATGCAGAAAATGAATATATAAAGTATTTTCATTTTATTTTTCAATTATGTTTATTTTGCTTACAAATTTTATTTGGTCGCCGGTATAATCGAACTGATAGAAACCTTTGTC